>CAYZAE010000129.1:0-5183 GCA_964476125.1 uncultured Verrucomicrobiota bacterium | reverse complement strand
GGTTCGAGATGAAGGCGCGTCGGTGGGTGCGAACAGCCTAGCCGTCGCGCGCGCGCGAGCCTGTGCGCTGGGGCTTGGTTGCGTTGCGGTGCGGGCAAGGGCCTGTCTGGCTGGGGTTGGGGCGTGGTCTTGAGCCACGTTTCAGACGGGAGCGGCGGGCTGGAATCCGATGAGCATGAAGCGCGTCGGTGGGGGGCATGAACAATTTCCCGGAGTCGGAGATTGCATCTCGACCGGGACGATCTAAAAGCTTGGCGAATTTGACGCCGTCATGGCGTCGAAGTGTGAGTGATGTAGGTCCGATGACGAACCAGACAACCCAATCCGTGCCGACCCAGGCCCGCTGGCACGGTCTTCCTCCCCGGCAGGGCCTCTACGATCCGCGTTTTGAGCATGACGCGTGCGGTGTCGGCTTTGTCGTGAACATCAAGGGCGCGAAGTCCCACGACATTGTCCAACAAGGCATTCAGGTGCTCGTGAACCTGGATCATCGCGGCGCATGCGGCTGCGAGCCGAACACGGGCGATGGCGCCGGAATCCTGATGCAGATCCCGCATCGGTTTTTCGCGCGTGTTGCGCCCGAGAGCGGCTTCGAACTGCCCGAACCGGGCCAGTACGGCGTGGCGATGGTTTTCCTGCCACGCGACGCCAAACAGCGGCGCTTCTGCGAGCGAGTCTTCGAGCGGATCGTCCGCGAGGAAGGCCAGAAAGTGCTGGGCTGGCGCACCGTGCCGACGGACAACTCAATGATCGGCGCGACCGCGAAGGCGACGGAACCGGTGTTCCGCCAGTGCTTCATCGGGCGGAGCCGCCGAATCACGGACGACAAGTCCTTTGAACGGCGTCTCTTCGTCATTCGCAAGCGCGCGTATACCGAGGTGCGCAACGCGGGTGAGGCGGGGTCACACTTCTGGTACGTCGCGAGCATCTCCTGCCGCACCATCGCCTACAAGGGCATGCTCATGCCCGGCCAGGTCGACCAGTATTTCCCGGACCTGCGGGCGCCCGACATGGAATCGGCGCTGGCGCTGGTTCATTCCCGGTTCTCGACCAACACTTTTCCGAGTTGGGAGCGGGCGCATCCGTACCGGTACCTGGCCCACAACGGCGAGATCAACACGCTGCGCGGCAACATCAACTGGATGCATGCGCGGCAGGCGATGTTCGAGAGCGCGCTGCTGGGGGATCGGAACGAGATCCAGAAGATCCTGCCGATCATCAATCCGAACGGTTCGGACTCGGCGATGTTCGACAACTGCCTCGAGCTCCTCGTCCTCAGCGGGCGGTCCCTGCCGCACGCGATGATGATGATGATCCCGGAGCCCTGGGTGGGGCACGAGAGCATGAGCGATGAGCGCAAGGCGTTCTACGAGTACCACTCGTGCCTCATGGAGCCGTGGGACGGCCCGGCGTCGGTGGCCTTCACCGATGGCGTTCAGATCGGGGCCTGCCTTGATCGCAATGGCCTCCGACCCTCGCGTTTCTACGTCACCCACGACGATCTCGTGGTGATGGCGTCGGAGGCGGGCGTGCTGGACATTGCGCCGGAGCGGATCAAGCAAAAGGGGCGTCTCCAGCCGGGCCGCATGTTCCTGATCGACACCGAGCAGGGTCGGATCATTGGCGACGACGAGATCAAGGACGCGGTGTGCAAGGCCCAGCCGTACCGCGAGTGGATCAACCGGTTCATGGTGGATCTCGGGTCGCTGCCGGAGGCTCCGGTGGTGGCTGTTCCTGATCACGACACCATGCTGCATCGCCAGCAGGCCTTTGGGTATTCGTTCGAGGACCTGCGGGTGCTGATGGTGCCCATGGCGCGTGACGGGGTGGAGGCGGTGGGATCGATGGGCACGGACACTCCGTTGGCCGTGCTCTCGGAGAAGCCGCAGCTGCTGTACAACTACTTCAAGCAGTTGTTCGCCCAGGTCACCAACCCGCCGGTGGATTGCATTCGCGAGGAGATCATCTTCTCGACGGAGACGACCATTGGTTCGGAGCGGAACCTGTTGCAGCCCGAACCGCGGAGCTGCCAGTTGATCGAGCTCAAGACCCCGATCCTGACGAACGACGAGTTCGCCAAGCTGAAGTACCTGAATCATCCGGCGTTCAGCTCGGTGATTCTCCCGATCCTGTTCAAGGCTTCCGAGGGGGCCGCCGGTCTGGAGCGGGCTCTCGACGACCTTTTCGACGCGGCAAACCGCGCGATTGAGGACGGTTACAACGTGATCATCCTGTCCGATCGCGGGGTGAATCCGGAGATGGCACCGATTCCGGCGCTGCTCGCGGTGGCCGGTCTGCACCATCACCTGATTCGGGAAGGCACCCGCACGCAGGTGGGCCTGGTGCTCGAATCCGCAGAACCGCGGGAGGTCCATCAGTTCTCCCTGCTGATCGGGTTCGGGTGCGGAGCCATCAATCCGTACCTGGCCTACGAGACCCTGGACGACATGATCCGGCAGGGTTTGCTGAAGGACATCGATCACAAGACGGCCATCAAGAACTACACCAAGGCGGTCACCAAGGGTGTGGTGAAGGTCATCTCGAAGATGGGCATCTCCACCATCCAGTCGTATCGGGGAGCCCAGATTTTCGAGGCCATCGGCCTGAGCAACGCGGTCATCGACAAGTATTTCACCTGGACCGCGTCGCGGGTGGGTGGGATCGGGCTCGACCAGATCGCGGAGGAAACACTGCGCCGTCATCGCCGGGCGTTTCCCGACCGACCCTCGAACGGAAACACCCTCGATGTGGGCGGACAGTACCAGTGGCGCGCGGATGGGGAACTGCACCTCTTCAATCCCCAGACCGTTCACAAGCTGCAGAAGGCGGTCCGGACCTCGAGCTACCCGGTCTTCAAGGAGTACTCGGCCCTGGTCGACGACCAGATGCGCCAGCATTACACCCTGCGCGGGCTGCTGGATCTGAAACTCGCGGCGACCGCCATTCCGATCGAGGAAGTGGAGTCCGTGGAAACCATCATGAAGCGCTTCAAGTCGGGCGCCATGAGCTACGGGTCCATCAGCGGCGAAGCGCACGAGACCCTCGCCATCGCCATGAACCGGATCGGCGGCAAGTCGAACACCGGCGAAGGCGGCGAGGATCCGGCGCGCTACACCTGGTCGAACGACCTGGGCGACTCGAAGAATTCGGCGATCAAGCAGGTGGCTTCCGGACGGTTCGGGGTCACCAGCCTTTACCTGACCAACGCCCGCGAACTTCAGATCAAGATGGCCCAGGGCGCCAAGCCCGGCGAAGGCGGGCAGCTGCCCGGGGCCAAGGTCTATCCCTGGATCGCCAAGGTCCGTCATTCCACTCCGGGCGTCGGTCTGATCTCGCCGCCGCCGCACCATGACATCTACTCGATCGAGGATCTTGCCGAGCTGATTCACGACCTGAAAAACGCAAACCGTCGGGCCCGGGTCAGCGTCAAGCTGGTCGCCGAGGTGGGCGTGGGCACGATCGCGGCGGGCGTCGCCAAGGCGCACGCGGACGTCGTCCTGATCTCGGGCTACGACGGCGGTACCGGGGCATCGCCCCAGACGTCGATCAAGCACGCGGGTGTCCCGTGGGAACTCGGCTTGGCCGAAACCCACCAGACGCTGGTGCTGAACAACCTACGCTCGCGAATCGTGGTCGAGACCGACGGCCAGTTGAAGACCGGCCGGGATGTGATCATCGCGGCGCTTCTGGGCGCCGAGGAATTCGGTTTCGCGACGGCGCCCCTGGTGGCGATGGGCTGCATCATGATGCGTGTCTGTCACCTCAACACCTGCCCCGTCGGGGTGGCGACCCAGGACCCGCGCCTGCGCAAGAATTTCGTCGGCAAACCTGAGGACGCCGTGAACTTCATGCGCTTCATCGCGCAGGAAGTCCGTGAATGGATGGCCCGCCTCGGGTTCCGGAACTTCAACGAGATGATCGGCCGGGTCGACCGGATCGAACCGCGACGCGCGGTCGAGCACTGGAAGGCGCGCGGCCTCGATTTCTCCAACATTCTCTACACCCCGGACGTTCCCTCGGACGTTGGTCGCTACTGCCAGATGCAGCAGGACCACGGGCTGGAGAAGTCCCTGGACCTCACAACCCTGCTCGATCTCTGCCAGCCGGCCATCGAGCGTGGGGAGAAGGTGGTGGCGGATGTTCCCATCCGGAACGTCAACCGGGTGGTGGGCACGATCGTCGGCAACGAGCTGACCCGCCGACATGGGGCCAACGGGTTGCCCGAGGACACGATCCAGATCCGGTTCAAGGGCAGCGCCGGGCAGAGTTTTGGCGCGTTCATGCCGAAGGGCATGACCTTCAAGCTCGAGGGCGACGCCAACGATTACTTCGGCAAGGGATTGAGCGGCGGCAAGCTGATCATCCATCCGCCGGCGCAGTCGACGTTCCGTTCCGAGGAGAACATGATCATCGGCAACGTGGCGTTCTATGGCGCCACCGGGGGCGAAGCGTACGTCCGCGGCATGGCCGGGGAACGGTTCTGCGTCCGGAATTCCGGGGTTCACGCCGTCGTGGAGGCCGTGGGTGACCATGGCTGCGAATACATGACCGGCGGCAGCGTGGTGATCCTGGGTCCGACGGGCCGCAATTTCGCGGCCGGCATGTCGGGCGGGGCCGCCTACGTGCTCGATGAAAAGGGCGATTTCGCCCTGCGCTGCAACAAGCAGATGGTGGGACTCGAGAAGCTCGAGGATCCCGAGGACATCGCGGCGGTGCGCCGGCAGATCGAACGCCACGTCAGCCTGACGGGCAGCGATCGGGGCCGGGCGGTCCTGGCGGATTGGGCGGGGATGCTGCCCAGGTTCGTCAAGGTCATGCCGAAGGACTACAAGCGCGTGTTGAACGCGATCAAGGATGCCCAGGCGCGGGGGCTTTCCGGCGACGATGCCACCAACGCCGCGTTTGAGGCCAACGCCCGGGATGTGTCCCGGATCGGCGGCGGCTGAGGCTCACTCCCGACTTCATCCCGATCGAATCATCCCATGGGTAAACCGACTGGATTCCTCGAATTCATCCGCGAACTTCCCCTCGACCGTTCCGCCTTGGAACGGATCCGGGACTGGAACGAGTTCCATGACCACATGCCGGAGGAAAAGCTCCGGACGCAGGGGGCGCGGTGCATGGACTGCGGTGTGCCGTTCTGCCACACCGGCACGCTTATCTCGGGCATGGCCTCCGGCTGT
>CAYZAE010000128.1:1731-19929 GCA_964476125.1 uncultured Verrucomicrobiota bacterium | reverse complement strand
AGCCCCTGGACCCGGTGCGAATTTCGGGTGCGTCGCGGAGCGACGCCGGAATTGTTTGCCTGCAATTTCCCCACGAACCCTTCGATTCGCCTACGCCTCCCTGAACGGTCGGACGTCGCTCCGCGACGCCAATCCAAAAAACCATCCAAACCGTGGGCGTTGCCCACGGCTACCGTCCTTCGGTCGCTCCGCGACGCCTGAAAATGGCCAGAGTTCAGGGATCCCTAGGGGATCCTCAGGGCGTTCGTTGAACCTTCCGGAAGATTGCTTTCGCCGCTTTGGTCCCGCATGTTTCGCGCCCCGTGGCCAGGATTTTAGGCATCTCTGCCTTTTACCACGACAGTGCTGCTGCGCTGGTCGTGGACGGGAAAATTGTCGCTGCCGCGCAGGAGGAACGGTTCAGCCGGAAGAAGCACGATGCGCGGTTTCCGGTTCACGCGATTGACTACTGCCTGCGGCAAGCGGGGCTGAAGGCCGCGGATCTCGATTACGTCGCGTTTTACGAGAAGCCGCTGGTGAAGTTCGAGCGGTTGTTGGAGACCTACCTGGCTTATGTGCCCTCGGGGTTTCCCAGCTTCCGCATGGCGATTCCCGTGTGGATGCGGGAGAAGCTCCACATGAAGCGCACGATCCTGAATGAACTTCAGGGGGCCACGCGTGCGAAGCTGGTGTTCACGGATCACCACGAAAGCCACGCCGCGAGTGCGTTCTTTCCGAGCCCTTACGATCGCGCGGCGATCCTGACCCTGGATGGTGTGGGGGAATGGACCACCACCGCGTGGGGCGTGGGCGAGGGGTCGAAGATGACGCTCCAGCGGCATCTGAAATTCCCGCATTCCCTCGGCCTGCTGTACTCCGCGTTCACCTATTACTGCGGGTTCAAGGTGAACAGCGGCGAGTACAAGCTCATGGGTCTCGCGCCCTACGGCCGGCCGGTGTACCGCGACCAGATTCTCGAGCATCTCATCGACCTGCGGGAGGACGGGAGCTTCTGGCTGGACCAGGATTACTTCAATTACTGCCAGGGCCTGACCATGACGGGTGAACGGTTCCATGAACTGTTCGGCGGCCCGCCGCGTCGTCCCGAATCGATGCTCGAACAGCGCCACATGGATCTGGCGGCGAGCATCCAGAAGGTGACCGAGGAAGCCATGCTACGGATCGGCCGGGCCATCCACCGGGAAACCGGCATGAAGCATCTCGTGCTCGCCGGGGGCGTCGCGCTCAACTGCGTGGCCAACGGTCGTCTGCTGCGGGAAGGGCCCTTCGATGGCATCTGGATCCAGCCGGCGGCGGGCGATGCGGGCGGGGCGCTGGGGGCGGCGCTGTTCGTTCATCATCAATTGCTGGAGGAACCCCGAAAGCCCGGCGGCCGCGACCTGCAACACGCCAGCCTGCTCGGGCCGGCGTTTACGGATGCGGAAGTCGACGCCTGGGCGCGCCAGCGAGGGCTGCCATACCATCATCATCCCGAGGAGGCGGACCTGCTGAAGACCGTCGCCACCCTGCTGGGCGAAGGGAAGATTGTCGGCTGGTTTCATGGCCGCATGGAGTTTGGTCCGCGGGCGCTGGGAGCCCGAAGCATCCTGGGGGATGCGCGGAACACGACCATGCAGGCGAACATGAACCTGAAGATCAAATTCCGGGAGAGCTTCCGTCCCTTCGCCCCGATCGTGCTCCAGGAGAAGGCGTCGGAGATCTTCGAGATGAAGCCCGGGGAGGAAAGCCCGTACATGCTCATCGTGGCACCGGTGCGGGAGAAGTATCGCAAGAAGCTGGATGCCGAGCAGGTGAAGCAGATGCAGGAGGCGCCGGATCTGCGTCAGCGGGTGAACATCGTCCGCTCCGATTTTCCGGGCATCACGCACGTCGATTACAGCGCGCGGATTCAGACCGTGGACGCCGACCGCCATCCGCGACTGCACCGGTTGATGCGGACGTTTGAGGATCGGACGGGCAGTCCGGTGCTGGTGAACACCAGTTTCAACATCCGCGGCGAGCCGATCGTGTGCACGCCCGAGGATGCCTGCCGCTGTTTTCTGGCGACGGAAATGGATGCCCTGGTGGTGGAGAACCACGTGTTTCTCAAGACCGAGATGCCGCAAACGGTCACGGAACAGGAACGGAAGAAGTACCTGGCGTCGTTCGACCTCGATTGAACGCCATCGAACGACCAACCCCCGTGCCCATCCCCTCCTGACATGACCTGGACCGACGTCATCCGCCCCCCGAAGCCGAAGGTGGTCCGGCAGTTCGGTGTGGTGTGCTTTCTCGTCTTTGGCGGTTTTGGGTTGTTCCAGGCGCTGGTGCGGGCGCGCACGGGACTGGGCTGGGGCAGCGTGGGTTTCGGAGGGCTTTGTCTGGCGTTGGGGTTGGTGGCGCCCGGGTTGTTCCGATGGTTTTACACGGGGGCGATGCTGCTCGCGTTTCCGATCGGGTTTGTGGTGTCCCAGGTCATGCTGGCCTTTCTGTTCTTTGTGGTTTTTCTGGCGGTGGGACTCTTCTTGCGGCTCCGGGGATGGGACGCGATGGTGCGGAAGCGCAAGAGCGGAGCCGGCGGCCAGAGCTATTGGGAACCCAAACCGGCCCCGGCGGATCCCCAGCGCTATCTGAGACAATACTGAAAAGCGGCCGGGACCTTCGCCGGGAGTTCGCACCTCCGGCCTGGTTCGGTTCCAGGAGCCGCCAACCGTCGCAACGCGAGACACGCCATGAGCCAGAAACCCGTTTCCCAGTTTGAAAAGGCCGCCTCCGAGGATCGTCGTCAGGGCTTTCTTGGCGAGACCTGGTCCTTCATGAAGGAGAACAAGAAGTGGTGGCTCCTGCCGATCGTGGGAGTCCTGCTTCTGTTCGGGGCCCTGGTGCTTCTGTCCGGCAGCGCGGTCGCGCCGTTCATCTACACGCTGTTCTAGCCGGACGGCCGGTCGGCCGGTGCGGACCCGACCGGCCCCGGCCGCTAAGAGATCCGGGGCAGGCTGGCGGCCGCCACGGCCTGGCCATGACGTTTCGAGGTCTCGTCCGGCGTGTGGAAGGCGATGCGGGTGGCCAGCTCGGGGAATTCGGCTTCGAGCACCGCGCGGGCGCCTTCGAGAATGATCGAACCGCCGTCGCCGGTCATGACGCGTCCCAGGACCAGGACGTGTTCGCAGTCGTAGAACGAGGCGAAGTGCGCCAGTCCGTAGCCCAGGTACGTGCCGATGGTCTCGTAGATCCTCCGGGCCTTCGGATCGCCGGCGGCCATCAGTTTCTGGACCAGCTTCAGCTTTTCCGGCAGCGGCAGGGCGGGATCGGCTTCGATGCCGGCGGCCGGCACGAGGCGCGCGAGGCTTTGCTGGGAGAAATACTGCGAGCCCACGCCCCGGTCGCGGCTCCATTCGCACATTGGCCCCTCCGGCCGGTAGTCGATCGGCACGAACGCGAGTTCGTTCAGCCAGGAGGTGATATTGCCGTCGCGCGTGACGTAACCGGCGGCCGTGCTGGTGCCCATGGCGACGCCGAGCACGGCGTTTTTCCCGAGGGACATCGAGCCCGCCAGCGCGGTGACTTCGCCGTCGTTCGCCACTTCGAAGGGGACCCCGCCCCAGGCGGCCTTCAGATCGAAGAACAGGTTCCGGATCCTGGTCTGGAAAAGTTCCGGGGGAACGGCGCGGTAGAGGGAAGCCACCTTCGGGCGGTTGTTCACATAAACCCCGGCGGCACTTCCGCCGATGGCGTCCACCCGCGGCAGATGCGCTGCCGCCTTGCGCAGCGAATCCATGATGCCGTCGAAGTGATAGGCCGGGTCCGCCTGCTTGATGGGGTCCCAGACAGTCTCCTCCGTGAACACGGGCTCCCCGTTCAGCACGGCCGAGACTTTTCGATCGCTGCCGCCCAGATCGAAGCCGATCCGGCAGCCGTCCCAGTGCCGGCCCAGGCTCTGGGTGGCGGATTTCTCCTCGGGCAGGGCGGAGATGGCCTCGACGGTGAAGGGCTTCTCGTAGACCCGACCTCCCATCATCTCGGCATCAAACCGACCCGCCTCGGTCTCGCGGTAGTGCCGGGCGAGGGTGTCGACGAGCGCCGCCGGACCGGTGACCTGAAGTTTCCAGCCGCCCCGGGACCAGAGCAGGAACTTGGCGAGGCGCTCGAGAAAGAACGCGTTCGCCGCGGCGTTCGGGTGATCGGGCGGGAGGAACTTCCGCTGGAACGTGAAGATGGAACCGTCGGCCTGTTCAATGGCGATTCCGAGGTGTAGCGCGCGTCCCGAGGCGTCGGCGGCCTGTTCGAAGGCGCGGACGGCGAGGGCGGCTGGACGAAAGCCGGGGTCCAGTACGGCAGCGATCCTGGGCGGGGCCAGGAAGGGCAGGAGAGCTTCCATGGGCGAAATTCTGCCCCGAGTTGCCCGGGCCGTCGAGATGCAGGGGGCCGGGAGAACCGAGCGCCAGGCAATAGGGGGACAGGCTGTTGGTCGTCCCACCCAATTGCCTGTCTCCCTGGACGAGCGACCCCGTGCACGGAGGCCGCAGGAGGAGGCGGTCGCACGGTGGAACGGCTCGCCTTTGGAAGCCGGCCCGGGCAGAACGTGGCCGTGGCACGTGGTTCCATGACCGGCTGGCGCGAGATCGAGGCGAGGCGCCGTTTGCTCCTGATCGCAGGCCCCTGCGTGCTTGAGGACGAGGCGCTCTGCCTGAAGATCGGGCGGACGCTCCGGCAAGCCTGCCAGCGGGCCGGGGCGCGGTACGTGTTCAAGGCAAGCTACGACAAGGCCAACCGCACCTCGGGCCAGTCCTTCCGGGGTCCCGGACTGGAGGAAGGATTGGCCCAGCTGGCCCGGATTCGCAAAGCGCTGGGTGTTCCGGTGCTCACGGATGTTCACACCGAAGCGGAGGCCAGGGCGGCGGGGGAGGTGGTGGACATTCTCCAGATCCCGGCCTTCCTCTGCCGGCAGACCGACCTGATCCGGGCGGCGGTTGAGACGGGACGCATCGTGAACGTGAAGAAGGGCCAGTTTCTGGCGCCTGACGACGTGGCCCAGATCGTGGCCAAGGTGAAGGGTTTCGGAGGCCGCCGGATCCTGCTCACCGAGCGCGGCACCACCTTCGGCTACCACAATCTGGTGGCGGACATGCGTTCGATCCCGATTCTCGGGCGGACAGGATTTCCGGTGATCTTCGATGCCACCCATTCCGTGCAGTTGCCGGGTGGCGGCGGCGACCGGTCGGGTGGCCAGCGGGAGTTTGCCCCGGTTCTCGCCCGGGCCGCGGTGGCGGCGGGGGCGGACGGCGTCTTTGTAGAGACCCATCCAGACCCCGACCGATCGGCGAGTGACGGACCGAACATGGTTCCGCTCTCCGACATGCCGGCCCTGATCCGAACCCTGGTCCGCCTCTTCGAACTCTGCCATGCCTGAACCAACGGTAGAACTTCAGGCCCGCCTGGCGCGGGTGAAACTCCTGCTGTGCGACGTCGACGGCATCCTGACCGACGCCTCGGTCTATGTGGGTGATGCGGGGGAGTACAAGCGGTTCAACGTGCGGGACGGCCTGGGCGTGGCGGTTTGGCGGCGCGAGGGTTACAAGACCGGCTGGATCTCGGCGCGCCCTTCGGCAGCCACCACCCTCCGGGCGACGGAGCTGAACGTGGATTTTCTGATTCAGCAGCGGGGTTCGAAGGTGGTTGCCATCGAGGGAATCCTCGCGGCGGAGGGCGTGGCGTGGGAGGATGTGTGTTACATGGGCGACGACATCGTGGATCTGGGTCCGCTTGAGCGGGCGGGGCTGGCGGTATGCGTGCCGCCGGGTCATCCCGAGGCCCTGGCGCGGGCGCATTACGTCACCCAGCTCGCCGGCGGCCAGGGAGCCGTCCGTGAGGTCATCGAATTGATTCTTCGTGCCCAAGGCCGATGGCAGCGCATTGTCCGGGAGTACCTCGCGTGAACACCCAACCTGCCCACCGAATGCCGAAACGTGCGGTCCTTCGCGGACTCCTGGTTCTTGGACTCGTGACAGGTCTCGGGGCCCGGGCCGCGGCGCCCAAGCCTGACTCGGCGAAAACCGGACCCCGGACCGGTGCCACGATCCAGGCGCCGATCGTGTTCGGATTTCGCGCGCCGATCAGCGAAGCGAACCGCACCGTGGCGCAGGTCAGCGGCAAGGAGGCGCGCCCTTCGTTGCTCGCCGGCCAGGTGCAGATCACCGAGTTCCGCCTGGAGACCTACCGGTACGCCCCTGACAAGCAGACCGAGATCATTGTGGAATCGCCCCTCGGGGTGTTCGGCGGGAACGGCGCGGATTCCGACCGTGCGATCGTGCTGCGCAGCGCGGATGACCGGTTTTCGATCACCGGCGAAGGCTGGGGATGGAACCGCAATTCCGGCCTGCTGGTCATTTCCAACAAGGTCCTCACCACCCTTCGCCGTCCCGGCGCCCCCACCAACCGGGCTCCGGTCGAAGTCCGCTCGCGGCGTTTCGAATACAATCTGAAGAACGGCGAGGCGCGCTTCATCGACGATTGCGAGGCGACCGAAGCCGGCCAGGCCCGGATCAAGGCGGGAGAACTCGCCTCCCGGCTCTCGGCGCGCGCCGAAAAACCGGACTCCATCCGCGCCACCAACGGGGTGGTCATCGAACTGCTCCGGCCCGGCCGGCCCGGGCGCGCCACCGGCAGCGGCGCGGTGTTCAGCCAGACCCCGGCCGGCGACCGCATTGAACTGAGCGGTCCGACGACCTGGCAGTTCTCGGCGGGGGAAGGTTCGGCCGACGAACTGGTCCTGCTGCCGGCCAAGGATTCCTATGCCGCCCGGGGCAACGCGCGGCTGGTTCTGGTCCGCGCCGCGGCGTCCCGAAATCCTGCCGCCGGGGCGGCGGATGGACCGGGATCGCCGCTGGAGATCCTGTCGGCCTTCATCGAGGGAACGCCGCGGGAGGTGGTGTTTGGTGGTCCGGTGAAGGCGGTCCAGGGGAAGCGGCTGTCGCTGGAGGCGGGTCACGTGGTGGCCACCTTCGAACCGGCGCCAGCCAATACGGCGAAGGGGGGGGAGCCGGAGACTCCGCGTCCGACACGGATCACGGCCACGGAAGGGGTGAAGGCGCGGATCCTGGCGGCGGGCAGCCCGGTGGATCTCCGGGGCGGACGGATGGAATACACCGTGGGTGAGCACGAGATCATTGAGGTGCTGGAGAAACCCGCCTGGGAGTCGGCGGCCCACGCCGGTCGCGCCTCGCGGTTTATCATCCACCCTGAAGTCCCTTCCTTTCAGGCGATCGACGAGGTTCATGTCGTGTGGCGTTCGGGGGGTGGCGGGTCCTCGACCGAGCTTTCGCCCATCGAAGTCGCGGCCGGCCGTTTGTTGGTCGAACCCAGCGAAGCGCGGTTCACCGGCGGGGTCACGGCGGTGCGCAAGACCTGGAAGCTTCAGTGCGCGGATCTGGACCTCGGGTTGTCCACCAACTCCGCCCCCAAGGGATTCGCCGGTCGGGGCGGTGTGGTTCTCGAGTACGACATGCCGGCTCCGACGATGGTCGCCGCAACCGCAGTCGGTGCCGATCCCCAGGCCGGCGCCGGCACTGGTCAGCCGCGCGGGGGTTTTGCCAGACCCGCCACCGCGGAGGCCCGACGCTGGATATTGCATGCGGACGAGGCGAAGGGGGAGTTCGCGGTCGGCTCGACCAATTCCATTCCCCGTTCGCTCGATGCCGTGGGCAAGGTGCGGATCGACAACGTGGCGCTCACGGCCAGCGGGGGACGGCTTTCCTATCGGGACAGCGATGGCCTCATGCGGCTGACCGAGGACGCCCGGCTGCGGACGGTGACGGGCTTGCGCATCGTGGGTGAACCCGGGACGGCGCTGGCTCTGGACCCCGTGGCTGGACGGTTCAGTGTGGAAAAGCGCTGGAGTCAGGTCCGCCTGCCGATGTCGGCGTTCCGGGCTGCGGGCTCGACGAACGCGCCCGCTCGGCGCTGAATCAAACGCCGATGCCTCTGCTCGAGACCCAGGGCCTGAAGAAGAGTTACCGCGGCCGCGCCGTCGTGGATGGCGTGTCGATCGGTGTCGACGCGGGGGAGGTGGTGGGATTGCTTGGGCCGAACGGGGCGGGCAAGACCACGAGCTTCAACATGGTGGTCGGCCTGATCCGGCCGGATGCCGGGGTGGTGAAGTTCGACGGGAGCGATGTGACCGCGCTGCCGATGCATTTGCGGGCGCGGCGGGGCATTGGTTACCTGACCCAGGAGCCCTCGGTTTTCCGCAAGCTCACAGTCGAGCAGAACATCCGGGCCATCCTGGAGACCTGCCGGGAGCCACGCGCCGAGCGTGTGTTGCGGCTGAAGTACCTGCTGGAGGAGCTGGATCTGACGCGGCTGGCCAAGAGCAAGGCGTACCTGCTGAGCGGCGGGGAAAAGCGGCGGCTGGAAATCACACGCGCGCTGGTCACCAGTCCCAAGCTGCTGCTGCTCGACGAACCGTTCGCCGGCATCGATCCCATCGCGGTTTACGAAGTGCAGAAAATCGTCCGGCGCCTGCGCGAACGGGGGCTGGCGATCCTGATCACCGATCATAACGTCCGCGAAACCCTCAAGCTCGTGGATCGCGCCTACGTCATCCACCGCGGCCAGGTCCTGGTCGAGGGCAGTGCCGAATTTCTCGTGAACGATGCGAAGGCCCGGGAGATCTACCTGGGCCCCGACTTCAACATGTAGGCGCCGTTTGAACCTCCATCCCCCGCGTGCCATGGCAGCGACCAGCGATGTCCAAACTCCCCAGGTCACGGTCCAGGAGTTCATCAAGGAATACGGGGAACGGCTTGAGCTCCGCCTGATCTCGGGGGCGGAGGGTCTCGGCCGAGTCATTCGCGAACCCACCCTGAACCGGCCCGGCCTCGCCCTCGCCGGGCACACGCGCTACTTCGCCTGTCACCGGGTCCAGGTGCTGGGAAGCATGGAAATGCATTTCCTGCGCGAGCAGACCCCGGAGGCGAGAGCCATCGCCTACGACATCCTCTTCTCCAGCACCGTTCCCGCCGTGGTGCTCGCCCGCAGCCTCCGGCCGGATCCCGAAATGCTCCAGGCCGCCGACGCCGCCCGCATTCCCGTGTTCCGCACCCGGCACATCACGATGAAGTTCATCAACCATGCCACCATCGCGCTGGAGGCCATGTCGGCCCCCCGCACGAGCATGCACGGCAGCATGGTCGACATCCAGGGCGTGGGCGTCGTGATCATCGGCGAAAGCGGCATCGGCAAAAGCGAATCGGTGCTCGCCCTGCTCGAGCGCGGGTACAGCCTGGTCGCCGACGACGTGGTGAAGTTGCGGGTGCATGATGGCACCGACGTGATCGGGACGGCCAAGGCCATGGCGCAGCATCTCATGGAGGTGCGCGGCATCGGCATCATCGACGTTTCGCGGATGTTCGGCGTCGGCGCGGTGCGTGAACACAAGAAGGTGAACCTCATCATCACCTTGAAGCGGTGGGAGGACGTCAGCGATGTCGACCGCCTGGGAATCGACCAGGAGTTTTACCCGCTCCTGGACATCGACATTCCGCACATCGTGATCCCGGTCCGGCCGGGGCGCGATTTGGCCCGGTTGATCGAGGTGGCCGCGTTGCAGATCAAGCTCCGTGACGCCGGTCACAATGCGGGCGCCGAGTTGAGCCGGCGGGTGCTGGAACGTATCCAGGCCCAGAACCCCTCCTGATCCGGGCCGCGCCCGATCAGGCCGTGGACCGGCGGCCCGTCAGGAACCACGCCGGAGTTCCACCGCGGCCCTTCACAGCGATGTCGCCCCGCGACTCAAACCGGTATTCTCCCGCGAGCCGTTCATGGACCGCCGCCGTCACCTGGATGCATCCGGGGGAACTCAGGGATTCCATGCGGCTCGCCAGATTCACGGTGTCGCCCCAGAGGTCATAGCTGAATTTGCTGCGCCCGATGATGCCCGCGATCACCGGACCGGTGTTCATGCCGAGCCGGATTCGGACCGGGAAGGGATGACCGGCAAACCGGCGTTCGACGCATTCGATCATGTTCAGCGCCACCTCGGCCACCGCGCGCGCATGATCGGGCCGGGGCGTGGGCAGGCCGCCCACCACCATGTAGGCGTCCCCGATGGTCTTGATCTTCTCCAGTCCCTGGGCCTCCGCGAGCAGATCGAACTGACTGAAGATGTCGTCGAGCAGCCGAACCACCTCCACGGAAGAAACACTCGAGGAGATCTCGGTGAATCCCACCAGATCGGCGAACAGAACCGTCACTTCGGGCAGGCTGTCCACGATGGTGGTCTCGCCGCGCTTCAGGCGTTCCGCAATCGGCGCGGGGAGAATGTTGCGGAGGAGCGCCTCCGATTTCCGCCGCTCGCCCTCCAGCGCCTCGAGATAGGTCTGTTCCTTTCGCCGCAGCCGGCTCTTCTCCAGGCAGGCACCGATCCGCGCCCGCAGAAGCACGCTGTTCACCGGCTTCGCCAGGTAATCCTCCGCCCCCGCCAGAATGCAGCGCACCACGCTGTCCATCTCGTCCAGCGCCGACAGCATGATCACCGGCAACGCGCGCAACGCGGGATCCGCCTTGAGCCGCGCGAGAATCTCGTCGCCGTCGGGTCCCGGCATCACGACGTCGAGCAGGAGAAGATCGAAGGGCGCCTCGGCCAGGCGTCGCAACGCCGACAATCCGTCCACCACCGTCTCCACCTCAAAACCCTGCTGGCTCAGTCGCCGCATCAGGAGATCGCGGTTTCCGGGATCGTCGTCGGCCACGAGAATCCGGCCGCCCAGTCGTTCCACAGCCGGTTGGGCGGGTTCCGATCCCGGGCGGGAAAGGGCCAGGGCGTCGGGATGCGCTGCTGATCGGACGGCGGGTCGCGAGGATTCCGCGGTGGCGAAATGAGCCGGGGTGAGCAGCGAACCGGCCAGGTGCAGAAAGGTTCCCGCAGCCGCCCGGATCTTGTGGAGGTCCTGGATCAGAACGCCCGCCTGGTCGCGCTCCGCGACCTCGAGGAGCATCTCGCTGTAGCCGATGGCGTGGTTCAGGGGGGTGCGCAGTTCCGCGTGCAGGTTGCGAAGGTCGATGTCGCCGCGGGCGAGTTTTTCCGGGGAGAGCTCGTTGCGGATCAGTTCCACCAGCCTCCGCCCGGCGGTCTCGATGTGCTCAAGGTCCGGAAGCAGGTGGAGGCAGCCGAGGTCCTCGGCCTGTTCGCGGACCAGCTCGGCGTAGCCCAGGATATGCGAAGCCGGGGTCCGAAGGTCGTGGCGAATGCGGGCGAACAGATCGAGGGGTGCCTCCTCGTGCGCCGGTTCCTCCGGTCCGGGTCCGGGTCCGGGTCCGGGGCCCGGGATCGGGACGGGGACCTGGGCCGGGCCGTTGGCTTCGGGGCGCGGTGGGGTTGGATCCACAGGCGTGTTCACGGGGCGGGGGGGCGTACGAGAAGCGCTTCGATCTTGGCCAGCAGCCGCGGGAAATCGACGGGTTTGGTGTCGAAATCATCACAGCCCGCCTCCCGCGCCTGCTGCTCATCCGTGGCCATGGCGTGCGCCGTGAGGGCGATGACCGGGATCGCGCGAATCTCCGGATCCGCCCGGAGCTTCCGGGTGGCTGTCCAGCCGTCCACCACCGGCAGACTCATGTCCATGAGGATCAGATCGGGCTTCTCACGTCGCGCCATGTCCAGGCCTTGCTGTCCGTCGAGGGCACAGACGACGGTGTAATTCCGGCGCTGGAGCCGGCGGGAGAGCATGTCCCGGTTCATTTCATTGTCCTCGACGAGCAGCAGCTTCGGCATGGCGGGAGGGTGTCACGAATCGTGGCGGGGGCCAGGGGGAGGGGAGAGGGTTGGGCGCTCGGGGAATTCCGCTTCGCAGGATCAGGCGGGGCGCCCGAGGAGCGGGGGTGCCGTTGTCGCGGAGGCGGTGGCCTCCTGAGTTTGGGGGGCCTGGGTGGCGAGCAGCACGCTGAAGGTCGAGCCCTTCCCTGGTTCGCTCCTGACAGTGATCTCGCCGCCCATCATGTGGGCGAACCGCCGGCTCAGGGCCAGGCCCAGCCCCGTGCCCCCGTAGCGGATCTGGATGTCGGTGTCGCCCTGGGTGAAGGGTTGGAACAGTCGCGCGAGATGTTCCGGGGACATCCCGATGCCGGTATCCACGACGGTGAAGACCAGGTGGGTTGGGTTCCCGGCGCTGGGCGCGTCGGGTCCCTGGAAGGATCCGGGCTGGGCAGGTTGAACTTCGCCCTCGGGAACCCCGGCGCGCAGCTCGATGGTTCCGTTCTCGGTGAACTTGGCGGCGTTGGAGAGCAGGTTGAAGAGGATCTGACGGACCTTCATGGGATCCGACCGCATGGAGCCGAGGGATTCCGGACAGTGGATTTCGAAACGATTGCCGCGTTTCCGCACGAGCGCTTGCAGGGTGGATGCGACGTCGCGCACCAGGCGGGCGGGGTCGAAGGTTTCGATCGCCAGCGGCATTTTCCCGGCCTCGATCCGCGAGAGGTCGAGGATGTCGTTGACCAGCAGCAGTTGGTGATGGGCGGCGGTGCGGATTTTTTCGAGATCGGGGACGAGGCTTGGGGCGCCGACTTCCGGGGCTTCCTCGGTGAGCATTTCGCTGTAGCCGATGATGGCGTTGAGCGGGGTGCGGAGTTCGTGGCTCATGTTGGCGAGGAAACGGGACTTGGCGTTATTGGCCTCCTCGGCGGCCTCCTTGGCCCGTGCGAGCTCGGTTTTCTGCCGTTCGATCTCTTCGTTGGCGGAACGCATTTGGAGGTTCGAACGGGCGAGTTCCTGGGCCTGGGTTTCGAGACGCTGCCCGGCGAGTGCGTAGGTCTGGGCGAGATGGACCGAGGTGGCACCGAAGAACAGGGCGACGCCGAGGTTCGCGTACGTCATGCCCCCGAGTCCGGGCGCCTCGAATGGCAGGGCCGAAAGCACCATCAGCGCGCTGAACCCGATACCGATGTTGCGCGCCCCCGGGGCTCCCGCCTTCCAGGCATCGATGCCGATCCGCGAAATGCCAACGACACAGAAAATCGTCACGATCGCCCCAGCCGCATGCGCAAGGCCCGTCACCAGACTGGGAAGGGGCACCAGGCTGCCGCTGATTCCCAGGATGACCATGGAACCGATCGCCACCTCAAACAGGCGGCGGGGCGGCGGCGGCTTTTGCGGGGCGAAGAGAAGCTGATAAAGGCGGAGCACCAGCGGGGCCAGCAACGGAAGCCAGCTGTCCACCAGCCGACCCAGCCCGAAAAAGGAACCGCTCGCCAGCGCTCCCAGGCCACTGATGAGCGCGAAATAGAGGTGATTGGGGGAGGTCCGCTGAAAGGCGAAAAGCAGCGAGTGAATCAGACAGAAAGCCGTCAGCAGTCCCGCCACAAAATGACTCCCGGCAACCCGCCGGGCCGCTTTCGATTCCACGGTCTTCGTCGACGTGATCGTGGTGGTCACGGGCTCCGCCCCCGGCCACGGCGCTGCCCCGCGTCGGAGCAGCTGTTCCGCCGGAAGACTGATCCAGGGATTGCCCGAGCCCGCCGCCCGCAGGAGTTCCTCATGAAAAGCACGCCCCTGCGTCGATTCCGGATCTCCACCCTCCTTGTCCCGGATGCGGAGTGTCTCCACCTCCAGGGCCCCCGTGCTCGCATCCACAAACAACCCCGCGCCGCTTTGCGTCTCCCCCAGCCTGTTCAGAGCCCGAAAAGTCACGTCCGCAGGCCCGGGCAGCCGCAAGGAACCTTCGAACCTTCCCTCGCCGTCCGTCACCGCCGCCGCCACTCGATGCCCATGAACCAGCGCGAGCACCAACCCATTCTCCACCGGCTTCCGATCCTCCGTACGCACGCGCCCCGAAAAGATCCTTCGGACCCGGAACTCTTCCAGGCCGGGACGACGCATCTCCACCCGCGCCGCCCCCGAACGCAGATCCATCGTAAGCCGGGACTTCGGGACGACCGAGGCGCCTGCGGTGGCGTTGGTGGGGGGGGCGGTGAGTTCGGACTTGGACTGGGAGAGGGACTCGAAGTCCTCGGCCATGACCAGTCCCGCTTCCGCACCGTTCCGGCTCTGGAACATGCCTTCGGCAATCTCCGCCTCCGACCGTGCGTGATCCCAAATGCGCAGATCGTCGATCGCACCGACGAACTCCGGTTCGTTGTCCGCGGGCGTCACCGATCGGCCGACAAGGAATTGCCCGTCCACGGCCGCGGAGGAGAAACTGCCTGTGTAACTGCTCGTAGGATGCAGCGGTATCCCGTTGAGAAACAGGCGCATGCCTTCACGGCCCGTGACGACAGCGACGTGATACCAGCGTCCGGCCACGAGGGCATCGCGGACTTCCAGCCACTGGAATGCTGCGTCCGGCGTGGCGATGACGAAGCCGAGCCGGTTGCCTTCCCGGCTGCACAGGCTGAGGTCATGTCGGGGCCGGCCAAAATTGAGCACCCGGCGGATCCCGCCGAGCTGATCCCAGCGCACCCAGCATTCGATCGTGGCCTGCGTCAGTCCTCGGAACGGTTCGGTGGGCAGGTTGACATGCGCCCCTTGCCCAGGGAGCTGCAACACGTGGTTCGTTATCGATTGCGCCGGGACCCTTAGGCTGAAGCTGAGGAGGAGGAGAAGGCATACCCAGAGTAGGAGACGGAAGGATTGCCCAGGCCCAAAACGGGCGAAGGGCCCGGCATCGATCCCCCGTTGGGCAGTGAAGACCACGGGCTGTCTATAGGTCCGCCCCAATCCCATGGGCAATGCCAAAGCCTGTCTCTGGACCTCCGCGGTTGGCATGGGACGTAGGTGGCCCATGGGGACAGGTCTTTAGAAGAACCGGGCTCCGAACCCAAAACCTGGCCTGTCCCCCTGGGGTCTTCAAAAGACCTGTCCCTCTGTGAGTAGCCGGCCGTCGCACCGTTGATCATGCCGAGAGCCGCGCCCCAAAAAAAATGTCCGGTACCTCCGTGTGCGGGGATAGTTCCTGTGAAATACCATGTCGACGTTCATGCGCCCTGACGATCACCGACTGTTGAAGCGCTTCGTGCTCGACGCCGACCAGGCGGCATTCACGGAGTTGGTGGGACGCTATCTGGGTTTTGTTCGGGCCTGCGCCGGGCGGCAGGTTCCAACCGACTTGGTACCGGACGTTTGCCAGGCTGTATTTCTGGTGCTGGCGCGAAAGGCGGAATCGCTCGGGGCAGACACAGTCCTATCGGCGTGGCTTTTCCGAACCACCCGCTTCATCGCGAGCCGCCTGCGCCGCTCCAACCTTCGCAGAGAGCTGCGCGAACACACCGCCCACGAAATGATGAACCGTACAGCCGCCCTCATCGAGGAGGGTCACCAAGGTTCAGAATTCTCGGAGGTCGGACTTCCTCTGGACGATGCCCTCGCGGTTCTGACCGAGAAGGATCGGCTGCTGGTGTTGACCCGGTTCTTCGATGAACTCCCCTTCGAGAAGCTTGGTGCCAAGTTCGGCCTACGCCCGGACACCGCCCGCAAGCGAGTGGAGCGGGCCCTGGATCGCATGCGGGTTTACCTTCTCCGGCGCGGGGCAAGGATCACCGCCGCTGGCTTGACCACCCGAATGAGCGAAGCCGTTTCGGCCCAAGCCCTCGTCCCGGGGGAAGCTGCCGCCATCGTGTCCAGGCTCCGAAACATTTCGGCCGTGCCAATCGGAACGTCCGGTGGGTTGATGGAGCGTTGGGTGGAGGGAGCACTGACCGATTGGCGGCGATTTCTTCTTCAGCAATGGGGGCTGAAACTTGCCACGAGGGCACTGGTCTGTGCAGCCGGCCTGGTCATCCTGCTTCTCCTCGACCGGTTCAATCGTCCCCACCCTTCGGACTCCCGTGTCGTGGGTTCGCTGGCTGCCATCCAAACACCGGATCCGGGCCCGAGGCTCTTCCCGCAGGAAGTCCGGCAGGCCGCGCCAGCCGCGCCTTTGTCCCTCCGGTTCCTGGATGCC
Organism: uncultured Verrucomicrobiota bacterium; assembly: GCA_964476125.1. Classification (GTDB taxonomy): domain Bacteria; phylum Verrucomicrobiota; class Verrucomicrobiia; order Limisphaerales; family CAIMTB01; genus CAIMTB01. The sequence continues at coordinate 4,018 of CAYZAE010000128.1, read as the reverse complement.
CGGACGTCCGTGCCGTTGCCTGGAGCCGAGGTTGTCGTCGAAACCTGGGACCAGCAGAGGGTTCTGCGGGTGGAACGTCTCCGATCGGGCACCCGTGGAGAGTGCGAAATTCAAAGCAAAGAGGCCCACGGCCGCTTGCTCCGCGTATGGGCCTCGGCTGCGGGGCATGTTCCCGTGGTGATGGACTGGCATATCCACGAACTTCAGTCCGGATTCCCTCCCTACGACTGTCTGCTTGAACCGGGACGGACGATCTCGGGCAGCGTGTTCGACGAAGCGGGTTTGCCGGTGACCCAGGCCAGAATCCGGTTCCAGGAGCCGGGGTTGGATACCACTCGGCGGGAGAACATCGGATTTCATCCGGCTACGACGGAGGTTTCAACCGACGCGGAGGGGCGATTCCGCTCCGATCAGATGCCCGGGGACTGGCTGGGCTCCCCCCTGGGCATCAGCATCCGACATCCGGACTTCGTTGGAATCGATTATCAAGTCGCGGGGCCTGCGGCGTGGACGACCAACCATGCTCTGGTGTTGAACTCCGGCTTCGCGCTACGAGGGCAGATCCTGGACCTCCAGGATGTCCCTGTGGCGGCAGCCACCGTCCGCGCCAGGCGTGGCGAATCCTGGCCGGAGGAGAACTGCACGACGGACAGCGAAGGCCGGTTTGTGTTCGCCCACCTGCCCCCCGGATCGTTCCCGTTCCAAGTGAAAGCCGCTGGATATGAATCTCACGAGGGTTTGGTCGTCATCTCCGAAACCAACCCATGGGTCCGGGTCAACCTCAGGCCGGGCCCTCTGGAAACGTTGACGAAAAAGCCCACCCGCCCAACCCAACACCAGGAATTGGACCTCGAAGTGATGGATGCACGGACCGGCGCGGCCATACCACGATTCCGAGTGCTTCTGGCGACGGACGGTGGGGGCCAGCCGCTGCTCCTCGGCGAAGGCATCGGCGGCTCCGCCCATTGGACGGTGGACGCTTCCTACTACGAAACGTTCCACCTCGAAATCGAGGCCCCGAACTACCTCCCACGGGTCTCTGACAAACGGTCGGTGACGGCTACAACACAACGTTTCGAGGCACGGCTCGAGCCGGGTGCGGACGTCTCGGGCACCGTTGTCCTTCCCGATGGCCAGCCTGCGGCCCTCGCCCGCGTCGCCTTGGCCGGCCCGGGTCGTGGGCTTCCGATGTTGCAACCCGGCGTGCCCTCCGCCTCCGGCAACGGCGCGCGCACGGTGCTTAGTCGTGAGGACGGGTCCTTTCAGCTCTCCCGTTCCGTGGGAGATCACCGCCTCCAGGTCATCCACGCGGAGGGCTGTCGGTACCTTGAGTTGAACGAACTCACCGGCGGCAAACTTCGCCTGGAGCCCTGGAGCGTGGTGGAAGGCCAGGTGCACTTCGGAAGCGATCCGGTGGTTCCCAATTCCCTGGCGGTCGTCGGGTTGACGCGCCGAACTCCGAATCCCAACCAGGCCTCGGAAGAATTGGATTTCCACTACACGTGCCGGTTGGGCCCCGACTGGCGGTTCCGTTTCGATCACGTCCCTCCCGGCGAGCTCGAAATCCAAGTGTCGATTCCCGTGCCCCGGAAGCTCATCCGCTGGACGCAAGCCATCCAGGTCACCCCTGGCAGCCACCTCCGGATCGACAGCCGACGTCCGGAATGAGGCGACGCCTTCGCCTCCTCGCTTCGCCTTCTGCGACCCTTTCAGGGTCGGGATCCTTGTTGCAGGGCTTCCGGAGGTCGGGCCGGCGCCCGACGCTCCGGCCACTTTCTGGCATGCCTCTCGGCATGCAGCGCCGGAAACAGGGGGAAACTCGTGAGTAAAGAGCCTGTCCCCGCCGTGCGTGCCCCGCGGGGCTTCCCCAGAAGCCTGTCCCCCTATGGATGCCCCAACGAAAGACCTGTCCCTCTGTCTCTGGGATCCAAACCTGTTTCCTCTGTGCTCCCTGTGCTCTCTGTGGTGAATAACCGAGCAAACTTCATTCAGGGTGGTGGAGGCTTTTTGGGGTGCTTCGGTTTGGTGGGGCGGTTGGGCGCAACCCATTCTGGGTTGGTATCGATGGGGGGATGGGTTCCCGGGGTAGGTCCGCACGGATGCGGCCCAACCCCGGGCTGGAGGGCGGAATCCCCTTGGGATTCCCCGAGGAGTCTACTCTCCCTCGAATCAAGACTTCGCGGCGCCTGGGCTTCCCCAAATGCCTGTCCCCCTGTGCGGCCCCATCGTGCGTGCCTGGAGGAACCAAAGACCTGTCCCCCAGTCGGAAGTCGGGGGCGGGCCAGCC
>CAYZAE010000128.1:0-1631 GCA_964476125.1 uncultured Verrucomicrobiota bacterium | reverse complement strand
CAGCCCCACCCCCGGGGGGCTCCTGCATCGGCTTCGCCCCTTCGGTCGCCTTGGACGTGGAGCGGAGTCCCGTAACGGCTCTTGCCGAGGCGGCTCGGACTCCTCCAAATTCAGCGGCATGCAGAGCGTCTTCACCGGACCGGTCTACGTGGTCCGTGACAACATCGACACCGACCAGATCATCCCGGCGCAGTACCTCAATCTCGTGCCCACAATTGCGGACGAGTACGAGAAGTTGGGGAGCTATGCGATGTGCGGGCTGCCGGATTCCCTGTACCCCACCCGCTTCGTGAAGGAAGGGGCCATGGACACGGAGTACCCGATCATCATCGCCGGCCGGAATTTCGGGTGCGGCAGTTCGCGTGAACACGCGCCGATCGCCCTGGGCGCCGCCGCCTGCCAGGCCGTGGTGGCGGAGAGTTTCGCGCGGATTTTTTACCGGAACTGCATCGCCACAGGGGAAGTTTACCCGGTCGAATGCACGGACCGCCTCGCGGACATCTTCAAGAACGGGGACGTCGCCACGGTCGACATCGATGCCAACACGATCCGTCACCATGGAACCGGCAAGGTCTACTCGCTGAAGTCCCTGGGTGAGGTTCGTCCGGTGATCGATGCGGGCGGGATTTTCGAGTACGCCCGGAAAAACGGCATGATGCCCCGGCCGGCGTGAGCGCGACGGGGACGGACGCGCGGTCGCCGATCCGCTTCTTCAACCGGTACTCGGGGCGGATCGAGGAGGAGGTGGTGTATGGGGATGCCTGGTTGCGCTGGGCCTACGGCACGATGCCGGGTCGCCTCAGCCTCCACGTGCTGGCCAAGCGGGCTTTCTTTTCCCGATGGTACGGATGGCGCATGGATCAACCCGCAAGCCGTGCCCGGATCGCCCCGTTTCTGCGCGAATTCGGCCTCGATCCGGCGGAATTCGCCGATCCACCCGATTCGTTCCGGACCTTCAACGAATTCTTCTATCGCCGGCTGAAGCCGAGTGCCCGTCCGATGGCACCCAGTCCGGACGCCATCGTGTTTCCCGCGGACGGCCGGCATCTCGGTTTTGCCCGACTTTCCGCAACGGACTCTTTCTTCGTGAAGGGTCAGCGGTTTGATCTGCGCGCCTTCCTTCGCGACGACGCGCTGGCGCGGCGGTACGACGGGGGAGCCGCCGTTTTTTCGCGGCTTTGTCCCGTCGATTACCATCGCTTTCATTTTCCGGTGGCAGGACGGCCCTCGGAAGTGCGCCGCATCGAGGGCTGGCTCTGGTCGGTCAGCCCCATCGCCCTGCGTCAGAACCTGGCAATTCTCTGGGAAAATCGGCGTTGGCTCTGCGAAATCGAGTCGGAACGGGCCGGGAAGGTGCTGATGGCGGAGATCGGGGCAACGAATGTCGGGAGCGCGGTCCACTCGTTTCGCGTCGGGGGGGAAGTCGCGAAAGGCGATGAAAAGGGGTACTTCCGTTTCGGTGGTTCGGCCGTCCTGACCCTTTTCGAACCGGGCCGCGTGGAACTGGCGGAGGATCTGATCAAGCATTCAGCCGCCGGGCTTGAGCTCTACACACACATGGGTGATCGGCTCGGTCGAGTCACGCCGCCTTAGAGCCCGTCTGAAAAGTCAGTGGGGATCCTGTTTTCGCG
>CAYZAE010000127.1:17374-20149 GCA_964476125.1 uncultured Verrucomicrobiota bacterium | reverse complement strand
AACGAGCGCCGGCCCCTGCCGCAATCACGCCGGCTTCGGTTTTCCAACCACCGGGCCGGAGGACTGCCGACCGTTGCCGGAGTTTCCACGCGGAGAGTTGCCGGCGGTCAGGTTCCGGCTGCTGCGCCAGAAACGGAGCGGCAGAAGGGCAAGACCGACAAGGGCGAGCTGCGTGATGTCGAAGGCCACCAGCCAGATGAAGGCGGAGTCCATGAATCCGTAGGTGTGCAGCCCGATGCCGAGCATGTTCACCCCGAACCAGGAGAAGGCGGTGATGATATTGCCCACCACGGCCACGGCCATGAGCGTCTTTTCGGCCATCAACCGGCCCCAGCGGGCGTGCAGGTAGAACGCGTTCCAGAGAACGATCATCAGGGCTCCGTTCTCCTTCGGATCCCAACCCCAGAACCGTCCCCAGGACTGGTCCGCCCAGATCCCGCCAAGCACCGTCCCCACGAAGCTGAACAGGGTCGCGAAACAGGTGACACCGTAGACCATGCGCGACAGGGCGCTCGCGCCACCTGCGCTGAGGGAAGGCGTAAAGAATCCGCGGACGATGTAGAGCATCGCGAGAAAGCCGGCCACGAAGGTGGCCGAGTAACCCAAAGTCACCACCACCACGTGGGTGGCCAGCCAGAAGTTCGTGTCCAGCACCGCCACCAGCATCTGCATGGTGTCGCCACTGGTGGCCAGATTGTGGGCGATGACCAGGGTCGCGAATCCGACCAGACCCGCCGTCACGGTTCCAATGCCGTCCCGGTAAAACCGCTCCAGCCCGATGCCGAACAGAGCCGCGCCCCAGCCGATGAAGATGGCCGAGGAGTAGAGATTGGTCACCGGCGGACGGCCCTCAAGGGCCATGCGGTAGATCAACCCGGCCGTGTGGAGGACCAGTGCCACCCAGATCAGCCAGGCCCCGGTCCGACGCAGGGTCTCGTTCCGGTTGAACCAGGAAACCGCCGCCAGCAGAAAGGCCAGCACGTAAATGGACATCGCCTTGTAGAAGGCCTGGATGTGGTTGAACACCTCCTCGGTCCTCCCCTTCCGGATCTCCCGGTCGTAACCCTGCTTCGTCAGCCAGCCGCGATAATCCGAAACCGCCTGGTCAAACCGCCCCGCATCGCCCGCGCGATAGGCGTCGTTCATCGACGCATAAAGCTTCAGCGGCTCCGGCACTCCGCCCGCCCGGGCCGCCTCCAGCAGCGCCGCGCCGGCATTCTTCCAATCCTCCCGGTCATGACCGGCCGCCAGTCCCGGAATCATCAGGGGATAGGCAAACCGCGACACCATTTCATACTGGGTCATCCGCCCGATGAGCGCGTCCATGGCCGCCTTGTCGAACGGCTTGCCCGCCCGTTCGGCCTCCGCCGCTTCCCGGCCCGGCCCGATGGCCTTCTCATACGCCACCAGTTCCGGACCAAAATCCGCCAGGCTCTCCGGCTTGAGGCTGTTCTTCAACCGGCGGTACAGGATCACGCGGTTGTAGGTCACCATCACCGCCTTCTGAAACGGGGTCTGCTGCTCCGGCTTGATGTCCGAGTCGCCAATGCGCCGGGCTTCCCGCTCGAGTTCACCCAATCCGGCTTCGATGTCCGCAAACGAGAAATGCTTGTCCTCACTGCGGATCTTCAACAGCGAAATGACCTCCGGATGATCGATCCGGAACGCCGGCCGGGTGTCCGCCACCTCGGGCCGGAACAGCACCTCCTTGAACCAGTCAATGGCCTTCAAGGTCATCGCCCCACGCCCATCCTGCCCGGCCGGAACCCGCACGGTCTGCTTGGTCCGGATCTGGAGCAGGGCGTTGCGCGCCACCGAATCCAGCGGCTGAACGCGGCCATTCAGGAGAACCGGAAGACGTCCGAACTCCCGGGATTGGAGCTCGGCCCCCCGGGGAGGCAGGAAACTCGCAAAGAACCAGGCGGCTGCAAGGCCAGCCGCAAGCCAGGGCACGTATTGCTTCATAACGAACAACCCCGAATCTGCCCGAAACAACCGACGACGCCAGCCTGCTGTTGCCACATGTTGGCCGGGCGGTGCCTCCCGGGTTTGTGGGCAGAGCGCGATCTCAGAGCTCCGAGCGCGCCGCCCCTGCACGTCACCCACAAGGACGGCGCCCTCGGAGAGGTCGCCCTACCTTCCCCCACAACTTCGGGATGCAGGGTCGCCCTACCGAGCCTTCTCTCCGGGCACCCACAGGTCCTGCCACTTCAAGCCGCACTCGCCCACCATCCGGACGCAATAGGACAGCGACCCGAGATCGTCCTTTCCCCCATTGTTGGTGCCGAAGGTGAACCGGGCCCCCGCCTGCTTCGCCAGGCGGATGAACGCGGCGCTGGGCAGCCGGAACCGATCGTTGATCTCAATCGCCACGCGATTTCGCACGGCGGCCTCGATCACCCGCCGCATCCGGGCCTCGGTCCAGAGGTTCGCATAATCCCCGGCGATCACCGCCGGCAGGAACGTCGGGTTCACCCACACATCCACCGGCTCCCGTTCCAGGATCTGCACGGTCCTCGACACCAGCATGTCCATGAACACCTGGGGATCGCCCACCTCCACCTCCTCGGGAATCCACAGGCGCATGCGCCGCCCGCGGTCGTCGGAAAGGGTCATGGCATCCGTGAACACGTAATCGAACTTCGCCATCGCCTCGCGGGAGAACATCCCCACCCATTCCCTGCCCTCCGCCTGCATGCCGACATAAACACGCGGCTCCGTCCGAAGCTCGGCCAGCGCACGGTCGATGCCGGCGTCGTTGGTGATGGCAAACCC
>CAYZAE010000127.1:0-17274 GCA_964476125.1 uncultured Verrucomicrobiota bacterium | reverse complement strand
AGCTGACGATGAACGTTGCGGATGGCATACAGGCTCCCGGTCTTTTTGTGCTCCCGGTAGCCGCCCTCCCCGGTCGCCGTGTTGTTCACCTGCACCTCGTAGCCCTTCGAGGGCCAGCCCGCCGGTTCGTAGGCGGTGTGGAAGTAAACCCCCGAATTCGCCCCCGGCCGCGCCATCACTTCCGCCTCGAACTCAAAATCCACAAAGGACGCCCCGGCCACCGGCCCCGCATAAAAGAGATGGGAACGCGGTCCGTCACAGACGATAGCCCCATCCTCCACCCGGAACGAACCCGGCTTTTCGTTCGCCCGCCAGCCTTCCAGGGAGTGCCCATCGAACAGTTCCACCCATCCGGAAGATCCGCCCCGATCCGCCCCTTCGGCGCCGGCTGATGCGATCCCTGATCCCGCCGCGGCCATGACCAAAGCAGCCAGCATCTGAGCCCAGAAACGAAGAACGCAGGGAACGGGGAGCGGCTTCACGGCATTTACCGTAGGCGCCGACCTTCGCCCCGGTCAACGCCCCCGGGCCGCCCCGGGAATCTCCTGACCGATGCCCGCCTCTGTGCTAGCACTCGCGCGCCATGCGGCCCGGCCCCCTCCTCCTTCTGCTCGCTGTCGCCCCGATGCTGGCCTCGTCCCTCCGGGCCGACGACCGCGTTTCGGTGTTCCTGGAACTCACCGAACCCTCCCTGGCGGAAGTGCGGCTGGACGCGCAGGCAGGTCGTGGACCGCGCCTTGCCGAACCCCGCGCCACCGCCGCCCGGCGCCGCGCCGAACTCCAGGCCGGGCAGGCCCGCCTCTCCCCGGCATTGCAGAGCCTCGAGGCCCAGGTCACCGGCCGATTCGTCGGCATCATGAACGCCCTCCGCGTGAAGGCCCCCGCCCATCGCCTCGCGGATCTCGCCCGACTCCCGGGCGTCCGTCAGGTCCGCCTGGCCCACCGCTTCAAACCCCTGCGCTCCTCCTCCGTACCCTGGATCGGCGCACCCGCCGTCTGGGCCCGGCCCCTGGGGAACGGAACCACTCCCCCCACCGTCACGGGCTCCGGAATCCGGATCGGCATCATCGACTCCGGCATCGACTATCTTCATGCGGATTTTGGCGGCCCGGGGCGGGCGGGGGATTTTGCCACCAACAATCCGACCCGGATCGAGCCGAACACCTTCCCCACCGCCAAGGTGGTCGGCGGATGGGATTTCGTCGGGGACCGCTACAACGCCGCAGACCTGTTCAACAGCATTCCCGAACCCGATCCGGACCCCCTGGATCCCGCGGCCAACGGTCACGGCACCCATGTGGCCGGCATTGCCGCGGGATTCGGGGTTCTCAAGGATGGCACCCCCTACCGGGGCCGGTACGAGGGACTCGATCCTTCCGACTTTTCCCTCGGCCCGGGAGTCGCTCCGGAGGCGCTGCTTTACGCGCTCAAGGTATTCGGTGCCAGCGGGTTCACGGATGCCGTTCTGGACGCCCTGGATTGGGCCGCCGACCCCGACAGCGACGGCGATGTCTCGGACCGTCTCGACATTCTGGTTCTGGCCCTGGGAGACACCTTTGGAGTCGATGACCCCGCCAACCTGGAACTGAAGGCCATCGAACGTCTGAGCCGGCTTGGCACCGTGGTCTGCATTGCGGCCGGGAACGACGGCGACACCAGTTACATCGTCGGAAACCCCGGCGTGGCTCCGCGCGCCATCACCGCCGCCAATTCCATCGACGGCGGCGCGGGGGATCCCGCCGTCCAGGTGCTGCAACCCGAAGCGCTCGCCGGATTCTATGCCATGGAAGAAGGAGCCTTCACCCCCGCCCTCGCCACCCATGGACCCGTCGAGGGCGAATTGATCGAAACCGACCCGGCCGACGCCTGCGATACGCTCGCCAACGCCCCCGCCCTGGCCGGGCGGATCGCGCTCATCCGCCGGGGCACCTGTTTCTTTGTCGAAAAAATCCGAGCCGCACAGTCCGCCGGGGCGACGGCCGTGGTGGTGGACAACAACGTGGACTCCCCGGCCCGGATCATCATGAGCGCCAATGGCGATTTCGGGGATATCCGGATCCCCGCAGTCATGGTTTCCCGGGCGGACGGACGTCGCCTTCGCGAATTTGCCAGCACGGGCACGGTCCGGATGCGCCTCGCCGACGGACTCGTTCGGGTGCACGCGGAGGAGGCGGATCGACTGGAGTCAACCTCCTCGCGCGGTCCCGTGCTGGGCAGCCATCGACTCAAACCCGACCTGGCCGCACCAGGCTCCCGCATCGCCTCAGCCCGGGCGGGGTCGGGCGCGGGGGGGATCGTTTATTCCGGCACCTCCATGGCCATCCCGCACGTGGGCGGCGCCGCGGCACTCCTGCGCCAGATGCATCCCGATTGGCCCGCGGAAGACATCAAGGCGGCCTTGATGAACACGGCCTCCCCCACCCGGGATGACCTGTGACAACCCTGCGCCGAATCACTCACCGGGGCCGGCCGAATCGACCTCGATGCCGCCGCGCGGACCCTTACAACCGTCCGCGCTGACAACGATTCGGGGGAGGTGTCGGTTTCCCTCGGGATTGTTGATGTCCCGGCAGGCCCTGCCCGGAGATACCCGGTCCGGATCACCCACCGGGGTGGCTCGCCCGTCACCCTGAGACTCGGTGCCTCCTCGGCTCACCCGGTTGCTGGCGTCATCCTGCGTCCCATTCCCGACCGACTCACGGTCATGCCCTTCGACACGGCGACCTTCGAGGTGGCGCTGGAGATCGATCCCGCCCGACTGGAGACGCCCCCCCGCCGCAACAACCTCCAGCCCCCGGCCGGCGCCGCATTCCCCCGGCACCACCTCCCCGAGGCAGGCGGCGTGATCACGGTGGAAGGGGACGGGATTTCCCTTCGCCTTCCCTGGCACGCCATTCTCCGCCCCACCGCAAACCAGTCCGTCACAAGGTCGAATCTCGGAATCCCGCCGACCACCCAGGCCGCCGTCGCCCTGGCCACCCGGGGTCCCACCGCCCACCCCCGGCCCCTGGTCGCCCTGTTCCAATTGGGGAGCGTCGACACCGACCACGCCTTCGGCGATTCCCGGGCGGCCACCGATGTGGTCGCGGTGGGGGCGGCCTCGGATTTCCAGAATTCCGGTTCGATTTCGAACACCACCCTGTACTTCGGGATGGCCACCTCGGGGCCATGGTCGACCCCGCAACGCGCCGTGAATTCCTTCGACGTCCAGATCGATCTGGATACCGACGGTGTCCCGGATTTCACGGTGCTGAACACCAGCGCGGGCGCGTTCGAGGAGGGGGACGCCGAGGTCCGGGAGGGTTCGGACGACCGTTTCATCACCGCCGTCCGGGAGGAGGACACGGGCGACCTGCTGGCCGAGTGGCCGCTCAACCTGCTTGACCCGGGCGAAGCGGATACCGCCCCGTTCGCCAATGCGGCGCTGGTCCACGCGGTGCAGGCCTCCGACATCGGCCTCACCGAAAGGCGGACCACGTTCCGCTACCGCATTGAAACCGACGGCGAGTACTCCGACCGCACCCCCTGGGTCGCCTTCAATGCGGCGCGCCCGGCCGTGGACGCCACCCCGTACGGAATCCAGGGAACCCCGTTTTTCGACGAAGGACGCGGCCTGGAGTTCGACCTCGATCGCGCCGCCGCCGGAGGCGCCGTTCCACCGCGGATCCTTCTTCTCCACCTGCATCATGCACCCGGCCGCCAGCACGAGATGTTGACACTGAACCCGGCCGGACCTGACGCCGATGCCGATGGACTCCCGGACGACTGGGAGATCCGCAATTTCGGGGATCTTGACTCCGGAGCGACGGAGGATCCGGACGCGGACGGCTTGAACAACGCCGAGGAGCTGGCGAACGGAACGGCACCGGACGAGGTTCGGATTCTTCCTCCCGCCCGCCCCGGCAACACCCTCCGATGGGCCAGCCGGGCGGGGCGATGGTTCACCATCGAATCCTCCGACCGCCTTCAAGGCCCGTACCGGGCCGTTCGCAGCCACGTTCCCGCCGTGAACGGGACCAACACCTTCCTGGATCCGGAAGCGGCGCCAGCGCTGGGCGTGCCCCGGTTTTACCGGCTTCGCTCCGAGTAGCCCGGGTCTCGCCTGCCGCCCGGAAACCCGGCTTACTCGGCGCCCGATGTCGCAAATGTTGAAGTCGTCGGCGGCCATGGCGGTCGCGACGCTGATCAGCCGGATCCTGGGATTGGTCCGGGAGATGGCGTATTCCCGGTTCATGGGCACCGGCTGGGTGGCGAGCGCCTTCATTTTCGCGTTTCAGATTCCCAACCTTTTTCGTCGGCTGCTTGGGGAAGGGGCCCTGACGGCGGCGTTTCTGCCGAAGTTCAAGGAGAAGGAGAAAACGGAGGGCGAAGCGGCCATGTGGCACGCCGCCAACGCCGTGCTCTCCGGACTGGTCGCCCTCTCCCTCGCCATTGTCGGAATCGTCCTGCTGGGAGTGTCCCTGGTGCTTCATTACCGCACCCTCTCGGACCAGACGCGCCTGATGCTGGAACTGCTCCGCATCATGTTTCCCTACATGGTCTTCGTCTGCGTTGCCGCCATCTGCATGGGCATGCTCAACGCCCGCGGACGCTTCTTCGTGCCGGCCCTGGGAGCCGCCCTGCTGAACGTGGTGATGATCAGCAGCGTTCTGATCATCAAACCCCTGGCCCCGCTGGTGGGGACCGAGCTCCCCTCCCAGATTCATCTCCTGGCCTTCGGCGTTCTTGCAGCCGGTTTCGCCCAGGCGGCCTTCCAGATGCCCTCCCTGATGAAGGAAGGCTGGCGCTTCCGCTGGGTCTCCCCCTGGCGCGATTCCACCGTCCGGGAAGTCGTTCAACGAATGATCCCCACCACCCTCGGCGTCGCCGCCTTCCAATTGAACGTGGTGATCACCCAGAGTTTCGCGTTCTTCCTCGGCGATTCCATCGTCGCCTCGTTCCAATATGCAGTCCGCCTCATGGAACTTCCCCAGGGCCTTTTCGGAGCCTCCCTCGCCACCTACCTGCTTCCCACCCTGGCGGGCCTGGCCGCCGACCGCGACTACGGCCGGTTCCGTTCCACCCTGCTGCAGGGACTCGGCTACCTGTCGTTCGTCAATCTCCTCGCCGGCGCCCTGCTCGCCGCCCTGGCGGAACCCATCGTCCGACTGCTCCTGGAGGGGGGAAGATTTCACGCCAGCGATACCGAGAACGTCGCGCAGGCGCTGCTTTGCCTGGCCCCTGGCCTGGTGTCCTTTTCGGCCACCAGCATCCTGGCCCGGGCGTTCTACGCGGTCGGCGACACCCGGGTCCCCATGCAGATCAGCGTCTTCTGCCTGGGAGCCAACGTGATTCTCTCCCTCATCTTCGCCCTGCCCCTCCAGGCCGCAGGACTGGCCCTCGCCAACACCCTCACCTCCACCGCCAATGCAGGCCTGCTCGCCTACGCCCTCCGACGCAAGTTTCCCAAACTGGATTTCGGGGAACTCCGACGGGACGGGATCCGGATGCTGACCACAGCCCTGGTCGCCGGCACCACTGCCTGGGTGATTACCACGCTCTGGCAGAATCAGCTGGGACGCGATCGCCTGTGGGTGAACCTGGGAGCGGTCGGAATTCCGGCCACGGTGGCGGCGATCGTGTACTATGCAGGCCTGTGGCAATTCGGGATTCCAGCCTGCAAGGAAAGCCTCGAATTGGTCACACGCACCCTGGCCCGCATCCGTAAACGCTGATCTCCAAACTGCTTGGAGAAACTGTTCCGCGAGAAAAAACCGTTGACGCATTATCTTCCGGGGAGTACCAACAACACGCGTTGAGCCGCAAAAGCGGGCGAAATTACCCGACAATCTCTAACAGGCTTTTGATTTGATGAAAAACACGTTGCAGGCCAAGTGGTTCCCCGTGCTGGCGGGTGTTGGGCTGATCACACAGTCGGCTGGGGCGGCCTCGCCCGTTCCGACGACTATCTACGACAACTCGCAGTCCCCGCTGAATTCCTACTTCGCCAGCCAGACGGAATTTGGCGATCAGATTTCACCTCCCGGCGGCGGGTGGATCGCGGAAACCTTCACCTTCGAATATTTCGCCTCCGGTCTGTCCGGTAACGAAACCGGCAAGATCCGCTTCTACGCCAACGACGGCGCGCTTGCCGCCGGTGCGAACTCGGAGAAGCCGAGCACCATCCTGTTCGAGAGCGCCTCGTTCAAGCTGATCAACGGCAACATCCCGGTCACCATCACCGACCTGGCCGCGCTGAATGTGCTTCTCCCAAAGACGTTCACTTGGACGATCACTCCGACCGGAGTGGAAGGCGCTGAAGTGTTCGGTCTGAAGCTTTACGATCCGCCGATCGTCGGCAAGAGCTTCGACGACCTGTGGCAGGTTGTCGGCGGCGAATGGCAGCTCAAGCAGGTGGACGGCCAGATTGCCAATTTCGGTGCTCAGCTCATTGCCGTTCCAGAGCCGTCCGTCGTGACGCTGCTCGGCCTCGGTGGCGCTGCGCTCCTTCTCCGCCGCCGGTCCGCCTCCCGCTGACTCCGGCGCGTTTTCCGGTCTTTCAAAAAACGCGGGCTTTTCTGCCCGCGTTTTTTGTTTATTAGATGCTTGGTCTAAGCGAGGTTAGATTCCCAATGCCGAAGGAGACACGCTCCCACCGCACCCCGGCGCGCCCCACCCCACCGCGTCCCATCGCAACCCCCCGGTCCCAGGCACTGCTCGGATCGGCGCTGGCGGTCCTCTCTGGCACTTCCCCAGCCCTGGCTGAATTCGACGCCGAGAAGTACCTCATCTACGGCTTCGGCGAATTCTCCCTCCGCCCCCACCTCGAGGTCCATGAGATCTACGACTCAAACCTCTTCTACGCGGAGAGCGATGAAATCGACGATTTCATCACCCGCATCCGTCCGGGTCTGAATCTGGTCTACGGGAGCAGCCTCGAGAACAACATCACGATTTCCTATTCCACTGACATCACCCAGTACGCAACCCGCAACGAACTCGATTACATCGGACATATTGTCCAGAACCGAACCCAGTTGCGATTCGCCCGATTATCCATTCTCGGGCAGGATTCCTTTACGATCAGCCGCACCACTCTGGGCGGCACCTTCAGCTACATTCAGCGACCGGTTGGATTGATCACCTTCGCGGATAACTGGAAGGTTGACTACGATCTCTCCCCCAAGACCTTGATTGGTGCCGAGATAAGCTTCGGCAGGTTCGATTACGACGCTTCCGATCTTGGGTCATTCCGCCTTTACGACTTCACCACTTTCACGGGCAACGTGCGCGCCGGATATCGCCCTTCCGAAAAAATCGTCTTCTTCCCGCAAATTTCCTACGGCCAGAACTTTCTTTCCAAGAACCAGGAGACCGCCCCCGACGCCCCCAATCTTTCCTCGCTGGGTTTCAGCGTGGGCGCCCAGGGCGAGTTCAGCCCCAAAATCACCGGATTGATCACGGCAGGGTACGAAGTGCGCAACTATGAGGACGGCACCGACCTTCCCGACGGATGGATCGCTACCGTCGAGGCTCGCTGGCAGGCCCGCCCCAAGACGCTCGTGGCTGTCGGTTATCGCCACCTGATTCAGGTTTCCCAGGAAGTCCAAGGCGTCGCCATGATCATCGACCGCCCGTATGCCTCCGTGACCCAGCAAATCGGCACCGAAGGCCGCTTGACCATCGGCGCCGACGGCTATTACCAGTATCAGGATCATTCCTCGGATTACGCCATCTTTGGAGCCACCGAAAAGCGGCAGGATGACCTTTTCGGAGCCGGACTCCAGGCCAGCTACCGATGGACACCCTGGTTCAACACCACCGCCCGATACGATTTCCTGAGCTACTCCGACAACATCCGCAGCATCCCCGACTATGACGTTCACCGCTTCACTCTTCGGCTGTCGGCGGGTTTCTAATCTGATCCGCGTGCTTGCGGGTCTTTGCCTGTCCGGAATCACCGGGGCAACGGCAGCGGAATCCCCGGAGACCACGGCCGCTGCCGCTGCCAGCGCCGCAATCGCCGCCGCGCCCCTGACCACCCCGCTCGCCCCGGCCGGGACAGCCACGGCGAACAAGCTGACGGACACCTACAAGATCCAGCCCCAGGACATTCTTGTGGTCGATGTCGTCAACGAACCCCTGATCGGCCCCAAGGAATTGCGGGTCTCCGCCCAGGGGGAGATCTCATTCCCCTACATCGGCACCTTGCGCGTGGTGGACCGGACCCCGGCGGATGTTCAGGAGGAAGTGAAACGCCTGCTCGAAGCCGATTACCTCGTCAATGCCCAGGTCATCGCGCAGGTGAAGGAATACCGCAAGCGAACGGTCATGGTGATCGGCCAGGTGAATCGACCCGGCGAAGTCCAGATTCCCCCGGAGGGCAAGCTCACGGTCATCGAAGCCATCGGCTTTGCCAACGGCTACACCCGTTACGCCCGCAAGAGCGACATCGAGGTCAGCAAGAAAGGGCAGAAATCCGTGCGCTGCAGCGATGACGAGCAGCGAAACAGCCCCGACAAGGTGCTCTACCTGGAACATGGTGACGTGGTTTTTGTCCACGAGTCCAGAATCTGACCCGACTCAGGAACCCGCGATTCGCTCCATTTTCGTTCCGACCCCTCGCCGACCGAACTTCCCATGGATTCTTCCGAACAAGCACGCAGCGGGCTTCTGAGCGCCGAGGCCAAGGTCCATTTCCGCTATTACTGGCAGGTCGTGCTCGAACGCCGGTGGCTGGTGATCATCGGTTTCTTCCTCTGCATTTTCGGAGCCGCGCTCTACCTCCTACGCGCCCCGAAAATCTACCGCGCCACCGCTGTCATCCAAATCGACCGGGAAGCCGACGGACTCTTCAGCCAGCGAGAACTGGTGCTCAATACGGGCCGCGAACAGGACTACCTGCTCACGCAATACCGCAATCTCCAAAGTCCCAAGCTCATCCGTCGCGTCGCCAGCATTCTTGAGCTGGAAAAAATCCCGGACTACGCCCGCAGCCTCGACATCGTCGATGCCCTGAAGCGTCAGATTGAAATCGCGCCTGTCCGGCTCACGCGACTGGTTGAAGTCCGTGTCGAACACACCAATCCAAAGCTCGCCACCAACATCGCCAACACCCTCGCGTACACCTTCGTCGAGGATAACATGGAAATCCGCCGGGCCCGCGCGCTGGACGCCTTGCGGTGGATGAACACGGAGGTGGAGGACAAGGAACGGGAAGTCACAGCTGCCGACGAGGCCCTTCAGGCCTACAAGCAGGACAACAACATGGTTTCCCTGGAGGCCAACCAGAACATCACCCTCCAGGCGCTGGTCCAGGCCCAATCGGATCTGGCCCGCGCCCAAAGCGCCGCCACGGAAACCACTCAGATCGCCGACGACATCACCCGGATCATCAAGTCAGGCAAGAGTCTCGACACCATCCCCGAGATTTCCCAAAGCCCCACCGTGCGCGAGCTCAAGGTCAACCTGGCCGCCCAGGAATCGATCCTGAAACGGGAACTGACCCGATATAAGGACAAGTGGCCGACGGTCATCGCGGCCCGGGCGCAACTCGCCGCTGCGCAACAGGCGTTCGATGACGAGTGCCGCAAAATCTACGAGACCATTCTCACCCGCGCTCAGATCGCCAAGGGAACGGAGCGGAAGCTTGAGGAAATCTGGAAGACGCGTCAGGACTCGATGCTGAAGCACAATCAGCTGCGCATCGGTTACGACGTGCTCGTGCGCAAGGCCGACCAGCTCAAGAGCCTTCACAACAACCTGCTCGCCCGCATCCAGGAGGTTCAGGTCTCCTCCAAGAACTCGGTGAACAACATGATGGTCAATGTTCCCGCCGAAATCTCCCCGCTCCCCGTCAAACCCAAGATTCCCATCATTCTCGTGATGGGCGTGATGGGCGGGCTCGCCGTGGGCTTCGGCCTCGCATTCTTCGTCAATTACCTCGACGACTCGATCAAGAGCCAGGACGACATCGAGACCATCCTTCAGCTGCCATTCCTGGGCTACGTTCCCAACATCAAGGCCGGCAATCTCCACGAACGCGATCTCCACGCCCATCTCCACCCGCGTTCCTCCGCCTCCGAAAGCTTCCGAACCCTGCGGGCCGCCATCTCCCTCGCCGCGCGCGCCGACAAAATGCGCGTCTTCGGCGTCACCAGTTCCATCCCGTCCGAAGGCAAATCACTCTGCGCCTCCAACTTCGCCATCGTGACCGCCCAGGCCGGTCTGCGAACAATCCTGGTCGACGCGGACCTGCGGCGTCCTTCCGTCCACAAGGCGTTCCAGATCCACGCCCCGGTCGGCCTCGCCGCCTACCTCCAGGGCACCACCGACCGCATCGAGGAGATCATTCACAAGTCGGAGGCGCCCAACCTGGATGTCATGGTCTGCGGTCCGATTCCGGCCAACCCCTCGGAACTGCTGGAAACACCACGCATGGACATGTTGCTCGCGGAACTCCGCCAGCGCTATGACCGCGTTGTGCTCGATTGTCCCCCGATCAGCGCCGTGAGCGATCCGCTGGTCATGGGCTCAAAGGCCGACGGCGTGCTGTATGTGATGAAGTTCAAAAAGATCCGCCGCGAGCACGCGCGCCGATCCGTTCAGCGGCTTCAGGATGCCGGCATCTCCATCGTGGGCGTGCTGCTCAACGACATCGACTTCGAGGGACGCGATTCGTACTATTACTCGTACTACTACTACCAGAACCAGTACTACTCGCACTACCGCACCGAGCCGACCTCGAAGAAGGCTCCTCCGGCCAAACCCAGCGCCAAGGCCTGAGCCAAAGCGCGCCTCCGCCGATCCAGGCGCGTCGCGCCGCACCTTCCCCCCTTCGGAAGCTGCGGCTCCTGAAAGGCGGCAGGACCGTTCTCTTCAGGACGGTCTGCCGGAATCCCGGGCCTCCCTGAGCACCGTGTCGTCGTGCTCGTACGCCGGAGCGCAGCAGCACAGCAGCCTCAGTGGTTCGTCGCCGGTATTCCACAATTGGTGCCACGTCCCCGGCGGAATCGCGATCGCGTCGCCCACCGACACGTCCCGTTCCTCCCTCCCGATCCGCATTCGACCCGTTCCCGCCGTGATGAAGTAAATCTCCTCGGCTCGGCGGTGATAGTGCTCGACCGTGGAACCTCCCGCGGGAACCCGTGCCTCCGCCAGGCTCTGATTGCGAATCGCGGAATTCCGGGGGGCGAGCAATTCGCGGATCTCCGAACCATCCTTCGTGGTGAAAGGCTTCGCCTGATCAAGGCTGACAACGTCCATGGCCGGAAGCCTCGCCATCCGGTTCTGATCCGGCAAGCCCCCGGCGCGGACCCCGGTCAGGAATCGCCGCCACTGTCGGACGCCTGCTCCCATCGGCGCCTCGGTCGTTCGGGGAGGGTCGGATCCGCCTTGGCGTAATAGCCACCGGGGCCGAGCAGGGATTCCACGGCACGCTGGAGGTGGACGGACGGGGACACCCGGTAGCGATCGTTCACTTCCACGAAAGCCACGCTGGTGTCGGGTCGGATGAAACAGAGAAAAAGAGGACAGGACCCCGGATTCGCCACCACCAGTTCCCGCGCAGCCCGCAACCTGATCGAGTCGAGATCGGCCATCCGGAACCGGAGATGCACCTGTTTGGTGAGACGTCGCGGCACATCCTCCAGCGGGTAGATTTCCTGGGGAAAGATTTTCGGCCGATCCTCGCCCACGCTGACCTCCCCCACGACGAACAGGACCCGACCCACCACGAAATGTTCGCGGCAGCTCTCGCAGATCTCGTTCAGGCAAAGCAACTGCACGCTTCCCTTGAGATCCTCGAGAGTGATCAAGGCGTAAGGTTTCCCCGATTTCTTGGAAAACCCCTGCTGGACGGCGGAGACAATCCCGCCCATGCGCGTCATCGACCTCGCCGGCAGGGTGGCCAACCGCTCGGAATCCGTCATCGCATAGGCCTCCAGCAGGGTGCGGTAGGTGTCGAGCGGATGGCCCGTGACATAGAAACCAAGCAACTCCTTCTCGGCAGTCAACCGCTCCGGGAGCGACCATTCCGCCACCGCCACCGGCTCCCGCGTGGGCGCCGGCGTCGCTGAATCGAGGAGATCGAACAGCGATACCTGCCCCGCCGCACGGTCCTGGGCCGTCGCCTGTCCGCGGGCCAGCGCCCGTTCGATGGAGGCAAACAATCCCGCCCGGGACCCGCCCAGCGAATCGCATGCGCCCGATTTGATGAACGCCTCAAGCACCTTCCGGTTCACCACCCGGGGGTCCACCCGCTCGCACAATTCCTCCAGGGACTCAAAACGCGGCCCCGCCGCCCGCGCCTCCAGCACACTGCGCACCGCCACCTCCCCCACCCCCTTGATGGCGGCCAACCCAAACCGGATGGCTCCGCCAACACCCGTCGTCGCCGTAGCCGCCGCCGCCGCGCCTTCCGGCGGTTTGCCAACGATCTCGGGTTCGAAATAAACGCCGGAAGCGTTCACGTCCGGCGGCAGCACCTGGATGCCCAGCGACCTCGCCTCCACGATGTACTCCGCCAGCTTGTCGGTGTCGGAGACATCGTTGGTCATCATCGCGCAGAAGAATTCCACCGGATGATTGGCCTTCAGATAAGCCGTCTGATAGGCGACCAGCGCATAGGCTGCGGCGTGGGACTTGTTGAAGCCGTACCCGGCGAATTTTTCGAGAATGTCGAAAATGGAGTTGGCCTGGTCGGCGGGGATGCCATTCACCCGCGAAGCGCCCTCGACGAAACTGGTGCGCTGCTTGGCCATTTCCTCCGGCTTCTTCTTGCCCATGGCGCGACGCAGAAGGTCGGCGCCGCCCAGGGTGTAGCCGGCCAGGATCTGGGCCGCCTGCATGACCTGCTCCTGGTAGATCAGCACCCCGTAGGTCTCCCGGCTGATGCCTTCCATCAGCGGATGAACATACTCGATGGGCGCCCGCCCGTGCCGTCGCTCGATGAAGTCGGGAATCAGGTCCATCGGCCCCGGCCGGTACAGCGCCACCAGCGCCGTGATATGTTCCACCGAGGCAATCTGGAAACGCCGGCACAACTCCCGCATGCCCCCGGATTCCAGCTGGAACACCCCCAGCGTCTGGGCCCGGTTCAAAAGTTCGTAAGTGGCCGCATCGTCGAGCGGAATCCGCTCCAGATCGATCTCGGCCCCCTTCGAACGGCGCACCATCTCGCAGGTGTTCCGCAGAACGGTCAGGGTCTTCAACCCCAGGAAATCCATCTTCAACAGACCGAGGTCCCCCACCGGCCCCATCGCGTACTGGGTCACGATCGCGCCGTCCTCGTCCCGCTTGAGCGGCAGCAGGTTCACCAACGGCTGGTCCCCGATCACCACCCCGGCGGCGTGGACGGAGGCGTTCCGGGTCAGGTCCTCCAACACGAGCGCGTTGTCGATCAACTCGCGGGTCTGCGGTTCGTTCTCATAGGCCAGCTTGAAATCCGGCGACTTCGCCAGGGACTCCTCGAGCGTGATCTTGAGATCGTTCGGGATCATCTTGGCCAGCCGGTCGCAATCCGAATAACTCAAGCCCATGACCCGGCCGACGTCACGGATCACGGATTTGGCCCCCATCGTGCCGAAGGTCACAATCTGGGCGACGCACTCATCCCCGTACTTCCGCCGCACATACTCGATCACGTCCGCCCGCCGGTCGTCCGCGAAATCGATGTCAATGTCGGGAGGATTCACGCGCTCCGGATTCAGGAATCGCTCGAACAACAGGCCGTACCGGATCGGATCCACGTTCGCGATCTCCAGCAGATAGGTCACCAGTGAGCCGGCGGCCGAACCACGGGCCACACAACTGACGCCCATGCTCCGACCATGGCGCACGAAGTCCGCCACGATGAGAAAGTAACTGACGAACCCGGTCTTCTCGATCACCGCCAGTTCGAGATCCAGACGGTCCAGCACCGGCTTGACCGCGGCGGCGAGGTCGATTTCCACGGCGGCTCCAGCCTCCCCGGATGGCTTCACCAGCGGCAGGCGTGACGGATCCTCCACCCGATCCACGATGAACCGTCCGTCCACCACCCGTGCCTCCATCCCGTACCTGCGCTTCAAACCCTCCGCCAGCAACTCGCGCAGATAACCCTCCCGGGTATGGGTCTCCGGCGGCGAAAAGACCGGGTAATGAAGCCGTCCGAATTCGATCTGAAGATTGCACTGCTCCGCCACCAGCCTCGTGTTGGTGACCGCCTCGGGGACCTCCGCGAAGAGGGCCTTCATTTCCTCCGCCGACCGCAGGAAAAACTGCTCCGGCTGGTACCGCATGCGCTTGGTGTCGTCGCGTTGACTCTGCGTTCCGATGCAGATGAGCAGGTCATGCGCCTGCCAGTGCTCGCGGTTGACGTAATGCACGTCGTTCGTCGCCACCAGGCGCAGGCCGAATTCACGGGCCCAGGGGATGAGGTGGCGGTTGACGGTCGCCTGTTCCGGAATCCCGTGATTCTGCAGCTCGAGGTAATAGTTCTCGGCGCCAAAAACCTGCTTGTACCAATCGATCCTGTCCCGCGCCCGATCCAGTTGTCCCTCGAGGATCAGCGACGGCACCTCACTGGCGATGCATCCTGAAAGCACCACCAGCCCCTCGCGGTGCTTCTCCAGGATCTCCCGGTCGATGCGGGGCTTGTAGTAGTAGCCCTCCAGGTGCGCCGAGGTCACCAGATGGGTGAGATTTCGGTAACCCGCCAAATCCTTGGCCAGCAGCACCAGATGGTTGTAGGCATCGCGCCCGCCGCCTCCCGCCTTCCGTTCCGTCCGGCTTCCGGGCGCCACGTACACCTCGCAACCGATGATCGGCTTGATCTGCGCCTTCCTCGCCGCCTGGTAGAAATCCACCGCCCCATACATCACCCCATGGTCGGTCAGCGCGATGGCCGGAAACTTCAGCTCCGCCGCCCGCTCCATCAAGCGATCCAGCCGGCAGGCACCATCAAGCAGGGAATACTCGGTGTGAAGATGGAGATGAACAAAGTCCGCGTGGGACATCCGCCCAGTCTCCCGGCCGGACGTCGACCGTGCAACGGCGGAACCCAAAGGTTGTTCACACCCGGTGGACTACCCGCCCCCGGTCGGCCGCCAATCCATCACCTTCAACTGCACGTTGCGCCGGCCGTTGTAATCATGGATGTGCGGCATGCACCCGAGATCGAACGTTCCCTCGGGAATCGGCCGGTCCCCGGCGGCGTACCAGATCGCCTCCCGGGTGACCCGCCCGTCCGAGACCCAGAACTTCAGATGCTGACGCTCGCGTCCGACCCGCTGGGGCGGCCGATCATGACGCAGTCCGGGCACGATCAGCTGAACCGGCGGATTGCCCTGCCCCGTGGGCCGGAGGCGATCCAGTTCGTTCAGTTGATCCTCGGTCAGCGACGAGAGCGCCACGGAGGCATCCAGGCGCAGCGGAGGCTGGAGCTGTTCCGGGCCGAGCGCCGCCCGGGCGAGTTCGTTCAGCCGGCTCCGGAGCGCGTCCAGGTTCGCGGGAACGACGCTCAGTCCGGCCGCCATGGCGTGCCCGCCGTGCCGAAGGAGAAGTCCATCGCACTCCCGCAGCGCCGCCGCCAGATCGAAACCCTCGATGCTCCGCCCCGAACCGCGCCAGGACTCGCCATCGCCCCCTACGATGATGGTGGGGCGGTAGAACCGCTGGAGCACCCGCGAGGCCACGATGCCCACCACCCCGATGTGCCAGAGCATCTCCCCTTCGACAATCACCAGATCCCGGTCCGGATTGAATCGGGCATCGAGCGAGCCGATCACCTGGTCCGCCATGCCCTTCTCGATCTGCTGCCGCTGCCGGTTTCGGTCATCCAGGCTCCGGGCCAGGCGTGTGGCGGTGGCGTAGTCCTCCGCCAGCAGCAGGTCCAGCGCCTCACACGCATCCTCCAGACGGCCCGCCGCATTCAACCGCGGCGAAAGCAGAAACCCGACCTCATAGCCGCCGATGGACGAGGTGATCTGCGCAACCTCGCAGAGCGCCTGCAAACCGGGGCGCTGGGTCTGATTCAGGCGCTCCAAACCGGCCCGGACCAAAATCCGGTTCTCCCCCTTCAAGGGCACCAGATCGGCGATCGTCCCCAGGGCCACCAGATCCAGCAGCGACTTGAGATCAAAATCCGCCGCCCCGGGAATCCCAACCTCGCGCCCGCGTTTCAACAAGGCGTGCGCCAGCTTGAACGCCAGCCCGGCCGAGCACAGCTCCGTCCCGTGCGCGCCATCCCCGTTCAGTCTTGGATTCACCAGCGCGGTCGCCTCCGGGGGAGGCGTGGCCAGCTGATGGTGATCGAGCACCACCACGTCCACACCCCGCGCGCGCAACGCCCGGATGGGCTCCACGGCCGTCGACCCGCAATCCACCGCCAGCAACAGTGAGACCGGATGCAGCTTCAGACAGTGCTCCACCCCGTCGCGACTGAGTCCGTACCCCTCGTCACGCCGATGCGGAAGGAAATGAGAGACATTCCAGCCGAGCTTCTCGAACACCTCCGTCAACAAGGCGGTGGAAGTCACCCCGTCGACATCGTAGTCCCCGTAGATCACCAGTGTCTCTTCGGCAGCCCGGGCCGCGAACAGACGATCCACCGCGGTGGTCATCCCCGGGAGAAGAAAGGGATCGGCGAGATCCCGAAGCCGTGGAACGAGAAAGGTTCCCACCCTGACGTTGTCCGAAAACCCCCGATTGATGAGACACTGCGCCAACAACGGCGAGATGCCGGCCTCCCGGGCGAGCTGCGTCGCCAGAGCGGGCTGTGCGGCCGCCAGCATCCACCGGTATTTGGTCATCAGGCCCGCCAGCAACGCATGCAGGGCTGTGATGGGTCAAGGTTGCAGAACGGACACTTCGACAGCCAAAGCCGTTCAGCCGGCGGCACCGGAGTCCCCATCCCGCCGGCCCTCACCGCCCGGACCCGAATTCGAATCCGAATCCGAATCCGAATCCACATCCGGACCCTGGCGCCTTCCCTCCCGCCAGCCGGCGATCAGGGACGCGCTGACACTCACCAGCAGGATCGAACCCACCACACCCAGCGACCAGCCAATGCCGATGTGCACCTTCCAGAAGGCCACCAGCATCTTGACCCCGATGAACACGAGCACCAGTGACAATCCCACCTTGAGATAGCGGAAATAGGCGATCGCACCCGCAAGGGCGAAATAGAGGGAGCGAAGCCCGAGAATGGCGAAAATGTTCGAAGTGAAAACGATGAAGACATCCTGGGTCACCGCGAAGATCGCGGGAATCGAATCAAGGGCGAACACCAGATCGGTGGTCTCCACCATGATGAGG
>CAYZAE010000126.1:1704-20368 GCA_964476125.1 uncultured Verrucomicrobiota bacterium | reverse complement strand
GGCGGTGATTCTGGCCATTGATGTGCGCGAATTCGGACTCGCCCAGGCCCGGCGGTTTGGGGCGACGGCGGGAATCCTGGCGGATCCGGCGGACGCTGATTTCTCGCGGTTGGCGGAGGCGGTGCGATGCGCGAATGGAGGACGCGGGGTGGATTACGCGTTTGAGGCGACGTCCGTGCCGGCGCTGGCGTTCGCGCCCTTGCGATTGGTGCGGGACGGGGGCATGGCCTTGCAGGTCAGCGGCATCAACGATCCGGTCACTGTGCCGATGCCGTGGTTCATGTGGAACAAGACCTATGTCACGCCCCTGTACGGCGGGTGCGTTCCGGGGCGCGATTTCGAGCGGATCTTCGGCCACTACCGCCGCGGGGAGTTGAAGCTGGATGAACTCGTGACGCGGACCTATCCGCTGGACCGGTTGGGGGAGGCGATCGACGACATGCTCTCGGGGCGCAATGCCAAGGGCGTGATTCTCTTTGAGGAGACCTGAGATGTTTCGAACCTTTGAGATTTCCGAACCGCGCTTCGAGCATGAGGGACTGCGCCTGGTGACGGTGAAATCGGGGGCCCTGCGAGGCCGCGCGGACCTGAGCCTTTGGGTGCCGCCCGCTGGAGTGAATCCGGCGGGCGTGGTGATCCTGCTCCATGGCGTGTACGGCAGCCACTGGGGGTGGTCCCTGCGGGGCGGGGCGCATCGGACGGCGGCGCGGTTGGTGGCGGAGGGATCCCTACCGCCGTTCGTCCTGGCGATGCCGAGCGACGGTTTGTGGGGTGATGGTTCCGGGTATCTCCGGCACGCGACGCAGGATTTCGAGCGCTGGATTGTGGAGGACGTGCCGGCGGCGGTGCGTCAGGCGGTGCCCGCGCTCGCTGCGAAAGCACCGCTCTTTCTCGCCGGGTTGAGCATGGGCGGGTTCGGGGCGTTGCGGCTGGGGGCGAAGTACGGCGACCGGTTCCGGGCGGTCTGCGGCCATTCCTCGATCACCGAGTTTGGGCAACTGGCGCAATTCGTGGAGGAACCCCTGGGAACGTACGGTTGCGCGCCGGAGGACGCGTCGGTGCTGGAGACCGTCCGGGCCCGGCGCGGGGCGTTGCCGGCGTTGCGATTCGACTGCGGGACGGAGGATCCCCTGATCGAGCCGAACCGGGTATTGCACCGGGAACTCCAGTCGCTCGGGGTGCCCCACGAATATGAGGAACACCCCGGGGGCCACGAGTGGCCCTACTGGGAGCGGCATCTCGCGGACACCCTGCGTTTCTTTGGCCGGTGCGCCGCGGGGAGCGCGGGTCGGTGAGGGTTCAACCCCGGCGTCGGGGTGTCTTCATGGAGAGAATGCTGGCGCCGTGGGTGACCCAGCCGCTGCCGCCGGTGATCACGCGGCGGACCGGTTCGCCGGTCTTCGGGTCTTTGGTGAGCGCGGGTTCGCTCATCTTCTGCTCGATCTCGAACTGCCGCGGTTTCTGGCCGGGTTTCTGCGGGATGGTTTCGTAAATGTAGGTCGCCATAGGACGAAGATTTCAGGACTTTTTGCCCCGATTCAGGGCTTTTGCCAAGGGGCCTAGAAGACGGGGCCGAGGATCCAGGGGGCGAACTCCTCGTCGCCGATGCCGATCTGTTCGCTCTTGGTCGGCTCGCCGCTGGCGACGGCGAGCAGGCGGTCGAAGATTCTCCGGCCGACCTGGGGAATGGATTCGGTGCCGTCGAGAATGGTGCCGGCATTGAGATCCATGTCGTCCTTCATCCAATCGAAGAGCGGGGTGTTGGTGGCGATCTTGAGGCTGGGGGTGGGTTTGCAGCCGTAGACGCTTCCGCGGCCGGTGGTGAACACGGCGAGGTTGCAGCCGCCGGCGACCAGGCCGGTCATGCTGACGGGGTCGTAGCCCGGGGTGTCCATGAAGCCAAACCCGCGGGTGGTGATGGGATCGGCGTAGCGATAGACGGCGGCGAGCGGGGCCTGTCCGCCCTTGGCCACGGCGCCGAGGCTCTTCTCGTAAATCGTGGTGAGCCCGCCTTCCTTGTTCCCGACGGAGGGGTTGTTGTCGATGGAAGCCCCGTGGAGCCGGGCGTGGTCCTCCCACCAGCGGATCAGTTCGACGATCCGCCCGCCCACTTCCGGGGAGACGGCGCGGCGGGTGAGCAGGTGTTCGGCCCCGTAGATCTCGGGGGTTTCGGCGAGCACCGACGTTCCGCCGTGGCGGACGAGCAGGTCGGAGGCGATGCCGAGGGCCGGGTTCGCGGTGATGCCGCTGGCGCCGTCGGAGCCCCCGCAGTTGAGGGCGAGCACCAGCCGGGCGAGGGGTTGTGGAACGCGCCGCAGGGCTCCGGCGGCGGGGAGAAGACGTTCCACGGCGGCGACGCCGGCTTCGACGGTCCGCGCGACGCCTCCCTGGGGCTGGATGTTGAGCACGGTGGCGGCGGTTTCCCCGTCGCGAACCTGGTCGAGGGCTTCGTTGCGCAGCAGGGCCGCGGTCTGGTTCACCTCGCAGCCGAGGCCGATGAGCACGTAGCCGCCGATGTTCGGATGCCGGGCGATGCCGGCGAGCACCCGTTGGAGCAGGCGGGTCGGTTCGTCCGGCGACATGGCGCAGCCGCTCTTGTGGGTGAAGGCCACCACGCCGTCGATGGCAGGATGCGCGCGTCGGAAATCGGCGGTCCGGAAGCGGTCGGCGACGTAACGCGAAACCGAGGCCGAGCAGTTCACGCTTGAGATGACGGCCAGATAGTTCCGGGTTCCGGCGCGTCCACCGGGTCGGGGAAACCCGGCGAAGGTGGGGGCAGGTTCGTCCGGCGGCAGGGGTGCCAGCGGATGGGCTTCGGTGCCGAACGCGTAATCCCGGGTGAACTCACCGAGCACCACATTGTGGCAGTGCACATGTCCGCCGGCCGGGATGTCGCCGCGGGCAAAGCCGATCACCTGCCCGTAACGCCGGAGTGCGGTGCCGTCGGGGATGGGTTGCAGCGCGATCTTGTGCAGGGGCGGGATGCGGTCGAGCACGTCGATATCCCCCTCCGGTCGGGCGATTCGCTGGCCGGGCAGGAGACCCTTGCGGGCGATCCCCACGTTGTCGGCGGGATGCAGTTGAAGGACGGTCGAACTCACGGAGCCGGATCCGGGGGAAGGTCGAAGGCGTAGAGCTCGCGCCGATCGCGGAGATAGAGTCGGCCGTTGGCGAAGGCCGGGTGGCTCCAGGATTTTCCCGAAACCTGGTGCCGGCCGAGTTCGGAGTAGCGGTCGGGGCGGGCTTCGAGCAGCAGGAGCAGGCCGGACTCGGTGGCGACGAGCAGCCGTTTTCCGGCGGCGAGGGTGGACGCATAAGCCACCAGGAGTTGCTCGCCGAAACCGGGCTGGGACCAGCGCACCTCCCCGGTGGCGGGATCGACGCACTGGTAGTTTTTCTCGGGGCCCTGCCCGTAGAGGAAGCCATCGACGAGCACCAGGGTGGCGAGGCTGGTTTTGAGGCGGGGTGCGGACCAGCGGGGCTGGCAGGCGAGGCCGGCGTCCGGTCCCTGGGAGGTCGCCGACACCGTGAAGGCGCGCAGCCCGAGGGTGTGTGACGAGAGGAGAATGTCGTTGCCGGCGATCACGGGGGTGACCGCGTGCCGGTTGGCGTGGGATTTGAGGGGCACGCGCCAGAGCACCTCGCCGCGGGTGGCATCGAGTCCAAGCAGGCTGAAGGCGGTGTAGGCAACCAGGTGATCCCGGCCGGCAAGGGTGCCGGTCATCAGCGCGGCGTAGGCGGTTTCGTCGGTGCCGGCCCGCCAGTGTTCGCGGCCGGTGACCTTGTCGAGGCAGACCACGGTGGCGCCGTTGGTGGAGCCGACGGGAATGTAGAGGCGGTCGCCGAGCAGGATGGGAGAACCGCTGTTGCCGCGGCGCCGGGCGGCGGCGTCATAGGCGTCGTTGCCACCGACGAACTCGACCTGGAAATCCTTTTCGAAGCTGAAGCCCCAGAGCCGGTGGCCGTCGGTCTGGTCGAGACAGGCGAATTCCCCCTTGAGCGATTGGACGTAAAGCCGGCGGTCATCGGCGACGGGAGTGCAGCGGGGGCCGGTGCCCCATTCGTCGCCGGCGGTTTTGGCGTAGGGGGTGCGCCAGAGTTCGCGGCCGGTGGTGGCGTCGAGACAACGGGCGGTTTCGCGCTGGTCCTGTTCGTCGGCGAGGAAAAGGCGGGAACCACTGACGATGGGGCTGGCGAAGCCGCTCCCGGCGGGGACGTGCCAGCGGGGTTCGAGGGAGGAGGGGAGTCGGGAGGGGAACGAATCGCCGGGGCCGACATGCCCGTCGCGGCGGGGGCCGCGCCACTGGGGCCAGTCGCCGGCGTGGATGGCGGTGTGGGCGGCGGAGGTCAGGAGGATGAGAAGTGCGATCGCGAGAGGGGCCGATCCGGGAACCCAGCGCCAGGGGGATTTGCCGGGGTGGGGAGGGAGACGGGGGACCCGGGCGGCGGCTGCGCTGCGGGTCGGGGTTTTCACCAGGATCCGTCGACCAGCAACGAGACGATGTTGCGGGCGAGGTTGGCGGCGAGCAGGGGCATGGCCTGGCGCTCGGCGCTGGGGAGGTCTTGAAGCACGCGGAGCATGGTATGCCCCTCGACCACCTGATCGACCAGTTTCCGGCCGGTGCCGCGTTCGGTGGCGGTCACCTGGGCGCGGATATCGAAGCGATAGTCGCGGGTCGTCCGGGTGTCGCGGGATTGGAAGCTCTGCTCGTGACGGTCGATGCTTTGGACGACGCCGCTGACGACGATGTCGGCGTCGCCTTTGCGGGCCAGTTCGAAGGTGCCCTCCTGTTGCAGTTGGCCGCGGAGGGCGGTCTGGATCGCTTCGGTGACGCGGGGTTCGAGCGATTGGTTCTCGAAGGGTTGGATGGCGACGGATTTGGAGCCGGGTTCGACGCCGCTGGAGGGGCCGACGCGGTAGGCGCAGCCGGAGAAGGCGAGCGCGGCGCCGGCGGAGGCGAGGAGGGTGAGCCAGGAACGGCGCGGGAGCGGCTGCGGGTAAGCCGTACGGCCGGCGTGGACGGGGGCCGGCAACCGGGGGTCAACCGCTGAGCGGGTCGTGGCCATCCTCAGGGTTTGGGTGCGGAGGCGGGCGGCGTGTTGGTCGACGGGGCGGTGACGATGGCGGGCGGGGCGTTGGTATCGCCGGCGGCGGCGTTCTGGCGGGTGCGGCGGGCGCCCACGATGGCGATGCGTTCACGCGCTTCCTGGGCCTTGGCCGCCTGGGGGTCCTTGACCAGACGGGCGTAGATGTCGACGACCTCGTTGTAATAGATCAGGGCGCCGTCGAGCCGGCGTTTCTTTTCGTAATACCGGGCGATGCGGTAGTTGCCCTCGGCCTGGACCTTGTAGAGGTCGATGATGCGCTTCTGGGCTTCCGGAACGCGGGAATCGTTGGGGTAAAGGGAGATGAAGTCGGTGAAGGCGTTCACGGCGCGGCCGGCGGCGCTCTGGTCGTATTCGGCTGCCTCGGCTTCCTGGAGGTGGGCCATACCGGCGCGCCAGAAGGCTTCGGAGGCGACGTCGCGTTTGTCGTTGTAACGGTCGGCGGCGCGTTCGTAGGCGCGGACGGCCAGGCCCCATTCCTTTTGGATTTCGCGGGCGGACCCGATGTTGAGCTGGGCCTGGGGGGCGACGTCACTGTACGGGCCGTTGCGGATCAGCTTTTCGTACATGTCGACGACCTTGTCGCGGTCGGGTCCGGCGGGGATGACGCCCCAGAGGTAGAACCACTTGCCGTTGAGATAGAGCGTGGCGATGTCGAACTGGCGCTTCAGGACTTCGTCGTAGTTGTCGAGCTTGGGGTAGCGCTCGATCAGTTCCTGGAAGGCGCGGAAGCCGCGATCGGAGCGCCCCCGTTCTTCGTAGGCCCGCCCGAGCAGGTACTGGGCCTTGGGAGCGAAGTCGGAGAGTGGCCAGACCTTGACCACGCGGCGGGCGGCCTTGGAGGCGAGCCGGAACTTGCCGTTATCGAAGGCTTCCTGGGCGACCTCCAGCTGGTCCTTGGCGCGATTCCGCTGCCAGCGGGCGCCGCCTTCGGCTTCATAACTCCAGCCCTCGCCGGGGCGATAGATCAACGGCGCCGGTGCGCTCTGCGGCAGGAGGCAGAGCGCCACGAGCAGGGTCAGCATGCCCCACGAACGAAAGCGCATGGCCCGACGCTAACCGGGAATCCGCGGCCCGTCACCAGCGAAGGCGAGCACGCGGATTTGGGGTGCGCCTCTCCGACCTGCGGCTTGGCGGCAGGGCTGGGCACCTGGAAATCGCGCCCGGCCAACCCCCGAGACCACCCACGGCTCCGGGGCGCCCGCAACAGCAAGCGAGACGCGGACGGGTTCGGGTGCTAGTCTCGCCCCGTTCCCGAATTCGAACCAGCACCGCCATGAATCCCATCGCATCCCCGTCGTTGCCGTCGTCCGGCACCCGGCCACCGACACCTTCGCCCCTGGCCGCTTCCCCGGCCGTTCCCGGGTTCTCGATCAATCGCCGCGCGTTTCTCAAGACCGCCTCGACCGCCCTGGCGCTTTCCACGCTGGGCAGCTACGGCGCGGACCTCGTCAACGCAGGCAAGCCGCGGCGCGTCGGTCTCATCGGGGCCGGCTGGTACGGCAAGAGCGATCTCTGGCGTCTGGTCCAGGTGGCGCCCGTCGAGATCGTGTCCCTCTGTGATCCCGACACCAAGATGCTCGCCGGCGCGGTGGAGATCGCCAGCCAGCGGCAGAAGTCGAAGAAGGCGCCCCGGACGTACGTGGACTACCGGGAGATGTTGAAGGAGAAGGATCTCGATCTCGTGCTCATCGGTTCGCCGGACCACTGGCACGCGTTGCAGGCCATTGCCGCGATCGAGGCCGGCGCCGACGTCTATCTCCAGAAGCCCATCAGCGTCGATGTGCTGGAGGGCGAAGCCATTCTCGCCTCGGCGCGGAAGCACAAGCGCGTGGTGCAGATCGGCACCCAGCGCAAGAGCACGCCGCATCTCATCGATGCCAAGAAACAGGTGGTCGACGCCGGACTGCTCGGGAAAATCGCCCACGTCGACATGTGCTGTTATTTCCACATGCGGGCGAACGGCAATCCGCCGGTGGAACCGGTTCCGGCGCAGCTCGACTACGAAATGTGGACGGGTCCCGCTCCCCTGCGGCCGTACGACGGCATTCCGCACCTTCGCTGGTGGCGCACCTTCATGGAGTACGGCAACGGGATCATGGGCGACATGTGCGTGCACATGCTCGACACCGCGCGCTGGATGCTGGCACTCGGCTGGCCGCGGCGCATCAGCTCCAGCGGCGGCATCTATGTCCAGAAGGATGGCAAATCGAACATCGCTGACACCCAGAGCGCGATCTTCGAGTACGACGGCGTGACCGCCTCGTGGGAACACCGGACGTGGGGCAGCCCGAACGATCCCGACTATCCGTGGGCCCTGTTCATCCACGGCGAAAAGGGCGTGCTCAAGGCCAGCACCATGCGCGCGGATTTCATCCCGCGGGACAGCAAGGAGAAGACCCTCCACTTCGACTGCCTGTTCGAGCGTGAGAAGTATCCCGAGGACGTCAGCGAGAAGGACATCGAACTCAATGCCGCCCCGGCCACGCGCCGGCACATGCTCGACTTCCTGGCCGCCGTCGACCAGCGCAGCCGTCCGGTCGCCGACATCGAACAGGGGCACATCTCCACCGCGAGCTGCATTCTCGCCAACGTGGCGATGCAGCTCGGTCGCACCTTGTCCTACGACCCGCAGCGGCACGAGGTGGCGGGCGATGCCGAGGCGACCCGTTTGCTCCAGCGCCCGTACCGGGCTCCCTGGAAGCATCCGCTGCCGACCAGCGTCTAGGTCGTCTCCCAAACGCCGGCCATCCACGCGGAGCCGGGGAGCATCCCGGCTCCGCCGTCGTCACCCTCACCAATCCCGTGCGGCCGCCAGCGCCGCGATTTCAGCGGCATTGAGGGGTCGACGGAAAATGGCGAGGTCGTCCATGTAGCCGACGTAATCAATCCCGAGCCGGAGGGAGGCCTTGGTGATGTCCCAGGGGAACGGCTCGGTGATGTTGCGCGCGGCGCCCTGGGATTTGCCGTCGAGGAAAAGTTCCGCGGCGCCCGCGCCACGGCCGAGGCGGTTGAGGGTGATGGCCACGTGGGTCCAGCGCTCCCGGGTGAAGGGCGGGCGGGACACCCGCACCAGGCGGCCATCGAAGGCCGGGTTGCCATCCGACCCCTTGTTCGTCGGATCCCAGGACTTGAGGGCTCCGAAAACACCCAGGCGGAAGTGGCGCGGTTTGTCGTCCTTGGTGAAGTCCACCCAGATCGCGCAATCGTTGTAGGCCTTGTCCGTCAATTGCAGCGGATCACACCAGCCCGGCTCGAGGTCCCGGTCCGGGTCGAGCTTCAACCAGAAGCTGACGGTGGCGGACCAGCCGTTGGGTTCGAAGGGCACATTGCCCTGGGCCTTGAAGAAGACGGCCTTCGTGTTCTTGCGGGTGAAGTGGAGAGCGTCCCCGGTGCGGCCTGCGCCCGGGGCGAGGCGGACGTCGGTGCCGTCGAGTCCCGGTGTGGCAGCCTCGCCATCCTTGTAACTGGCGGCGTGGTACAGTTTCGGATCCCCGCCCGCGACGCGCGCGTCGGGGGAGCCGTCGAACGAGGCGCGGAACACCACTTCCTTCTGCCAATCGTCGGCCTGGGCGAAGCCGCAGCAGAGAGCGGCGCAGGTGAGGAGGATTTGTCGCTTCATGGAGACCGGGACGATGGCCCATCGCGGTTCCGGGACAAGTCTGGAGGCGTGTGGCGATCCACGCCAGCGTCATCGTCGTCTCCTGTCGCAACCGCCGCGCGATGCGCACATTGCCAGGATCTCCGTTGCGCCGTGCCGGCGGTTTCACGCATTCCGGTTGACTGCTCAAGACGT
The DNA here is from genome assembly GCA_964476125.1 of uncultured Verrucomicrobiota bacterium. Lineage (GTDB taxonomy): Bacteria > Verrucomicrobiota > Verrucomicrobiia > Limisphaerales > CAIMTB01 > CAIMTB01. Next base: position 11,466 of record CAYZAE010000126.1, on the reverse strand, counting down.
TGTTCCGCAGCGCCGGCGAGGTTGCCGGCAGCTTTGTCCGCTGAACCTCGACAGGGAGAGCTCGCGGCACGACGGATGGGTCCAGGAACCAAACCCTCAATGTGGCAACGGAAGGATGTCAAAAGTGAGGACTGACCCCTACCCGGAATTGCTATTGACGGAGGTGTTCGCGCCCATCTCACCCGCCTGGGACCGAACGCGGAACCGATCGGCCCGCATATTCTCATGTTGGCCGCCCAGGCCCTGCGACCGGGCGCGGTGGTCGAGTTTCGGGCCGGGAGGATTTGATGGCCGGCTGGCGACGCGGAATTGTCACTCCAAAGACGCCGGAGTTTGAGGGCGCTGTCCCGGTTTTGTCACTGGGTTGGGTTCAGGATGGTGGCGTGCTTCGCCCCAACGGCCGGGTGGGCGGTCTGGGGCGTGTCCCCACCCCATTCGCTTTCACACTGATCGAGTTGCTGGTGGTGATCGCGATCATTGCCATCCTGGCGTCACTTTTGCTGCCCGCACTGGCTTCCGCCAAGGAGAGGGGGCGAATGGCGGTCTGTATCGGGAACCTGCGGCAGATTTCGATAGGAACGACGCTCTACGCGCAGGACTTCAACGATTCGTTTCATTTCTACCGCAATTCGGACGGGGTTGCCTCGGTGCCCAACGGCGGGCAGTGGACCCTGGCGCCGGATCGACCGGAGCTGCTGGACATCCGCAACGCGAATCACATGCAGATCGCGTACTGGGGGGTTGCGTATGTCAGCTATTTTGGCGGTGCACCGCGCGTGTTCCGTTGTCCCTCGGCCAAAATCGTGGACGAGTGGCGGGAACTGGGTTTGGCCTTTCCGCACGATTACTGGCTGAACTCGAGTTACGGCATCAATCGGTTCGTCGCCCTGGATCCCGCCAACCCCCTCTCGGCTGAGCCGGTCCGGTCGCGCCGCATCACCGAGATTGCCAGCCCGCAGACCACGATTTTCGCCCAGGATTCGGCGGAGCAGCGGTTTGAGGGGCCGGAGGACACCCTGGGCGTTTTTCCTGGCTACGACGAATGCCTCGTCCAATGGAAACACAAGCTCGCCGGTTACTATCCGGGCCGAAAGATGGAGTTCGAGTGGTTCCGGCATGGGCGCCGCTGCGCAACGCTCTGGATTCCGGGCAATGTCTCCACCATCCGGCACACCTCCAGGGGGGTTGATTATCGTTGGTACACCGGAGAAAGCCCGGTTGAAACGCCACGCTTTTGAAGTCTTCCGCGCCATTTTTCCGACCTTCCGAGTCTGATCTCAGCCAGGCATTTCCAGTCTCCCCAATTGCATTCCGACCGTCGCCATGACAACTCCCCATCGTTCCCCGCTGCCCGGGGCCTTCGCCCTGGCGTTTGCCCTGCATCTGGGCGTCCATACCTCCCAGGCAGGCATCACCGATCAACTCGTGCTTCATCTGCCGCTCGATGGCGCACTGACCGATGCCTCGGGCCGGGGCAACAACGGGACGGCAGTCGGGAACGTGGTCTTCGTGCCAGGGGTCGTCGGTTCCGGCGCAGCCCAGCTCTCGTTCAGCAAGGACGGTTCCAATTTCAACCACATCACCCTCGGGTCTCCCGCCGACCTCAACTTCGGTTCGGCAACGGATTTCTCGGTCAGTTTCTGGGTCCGCTTCAAATCCTGGGTGTTCGATCCGCCGTTCATCGGGAACAAGGACTGGCTGAGTGGTCAGTACCAAGGATGGCTCATTGGCACCGGCACGGATGGGCGGCTTCAATGGAACTACGGTGGCCCTCCCGGGCAGCGAAAGGACTACGATGGTCCGGCTGGGACCACGAGCGATGGCCAGTGGCACCACGTGCTTGTGACCTTTCTCCGCGCGGGAGAGGTCGTCACCTACCTCGACGGCATCAGTGTCGATGAACGGGATGTCTCGGCCAGCCTCAACAATGTCGACACCCCGCCCGGCTTCGCCACCAACATCGGCCAGGACGGCACAGGGCGTTACACGGACGGCAACAGCGTGCAGATCGACGACCTGGCGATGGATGACCTCGGGATTTGGCGCCGCGCGCTGACGTCCACCGAGGCGCGCGCGATCCGCGAAGCCGGTCTCGCCGGCCGATCCCTGGACACGGTGGTGTCCACGCCCGAGCCTCCCGTGCTCGTCCGGCAGCCGACCGATCAGGCCGTGGTGGCGGGCGATGCACTTGTCCTGCGCGTGCTGCCTCGCGGATCGTCCCCCTTCGCCTTCCAATGGACCCGCGGCGGGAATGTCCTGGCCGGAGAGACCAACGCACTCCTGGCCCTGTCGGATGTGCAGGCCGCCAATGCCGGCATCTATCGTTGCCTGATCACCAACGTGGCCGGTTCGTTGACGAGCAATCCGGCCGAACTCACCGTCGACACCACCCAGCCTCCCACTCTTCGAAGCCAGCCCCTGGGGCTCGCCACGGCTGTCGGTGCCAGGTTCACATTGACGGTCGGAGCCGCGGGCGTTGCTCCCCTCGCGTATCAGTGGTCGAAGGATGGAACGGAGATTCCCGACGCCACCACGGCGTCCTACACGGTCTCACGCGCCGCGAAGGCTGACGCTGGCGTCTACACCGTCCGGGTCCGGGGCGCCAATGGCCAGGCGGTCATCAGCAACCCGGCGGTGGTGAGTGTCGTCACCGACATCCGTCAGGGGCTGGTTGCCCATCTCACTTTCGATGCGGATTTCCTGGATGCCTCCGGCCGCGGCAATCACGGCCAGGCCGTGGGGAATCCGTCGCTCGTCGACGGCCTGATTGGTGGCAAGGCATTGCGCTTCTCGCAGAAGTCAGGGGGCACGGAGTTCAATTATGTCACGCTGGGGAAACCGTCGGACCTGGAGTTCAGCGTGGATGCCGATTTCTCTTTCTCCTGCTGGGTGAAGTTCTCCAGCTGGCAGCGCGATCCGCTGTTTATCTCCAACAAGAATTGGAACAGCGGGGGAAATGTCGGGTTTGCACTCGCGACCGGCGCCGACGGACGGTTTCAGTGGAACTACGCGGAGCAGGTCGGCGAGCGTCGCGATTTCGACAGCCGAGGTGCCCTGATCAGCGACGGCCGCTGGCATCACCTTGCCGTTTCGTTCCAGCGCGGCGGGGAGGCGGTCACGCTCGTCGATGGCGTGGAAGTCAACCGGCAGCCGCTGCCGACCACGGGGACCACGATCAGCCCCGGGCTCCCCATGAACATTGGTCAGGACGGCACGGGCACCTACACGGACAGCGGAGGGGTTCAAATCGAGGATGGCACGATCGATGACGTCGCGATCTGGCGCCGGGCGATCACCACGGATGAGATGCGGTCCATCCATCGCAAGGGCCTGGTGGGCGCGAATGTCGTGGAGCGTGCGCTCGATGACCAGCTGGTGGCTTACCTGCCGTTTGATGGTGATTTCTGGGACCGCTCCGGTCGCGGCAACCACGGAACGCCAATCGGCAGTCCCTCGTTCCAGACCGGGATGATTGGCCAGGCCGCTTCCGTAAGTTCGCTGACCAACGGATCCTCGTTCCACTATGTTTCACTCGGTGCCCCGGCGGATCTCGATTTTGGGCGTGGCACCCACTTCACCGTTTCCTTCTGGACGCGCCTCACCAACTGGACCGGGGACCCGGTTTTCCTCGGCAACAAGAACTGGAGCAGTGGCGGAAACCAGGGCTGGGTGATCGCCACGGCCGGCAACGGACGTCTGCAATGGAACCTTGGGGATGGCGACGCGGGCGGTCGTACCCGCAAGGACTACGACGGGCCCGCGGGAACGCTGGGCAACGGCGCCTGGCACCACGTTGCCATCGCGTTCGAACGCACCGGGAGTGCCCGAACCTACCTGGATGGCGCTCTCGTCGATACCTCTCCCATCGCCGCTGACCTGGACTCGATCGGGACGGCTTCGGGACTGGCGCTGAACATTGGCCAGGATGGTGTCGGTGCTTACATCGACAACGGTGCGGTTGGAAACCGGGGGACACTCATCGACGACCTTGCGATCTGGCGTCGGGTTCTGGATGGGACGGAGTTGGCGGCCATTCATCAGCGTGGTGTCCAGGGTGCGGATCTGTTCGGCCGCCGGGCTGTGACGAACACTCTTCCCAATGGAGTTGCCGCGGGCGATCCGACGACGAATTCCATTGTTCTCTGGGCCCGCTCCACGGCGGCTGGGGAGGTCCGCTTTGAAATCGGTCAGTCCCCGGATTTCTCGGGCGAAGTGATTCGTGCTGCCAAGCCCGCCACCGATTCGCTGGTGCCGGTCAAAGTCACGGTGGGTGGATTAACCTCCGGGACCCGATATCACTACCGGGTCACGGACGCGGCGGGGTCGATTGGATTTGGCACGTTTCGAACCCTGGCCAAATCGGACTCGGTGATGACCGTGCCGCTTCGCTTCGGGGTGTCGGGCGACGAGCGGGGTGAACTCGCCCCGTTCCCGTCCATCGCCAACGTCTCATCCCGGAACCTCGATTTCTTCGTCAACCTGGGGGACACCATTTACGCCGATTACGCCTCCCCGGCGGTTCCGTTGGCCCAGGCCAGGACCCTTGAGGAGTACCGCCGCAAGCACGACGAGATCCATTCAGCCCGGCTGGGCGTGAATCACTTCTCCACCCTCCGGTCCAGCACGGTTTACTTCGCCACCATCGATGATCACGAAGTGGCCAACGATTTTGCGGGGGGTGCACCCGCCGGATCCGATCCGCGCTTTGACAAGCGGGGAACCTATCTGAACGACTCGGAGCTGTTTCAGAACGGACTTCGTGCCTTCGAAGAGTTCACGCCGCTGGCATCGGAGGTGTATTCGGCGCCGGGTGACGCCCGGACGGACGGAAAGCCGAAGCTTTATCGCAGCCGCCGCTTCGGCCGAAGCGCTGCAATGTTTCTGATCGATGCGCGCACCTTTCGCGATGCCTCGCTGGCGTCGCCTGCAAATCCGACGGATCCGATCCAGGTGGCTGCCTTTCTTGCGCAATCCTTCGACATCGATCCGCGGACGGGCCAGCCGCTGGCGCGTCGCACGATGCTGGGTCGGACGCAATTGGATCTGTTGAAGGCGGACCTTCTGGCGGCGCAACGGGATGGGGTCGGCTGGAAGTTCATTCTCGTGCCGGAGCCGATTCAGAATCTGGGTGTGCTCGCGGCGGGGGACCGGTTCGAAGGCTATGCCGCGGAGCGGACCGAGCTTCTGTCCTTTATCAGCACCAACAGGATCCGGGACTGCGTCTTTGTTTGTGCGGACATCCACGGGACGCTGGTGAACAACCTGACCTACCAGATGGGTCCCGGAATGCCTCAGATCCAGACCTCCGCTTTCGAGATCTCCACCGGGCCGGTCGCTTTCGATGCGCCCTTCGGTCCCACGGTGCTCAATCTCGCCGCGGAAGTGCCGGCGGGTTCACAATCCCTGTTGGATGTCTTCCTCGCCACGTTGGGTCTGCCCAATCGCGCGGCCTTCGATGCCCTGCTCACTCCGGCGCAGAAGAACTCAGCCATCGCCGCGTTGGTTGACAACCAGGTTGTGCCCCTCGGCTACTCACCCCTCGGATTTGCCGACTCAAGCCTGGATGTGATCTGGGAGACTGGCGCGCCGGTTGCGACCTTCACCTATGGTTGGACGGAATTCGAAATCACGCCCGACACCGGGCGTTTGGCGGTGACCACCTATGGCATTCCGGCCTATGGCACCAGTGCGATAGGTCCCGACCTGTTGCTCCAGACACCGAAGGTGATGAACCGCTTCACCGTCGGACCCGAACGGCCCGTGCTGACCCTCCGCCGTTCAGGCAGCGGGTTGGAGGTGAGCTGGGACGCTGGCTTCGAGGGATACCGCCTTCAATCGTCTCAGGCGCTGGGTGGCGAGGGGGCATGGATCGAAGTGGCGAGTGATTTGAAGGAAGGCAGGCGCACGGCGCCGATCGCGGCGAACCTCGGCAATGCCCGGTTCTTCCGTCTGATTCGCCCGTAGTATCGCCTCTGAAACCGGGGTCCGCGCCGTCTCCGGCGCGGCGTCCGATCTTCAGAAAATACGAGGTGCCGGCGCGGTGGGACCGCACCGGCACCTCACCTCCTTGGCTCCGAGGTTACGCGCCCGAGGGTTGGTTGAGGCAGGGGATCCTACGCTCGTCGCGTTGACGCAAGCCCGCGTTCCCGGGGCTGGCCCGCGCACACCCGACGGATAGTCTCCCCTGACGCATCCATGGAATCAGGCTTCGGCAACGGGCCAATGGTCCCGAGGTTACAATTCAGGCGATTCATTGGATCGATTCCCGGGACACGGACGCTGCACCAATCACTGTCTTGGGGCGGGTCCTTTTGCATCGAGGCGTTCTCCTCAGCCAGGCAGCCGGCTCGTTGACGCTAACGGCGCGCCTTTTCGTTTGTCGTAAACTGGGTACTTTGGACGCGTGCCGTTCCTCAAGTCCATGCGCTGGTGTCCATGTCTTGCCTTCTGGGTGCTTCGGGCCATGGGCCTTGGGCTTGTCCTGGCCACGGGATTGGGAGCCCAGGAACCCGGGCCGATCCTTTCTGTGGAGCAGCGGGACGGGCAGGTGTACCTCAGGTCCGGATCAACGGCAGGCTCCGTCCTGACCCTGCTGCAAAGCACCAATCTCTCGGACTGGAGGTCGTCGGCCCGGGTGCACGATTCGTTGAAGCCATTCCCGGTCGGGACCCTTGGATCCCCGGGAGCGCGCGGGGAGTTTTTTCGGCTGGTCGCGAGGCCGCGGTCCCTGGACGACGACTGGAAGAACCAGATGATTGTTCCTGGTGACGCCTTTCTATCGGACGAAGGGGGGGAAGGGGCGGGGGGGCTGTCCTGGATCAAGTGGATGATCGATTTGGCGGAGCCGGACCGGGTGTATTTCCAGGACGGCGGGCGCTATCTTTTTCACTATGAGTTCGCTTCCCGCCGAGTTCCTGCGGTGGCGGGGATGACCCCGGATGAGTTTGACGCCGTGTCCCTCTTTCAGGAGGGCCAGAGATATGTCCTGGGCGCGGTGGTCTTTCCGAGGGCAGCGAGCGTGGCGGAGGGGGGAATCCAGATCGTGGGGCGGGAGCCGTTTCCGGTTCAACAGGTGGCCCGGTGGTTCAAGACAGTCCGGGCAGCGGTGGACGCTCCGGCGGGTTTCCAACTGTTTTATCTCCCGACCTACGAACAGGGCGGTTTGACCGAAAGCGAAGAAGCGGTCCTGTCGGCGGCCGGGATCGAGGTCACGTCGCCGGCCCGGTGGGTCAGGTCGGATGAGTGTTACAGCGGCGGATGGGCGTTCGGGCGGCTTGCGTGGGTGCCTTCCTGGGACATTCAAACAGCATTCACCGAAGGGCGGTTGTTGTACTCGGACATCCTGTTGACGGACGCGGTCCCCGCGGAGATTCCATTGGTGGCGGGCGTGATTTCGTTGTCGCCGGCGACACCCAACTCCCACGTGGCGATTCTGGCCCGGTCGTTCGGGGTGCCCTTCGTGCATGTTGCCGACACGGGCTATCACGAGCGACTGCGAGGTTGGGGAGGTCGCCAAATCCTTCTGGTGACGGAACCCCGGGAGGGCGGTTGTCTGGTGAGGAGTCTGGAGGTCGAGGGGAGACTCTCGGAGTCACAGAGGCAGCAGCTTGTGCAAGCGAAACGTCTCCCGCCCTTGGAGATCAACGCGAAGTCGGCGCGAGGTGTGTTGAGTGTTCCGGTAAGGGAGGCTTGGCCTGCCGACATCCGCCATATCGGAGGGAAGGCGGCCAATCTGGGACTGGTGATCCGGTCGGTGCCTGCCCATGCCGACACGAACGCCATCGCCTTCACCTTCGATCTTTGGGACGGGTTTCTGGACCAGCGGGTCCAGGAAGGGGGAACGCTGAGGGAAGTGATCCAGACAACCCTGTCCCGACACCGATTTCCTCCCAACATGAAGGAGCTCTCCAAGGATCTCGCCGGTCTTCGGGCGCGCATTCGAACCGGGACGGATTTTTCGGCAGCGCAGAAGGAAGGGATTCTGGCGGCGCTCACCCCCTTTGACCGGGTTCGGAAGCTCCGTTTCCGGAGTTCCACCAACGTCGAGGACAGTGAGATGTTTTCCGGGGCCGGTTTGTATGACAGCTACAGCGGCTGTCTGGCGGATGACATGGATGGCGACGAGGCGGGGCCGAGTCGGTGCGATCCGGGCGAGGCCAATGAACGCGGGGTGTTCCGTGCGTTGCGCCGTGTGTACGCGAGTTTTTACAATGACAACGCCTTCCTGGAGCGACTTCGGCATGGGGTGGCCGAAAGCGAGGTAGGCATGGCGGTGCTGGTGCATCCTTCGGCCCCGGACGAAACCGAGATGGCCAATGGGGTGGCCACGGTCCAAGTCCGGCGTTCTCCGGATTCGCCGGGGTCGGTGTTCGGCGGCGAACTCGTCACCCAGGCCGGTGCGGTCTCGGTTTCGAATCCTGAGCCTAACGCGCTTCCGGAAGTGGTCCTGGCGGAGGGTTCGGCGCGAGACCCTGTTTTTCGCAGGGCACGTGGTTCGAGTCTGCTTCCCCTGGGGCGATCGGTTCTGGGGTGGACAGGGGAGTATGGAACTTTGTATTCGGCCTTTGACACGGTGGCCCAGGCTTGGTTCGGGGCGCATCCGTCCCGCGTGGGCGCGATCCTGGATTTCGAGTACAAGAAGCTGGTCCCCGGGCGGTTGCTGGTGAAGCAGGTTCGCGAGGTTCCGCAAGGGGTATCCGGGACGAACCCTCCTCCCTTCACACTCAACGATGCCGGACGCCTGGTGGCTTTTCAGCACCACGGCAAGGACTTGCTTGCCAATCACCGATTGAAGTCGATCTGGCAGTTCCGATCCCTGGTTTTTGCCGGGGAAGGCGCCCTGGCGGGTTTGGATTTTGAGGTGGATGTGACCTACCACGATGGACTGCGCAATCGGTCCTACTCGGGGCCCATGAGCGGGCTGCCGGGTGCGAGGACGCAGATTGCAGGTTCGGTGTGGACCCATGATTGGGTGTGGGGGGAAGGGGAGTTTCGGCGCGACATGAGGTTGAGCGCCACGTTTCCAAGCGCCCTGAACGCTGCGCGTCCACGTTCCTTGTCCGAAGCCACTTTGGTGGAACTCAGCGCGCGCTACGCACGACCCCAGGCCTGGTTTGGGGATTTGGGCGGGACGGTCAAGGAGGTGACCCAGGAAGCCACGCGTTTTGTGCCCCTGGACCGTGTCACCGAGGGAACCTTGAACCGGCGTCGAACGTTTCGACGCGGGAACGTCCAGATCGAGGTCGATTACACTCTGGCCTTCCTGAAGTTTGGGGTGGCCGGCATCGGCATTTTTGATGGCAAGAGTTTTCCCCTGGTCCGTTGGGGAACGACGAAGATTCGGGGCCTGACCTCCCAGCCGATGGAGGTTCAGGGGGAGTTTGCGCGGACCTACGACTCGAACCGCCACAACTTCCAGGAGACCTTTTTCTTCGAACCAGCCCTCGACCCCAGTCAGGACCCGGGAGTGCTCGCGGAATTGAAGGCAGCGAACGTCAAGGCGGTGGGTGTCACCCAGTTCACCGCCTCGGAGGGAACATCACCCAGCCTCTGGATCTGGGGATTCGACGGCCGCTGGCGGGAAGTTCGTCCGTAGCGTTCAGGCTTTCATCCTAAGCTTTCGGTGCTGGCGGTGATGGATCATCCGAACATTCCCAAGCTGTTCGATGCGGGAATGTTCCCGGGAGCGCCGGCGTCCCGCCGGCGGGTTGGTAAGGGTAAGGAGAACTTTGATGAACAAGCCGGCGAGACGCCGGCGCTCCC
>CAYZAE010000126.1:0-1604 GCA_964476125.1 uncultured Verrucomicrobiota bacterium | reverse complement strand
CCCGGTGAGCGACAGTGCCAAATCGAATTACACCGCCGAACCGAGGAGTATCTCGATGCCGGACACGGCGCCTGCTGGCTGCGACAGCCGGAGGTGGCCGCGCTCGTGGAAGGTGCGTTGCGCCACTTCGATGGGGAACGCTACCGGTTGCTCGCGTGGTGCGTGATGCCAAATCATGTCCATGCGCTGATCGAGACGCACGAAGGCTTTCCCCTGGCCGGTGTGCTGCACTCGTGGAAATCCTTCACGAGCAGGAAGGCGGGCAAACTTGTTGGACGCAGTGGACGGTTCTGGCAACGCGAATATCTGGACCGCTACGTGCGCAACGCAGAGCATTACCAGGCGGTGCTCGCCTACATCGAAGAGAATCCCGTGAAAGCTGGATTGGCGAAGGTCAAAACCGAATGGCCATGGAGCAGCGCACGATTCCGCGATCCTGGGAGCGCCGGCGTCCCGCCGGCGGGTTGAAAAAATGAACGACGCAGATGAGAAGGCAAATGCCGGCGAGACGCCGGCGCTCCCAGGAGCAACTCTCAGCCGTTGTGAAGGACCACGAGTTCGGATCTCCACTACCCAAACCACCATGAATCGAATCCTCTCCCTCTTCGTCGTGACCTTGCTGGCGAGCGCATGGCTCGGGTCCGTCGCCGTAGCCGCCGAGACCAAGCGTCTGCTCCGGCCGCAGGACCTGTGGGCCATGAAGCGGCTGGGCAGCCCGGCGCTGTCGCCCGATGGCAAGGCCGCGGTGTTCACGGTGACCGAGTGGTCCATCGAGAAGAACAAAAGCAGCACCCATCTGTGGGTGGTGGATCTGGCGGAGGCGACTCCACGTCGCCTGACTTTCGCGCCGAACGCCTCGGACGCGTCACCCCGCTGGAGTCCGGATGGAAAGCGGATTGCGTTCACTTCCAAGCGCGGAGAGGACGAGGCCGCCGCGCTCTACGTCATGCGGATCGATGGCGGTGAGCCGGAGAAGATTCTGGAGCTGCCCTATTCCGTGTCGACGCCGCAGTGGATGCCGGACGGCCAGCGGATTGTCGTGTCGACGCGCGTCCTTCCGGAGCTTGCCGGCAAGCTGGGCAAGGCCGAACTCGCGGCGATGCGGAAGGAAATCCAGCGGCGCAAGGACTCGAAAGTTACGGCCAAGGCTACGGAAGACCGGCAGTTCCGGTTCTGGGATCAGTGGTTGCCGGAGGGCCTGGCGAATCGGCTTCTGTTGGTGGAGGTCGCATCGCGCGGGTTGACCGATCTCACTCCTGGCTTCGACCGCTTGTTCACCACCACCGGCCAGACCGCGCCGGAGGCGAAGTTCGAGCTCTCGCCGGACGGCCGGCTCATCGCGGTGACGATCAACTCCACGCCGCCGCCCTACAGCGATTACCTGAACAACGACATTTATCTGCTGCCGACGGATGGCTCTGGCGCGCTGAAGAACCTGACTCCCGACAACCCAGGGACCGACGGTGAGGTCGTGTTTGCGCCCGACGGCCGGTCATTCGTCTACCGGCGCACGGAAACGCCCTACTACAGCGGCGAGTTTGCCAAGCTTTGGCGGCATGATCTGACGACGGGCGCCAACACGCCGCTCACCGAATCGCTGGACT
>CAYZAE010000125.1:0-20461 GCA_964476125.1 uncultured Verrucomicrobiota bacterium | reverse complement strand
AGGAAACGCCATCGGCGTCCCTGGAGATCTACCGCAAGTACTTGTACCTGGAAGGCGATGAACGTCGGGAGGCGGTGGGCCCGGACGGACGTCCGGTGCGGGGTGCGCTGAACGCGGAGGAGGTGGCGAAGGTCCTGGCAGCGAAGGGAAAGTTGCCGCTGAGCGAGTACCTGAAATGCCGAGTGAGGTATTTCTGCGACGGAGCGGTGTTTGGGGGGCAGAAGTACGTGGAGGGGATTTTCAGGGAATACCGGAAACGGTTTAGTCCGAAGCGGAAGACCGGGGCACGACGCATGCGCGGCTTGGCAGATACCTCCCTGTATACCCTCCGAGCGCTTCGTGTGGCCGTGTTCGGGGGCACCAGCGCTCCTCCACCCTGAGCGGCGCCACGCGCGCTCAGGGCGGCAGGATCTCGACCACTTCGGAAATCGCGCGCCCTTGAAGGTCGCGCAGGGTGTTGTGGCGTCCGTAAAGAACGTCACAGCCGGCAAGACCAAAGGCCCGGCTCATCAGAGGATCGGCTTCGACGCGGAAGAATGCGTCGGGCGCCCCAGTGTGCAGCACCTCGTGGGCCTTGAGAATGTGCCCAAAGGGCAGTTGCTCCTGGAGGACAAGCCGACGCACCACGGAGGGAAGCAGGTCGAGGGCGATCCGGTTGGCCCCAAACTCGACCGGGCGATCGTTGCGATCCAATCGAAGAATCACCTCCCGGAAGTACGCATCGCCCTGGCGCTCACGCCCCAACACCTCGATGTGGATGTCGTCGGCATGATGATCCTCCAGGGTCGGGGTCATGTCCCGATCGTGGACGAGCAACCGCCGCCAAGGCTCCGGAACATCCTGTCCGGCGATCAATTCGAAGCGCGGCAGCGGGACACCGGACCGACGGTAGAATTCATTCAACGGATAGACCGCCGCAGCCAAAGCCGGGGGAAGCGCCACTCCATCGATGGAACTCAAGCAGCCGCCTCCGGATTCCGCCGCCCCGCTCGGCATCGTTCAACGCACCGGCCCCCCGGCACGGCACCTTGGTCTGTTAAGCCAGGGATCATTCGCGCCTCCATGCCGCAAGCCTCCTTCGATGGGCGTCGGAGCGCAGCCCGATGCGATCCAGAGGGATGGGTTCAAAGCCGAGGGCCCAGACCGGTGAATCGGGTCGGAACGCGAAATCGGTGGCCTTCGAATCGGCTCCCTGCTTCCCGATGAATCCAGGATCGCCCTCGGTAAAATTACGATCCAGTCCCAACCACTCCGGCCGCGCATTCCAGCCCACACGCAGCCATTTTCCGACGCAAACATTCCGGGTGACGTGGTTGTTTTCCGGCGGAACCCCCTTGAAATCCGTGCCCGCGATCGGGGTGGCACCGGGCGCGCCGTAGTGCGCGTCCAATCCACAGAGATCCGGATACCGCTTGCGGTAAAGCTCCAGCGGAATGTCGTCGAGCCGCCGCCGCATGGTGTCCTCGACCATTCCGCGCCAGACCGGTGAGGCGTCGAGCCCGCGGCCATCCAGTTCGACCGCATGATTGCAGTTCACGAAGATGTTGTTCTCAACCCGATGATCCCGGCCCCCGCCGAGGAACGCCGCCCGCTGGACCTCCTGGAAAACATTGCCCCGGATCTCGGTGCCGCTGACGCAATCGTCCATGTACACCCCCATGGAGCCCATGCCCACGCCGCCGGTGTGGTGGATGAAATTATGAACGATCTGGTTGCCACGAAAGGAGTAGTCCCGGCCGGTGTAAATGGCCCCCACATCGCCGGTCTCAAGCGCGACATGATGGATCTCGTTGAACTCCATCCGATGGTCGTTGCCCCAGTAGAGGATCCCGCAATGCGGATGGTCCTGGATGAGGTTATGGGAGGCGCGAAGTCCGACGCCTTCGAGGCTGATGGCGGGCACATAGCACTTGGACCACCGCCCCTGCCTCTGGAAATGACTGTTCTCCACGAAATGCCCGCCACCTTGCAGCGTCCGGCGATCGCCACCGCTGAGAGAGACCCCGCCATCGCCGGTATCCAGGATGTCAGAGGAAACCACGCCGTGATTTCTGCCGCCTGTGATCACCACGCCGCTGTTGCCGAAATTGCGGATCAGACATCCGACCACCCGGACCTGTGCGCCCCCGCGAATCTCGATCGCGTGGGATCGACCGGCTTCCAGGGCGAGACCTTCGAACACCACATGGGAAGCCCCGACCGCACGCACCAGCGGTTGGTCCAGCAGGCTGAGAAGCGTCTCAGGTTCCACGAGCGCCGCGACCCCGGGCGTACCCGCGCGAACCTCCGGCGGCCAGAAGTAGAGCCTGGCGGAAACGCGATCGAGAAACCATTCGCCCGGGCGGTCGAGTTCCTCGAGCAGGTTGAGGAAATAAAAACGCTGCCCCTTGCGAAATCCGTAAAGCCCATGCGGCGGCGCCGTCACCACCAGATGGCGATCCCGGTCGATGGAGGCGATCCGCTCATAGGAATTCGCCCAGTCCCACGCCCAATACCCATGCACCCAGGCCTCCCCCACCTCACGCCAGCGGTTGGGCCGCTCCCCCGCGTAGAAGAATCCCGAGGGCAGGTCGCCGATCTTTCCCCCATGATCATCCCCCTTGCCGCTGGTCTCGGGAAAACCCGCGATCCGCTCAAACTCACCCTCGTTCGGCCACCGGGCCAGGGTCATGGGAAGTCCGCCGTGGAACAGCTCGCAGTGCGCCGGCACCGCAGCCCGGCCGAAACCCCGGGACTGCATCCTCCCAAAATCCAAGATTCCCAGCTTCCCCAGATCCAACTGCCTCACCGAGGCGCGCGCCGCCGGATCGAGGCGTGACAGGGTCGCGGGATCCGTCACCGGTTCGAAACCGCGCAACACACGGCCGCCCAGCCAACGAACCCGGCCCTCTCCCCGCGACCGCCACAGGATCGGCGCCTCGGGCGTGCCCGAATCGGCTTCGCCCAGTTCGAGAGAACTCGCGCGGACGTAATCGCCAGCCGCAATCCAAACCGAAAGGCCGCCCCCCGGAAGCCGACCCGCAATGCGTTCTCTTCGGACGGCATCCCGGGCCGCTTCAAAACTCGCGAAGGGGCGTTCGGACGTGCCCGGGCCGGCATCGTCCCCGCCGGGAGCCACATGGAAGTCGGCCATCGCGCAAAGGCCCGCCAAACAAACCAGCCCGGCCAGGGATCGACCGAGCAGGAGGCGGGTGATCCGTGAGACATTCCCCCAAGGACTGCGCCCAAGGAAAGAGAAGGAGCGGAGGCCCCTGACGGGATCAGGCATAGCGCGTCCCCCGATGCTCGGGCTTGAAGAACTCGTGCAACAACCGATCGACCTGCAACAAACCGGCGCGGGTGATGCCGATGCGATCACTGTCAGCGCCAGCGATGGCATCCGCCTGCAGGAAGCCCCAGTCATGAAGTGTCCGGAGCGGGGCGGCGAAGGTGATGCGTGGGTCCTGGCCGTACTTCTCCGAGAAATACTTCCTGCTGACCTGGCCAAGCTTCAGTTGAAGGATGAACTCGCGAATGAATCGCTCGTCGGGTTGGGGCGTGAGCGCGCGATGCACAGCGAACCGTCCGGCGTTGATCGCCTCCACGTAGGGCGCGAAATCGTGCAGGTTCTGGTAGTGGGTGCCGTTGATGTGGCCGAAACTGGCCACCCCCACGGACAGCAGGTCGGCCCCGGCCCAAAGCGAGTCGCGGTAAACAAAGCGCGTCCGGGCCTTGTCCTTCACCGCGGTGTAGGCGCTGGCCACCGTGTATCCGGCCTTTTCCAGTTCACCGAAGGCGAAATCGACCCAGCGCCGCTTGGTTTCCCAGTCGGCCACAGGCGCGACCAGTTTTCCCTCGGCCTTCATCTGCCGGTAGATGCCTGTGTTGTAGGGCACCTCCATCTGATAGATCGTCACCGAATCCGGATCGAGGGCCAGGGTCTTCTCGACCGCCATCCGCCACTTCTCCTCCGTCTCCTCCACCATGCCCGCGATGAGATCGATGTTGATCTGCGGAAACCCGACCTGCCGCGCAAACGCATACGCCCGCTCGATCTCCCGCGAACGGTGCGCCCTCCCGTTCACCTCGAGAATGTGATCATCAAAATGCTCGATGCCGAGGCTCAGCCGGGTCACCCCCAACCCCCGGAGCGTCTCAAGCTTGTGGTCCGTCAACGTCCCCGGCTCGCACTCGAAAGTCACCTCCTGCACCCCCTCCCACGGCAGCAGACGCTTCATGCCCTCGAACAGGAACTGCATCTGCGATTCCGAAAGGTAGCTGGGGGTCCCGCCTCCGAAATAAACAAACTGCGGCGTTCGCCCCCCGACGAACGGTCGCGACGCGAACAACTCCAACTCCCGCAACACCGCGTCGAGATAACCCCGGATCTCCTGCGAATCCTTGTCCGTGTAGACCTTGAAATAGCAGAAATGACAGCGCTTCCGGCAGAACGGAATGTGGACATACAAACCCAGCGGATTCCCGGCCCGTGGCTCCCGGTCCAGAGCCGCCTCGAAATCCGGGACGTACTCGGGTTTCCATGCGGAAAACGGTGGATAATTCGAGACGAAGTAGTTGCCCACCGTCGTCTCCCGCTGAATCGGCACCCCGCCCGGCGCGGGCAGGGACGTAGCCCCGGCTGTTTGAGAAGTGGTTTCCATGAACGTCAGAGGGGTCCCCGCCTCGCTGGTGGCGCGCCTGGACCGAAACCAATCTGCCGCCCTGAACCGATCGCGCAAACGAAATAATACCTGTGCGTACTATCCTCGGGTTTCCGCCGGCCTCCCCGGTGCGGCAACCCCACGGAAGGCTGCGCAGGTGGAAAGGGGGCCGGGTCCGCTCAGGGAACCACCCGATCCCCGGCGACGGCATGGCCCTCCGCCTCAAGCCTGCGTCGCTGCTCGTCCACGCCTCCCGGATAACGCGGATTGAGTTTGCCGTTGGTCTTCAGCACCCGCCACCAGGGGGTCACACGCCTGCGGCCCGCCGCCTCGTCCTCGGCCGCCGCATGCGCCGCGATCCAGGCAAAAATGCCGGTGGTGATGGGGCAGGCGAGATCCGTTCCATGGGATTTCGCAAGGCGGACCCGGAGATCGTTCACCGTCGCGGTCGCCCCCTTCCGGATCCCCCGGATCGCCGCATCCACTTCCCGGGGCGCCGGAATAACCATCGTCCCGCGCCCCCAACGCTTCTCCTGGGCCGGGGTCAGGCGGATGATCCGGGGCAACCCCTTGTCGTCCTCCAGTTTTTCGCGCCAGGACTTCCGTTCGCGCTCCGGAGTCCGGGGCTTGGGCTTGCCTCCTTCCCCCGCAACCTCCGGGACATTGCTGCGTCCAGGCGCACGTTCCCCCGCCGCCTGCCGTTGGAATGTATTCGGATCCTCCTTGATCTCCATGGGCTCAACGAGCTTTCCGGCCAAAGCAGTACAGGACGCCATCCTCCGCACCGACCAGAATGTGATCGTCCACGACAGCAGGCGAACCTTGGACCGCCTGGCCGATGTCATGGTTCCATATCTCCTTTCCGTCCGCCAGCCCCAAGACATAGACCCGCCCGTCATCGGAACCCACCACCACCCGGTCTCCCGCCACCACCGGGGAACTCTCCACCTTCCCACGCGTGGCAAAAACCCAGACCTGGCGCCCCGTCTCACGGTCCACACAATGGACCCGCTTGTCTCGCCCGCCGAACAGCACCCGGTCCCGCGTCACCGCGGGCGAGCCGCCGTACGGAAAGTTCCGATCGCGATAACGCCACTTCACTTCTCCTTTCCGAAGGTCAATCGCCAGAAACTCGTTTTCGTAGTGCCCCACGTAACCGACACCATCCACCACCGCCGCCGAACCGATGATGTACGCACCCGCCTCGACCTCCCGGGCCTTCGTGCCATCGGCCAGGTTCAACACATGGACAATCGCATCGCACCCGCCGAACGCCGTCAGCCCGCCCCCCACCGCCGGTGCGCCGTTCACAAAATTGCCGGTCTCATAGACCCAGTTCGACTTCCCCGTCGCTGCATCGACGCAATGAAGCCGGTTGTCATAGCCCCCGATCACCAGCCAGTTGGCATCGCCCTTGGGCGAACGGAACCACCCGGCACTGCTCTTCACCTCGCCTTCGGTGCCATAGCGCCACACCTCCGTTCCCTTCGCCGCATCCAGGGCCAGCAGGTTCGTCCCCGCCGTGCCAATGTAGATCCGGCCATCCAGCAGGAGGGGCGACGACACCACCAACCCGTCGGTCTTCACCTCCCAAACCTTCGTGCCGTCCGAGAGCCGGACCGCGTAGACCTTTTCGTCCTCCGAACCGAAATAAACCATGCCGCCCGCCACCGCCGGCGTGGATTTCACCGGGCCGCCGGTCTTGAAGCTCCACTTCAGGTGGGCGACGTCGGGAACCGTGGCCGCGGAATAGGCGCTGAGCGACGGGGTTCCGCGAAAGGAAGGCCAGGAATCCCGCGGCGCCTGCTCGACACCGGCCCCCCACGCCGGACCAACCGCCGACAGCGCCATCAGGACGGCAGCAGGGATCCACGGCACCGGGTTGGAAAAAGAGAACTTCAGCTTCGGTGGGGAGATCAGATGCATGGGATGGTTGTTTCGGCCCATGACTATCCACCCACCCCGCACGATGGCAACCCGGCGTTGCCTGACCCCGTCACCCTTCCGTAACCTCCGGGCGCCTTGACGACCCGGGCTCCGCTTCGCGCAACCGAGTCCAAGGCCCCGTAAACCGCCACCGACGATCCCGACGATCTGAATTTCAGACCCGACGAGAGACCCAAGATTTTCCCATGGCCCTGCTCAACGACAACTACCTCAAACTCAAAGCCGGCTATCTCTTTCCCGAAATCGCCCGGCGTGTCCGAGTCTTCTGCGAACAGAACCCCGACGCCGCCAGGCGCCTGATCCGATGTGGCATCGGCGACGTCACCGAACCGCTGCCCCCGGCGGTCACCGCGGCGCTGCACAAGGCCGTGGACGAAATGGCGGTGCGCGAGACCTTCAAGGGATACGGGCCTGAACAGGGCTACGAATGGCTTCGCTCCGCCATTGCCAAGAACGATTTCCGGGATCACGGCCTCGAGGTCGCCGATGACGAAATCTTCGTCAGCGACGGCTCCAAATGTGATTGCGGGAACATTCTGGACATCCTCGGCCATCGGAACCGGCTGGCCATCAGCGACCCGGTGTACCCGGTGTACGTCGACACCAACGTCATGGCGGGCCACACCGGCGAGGCCGATGCCAGTGGTGCTTACGGGGGGATCACCTACCTCCCGTGCACACCCCAGAACGGTTTCATCCCCGAGCCACCCGCCGGGGCGGTTGACGTCATCTATCTCTGTTCCCCGAACAACCCGACCGGCGCCGCCGCCAGCCGGTCCCAGCTCGAGGCATGGGTGAAATACGCGCTCGCGCACCAGGCGATCCTGCTCTTCGACGCCGCCTACGAAGCCTACATCGCCGACCCCGCCCTGCCCCATTCGATCTACGAAATCCCGGGCGCCCGGGACTGCGCCATCGAGTTCCGCAGTTTCTCCAAGAACGGGGGGTTCACCGGGGTCCGCTGCGCCTACACCGTGGTGCCGAAAACCCTGCTCGCCGCCACCTCCACCGGGGAACGCAAACCCCTTCACCCGCTCTGGCTCCGCCGGACCACCACCAAGTTCAACGGCGTCTCCTACCTGGTCCAACGCGCCGCCGAAGCGCTCTACTCGGCCGAAGGCAAATCCCAGGTCCGCACCCTGATCGAACATTACATGGGCAACGCGAAAATCCTGCGCGAAGGAGCCTCCAAGGCCGGCCTCAAGGTCTTCGGTGGAGCCAACGCCCCGTATATCTGGGTCGAAACCCCCGCCGGCACCACGAGCTGGCAGGCCTTCGACAAGATCCTCGGCGAGGCCAACGTGGTCATCACCCCGGGGTCCGGCTTCGGCTCGAAGGGCGAGGGCTACTTCCGCATCAGCGCCTTCAACAGCCGCGTCAATGCCGAGGAAGTCGCCCGGCGCCTCCAAACCCTGAAGTGGTAGCGGATCCAGCAGAATCTCCGCTTTCCTTCCGGACAAGGGATCCTAACGTGCAGGCATGCCTGCACCCTCCGATCCCCGCCTGAACTGCGGCTGCGAGCTGCCCGAATCAGCCTCCAGCCGTCGCTCCTTCCTGCGCACCGCCGCCACCGGCCTGGCGGCGGCCACCACCGCGGGACGACTGTGGTCCCCCGCCGGCGCCCTGGCGGCTCCGCGGCCTGCCGACACCTCGGAAACGCTCGCCGCCCAACTGCACAAGTCCCTCACGGAATCGCAGCGCGCCGCGCTCTGCTTCGACTTCGACCATCCCCTGCGCGAGAAGGTCGACAACAACTGGATGATCACCCGCAAGGGCATCCGCGACGTGCTCAACGCCGATCAACAGGACCTGGTGCGGCAGATCTTCCGCCACCTTCACGCCCCGGAATTCCAGGACCGCGCCATGGAACAGATCGTTCATGACTCGGAGGGCAAAGGGTTCGAAGGCGGCACCAGCGTCGCGCTCTTCGGCGAACCGGGATCAGGACGCTTCGAGTTCGTGATCACCGGACGCCACTGCACCCGTCGTTGCGACGGCGACAGCGTGGGCGGGGCCGCCTTCGGGGGACCGATTTTCTACGGGCACCAGGCCGGCACCAAGGACCAGGAACCTTCCGATCACCCCGGCAACGTCTTCTGGCACCAGGCAAAACGGGTCAACGAAGTGTTCCAGGCCCTCGACGGCAAACAACGTGCCGCCGCCCTCGTCGATGCACGAAGCCGCGGCGAACAGGCCAGCGCCACCGTCAAACTCACCGGACAAAAAACCGGCCTCCCCGGAATTCCCCTGACCGAACTGACCCGGGACCAGCGCGGATTGGTCCGCACGGTTCTTGCCGACCTGCTCGCCCCCTTCCGAAAACCCGACGCCGAGGAAGCCCTGAAGCTCGTCGAAGCGCAGGGACTCGAGAACCTGAGTCTCGCGTACTTCAAGCCGCAGGACGTCGGCAACGACGGAGTCTGGGACGTCTGGCAGATCGAAGGTCCGCAGATGCTCTGGTACTTCCGCGGCGAACCGCACGTTCACTGCTGGGTCCACATCCGCGACCGCGCCTGATCCGACCCGAGGCCAAAAGGCCCTCCTCGGACCCGTCCGGTTTTATCGCGTGCCCCGGAGCCGGATTTGGAGCACAATTCCCGCCCGTGACTCCGGAACAAGCGCGTCAATTGCTCGAGGCCGTGCGCACGGGAACCACCCCGGTGGCGGACGCATTCAAGGCCTTCTCCGTCGCCCCTGTCGAACAGCTGCCCTTCGCCACCGTCGACACCCATCGAACCCTGCGAAAGGGCTTTCCCGAGGTGATCTTCGGCGCCGGCAAGACGCCCGAACAAACCGTGGCCATCGCCCGGCGCATCCTCGCCCGGGAAGGCCAGCTTCTGGTCACCCGCATTACCCCCGCCCATGCCACCCCACTCCGACGCGCGTTCCGGAAGGCGGTCCACCACAAAGCCGCCCGCTGCCTGACCGTCGAACAACCCGCCCTCCCCAAGCGCCCCGGAACTATCGCCGTCGTCGCCGCCGGCACCAGCGACCTGCCCGTCGCCGAGGAGGCCGCCGTAACTGCCGAAGTCATGGGCAACCATGTCGAACGCATTTTCGACGTCGGGGTCGCCGGCATCCACCGCCTGTTCGCCCGACTCGAACCCATCCAGGCCGCGAACGTCGTCATCGTGGTCGCCGGCATGGAAGGCGCCCTCCCCAGCGTCGTGGGAGGCCTGGTCCGACGTCCCATCATCGCCGTGCCCACCAGCATCGGCTATGGCTCGAACTTCGGCGGCCTGTCAGCCCTGCTCACCTCACTCAATTCCTGCGCCAGCGGCCTGACCGTGGTGAACATCGACAACGGCTTCGGCGCCGCCTACGCCGCCAGCCAGATCAACGCCCTCGCCAATCACGAATAAACGGACGCGTGGGTGGCAGGTCGCGGGGCGTGTGTCGTGCGTCGTGCGTCGTGGGTCGTGGGTCGAAGGTCGTGGGTCGCCCCGAACTCCGAACTCCGAACTCCGAACTCCGAACTCCGATCTCCGATCCGCCCCCCAGACGCCCCGAGGCGTAGGTCGTGAGTCGAAGGTCGTGGGTCGCCCCGATCCCCAAACTCCGATTCCCTCCCCCAGACGCCAGACGCCAGACGCCAGACCCCAGACCCCAGACCCCAGACCCCATGCTTTACCTGGATATCTTCAGTGGAATCAGCGGCGACATGTTTCTGGGCGCCCTGATCGACCTGGGCGTTCCTTTCCCCCGGCTCGAGGCGGAACTGCGCTCGCTCGGGGTGTCCGGCTACCATCTCCAGGTTCATCGCCGATCCAAGTCGGGCATCGAAGGGGTGAAGTTTGACGTGCACCTCGACCACGAATCGTCGCACGACCACCCGCACGATCACCCCCATCCCCATCCCCATCCCCATCCGCACGGGCACGGACACGACCATGACCACGCGGATCACCGGAATTACGCCCAGATTCGCGACCTGATCCAACGCAGCGCCCTCAACGCCTGGGTGAAGGCTCGGGCTATCGCCGTCTTCGACCGCATCGCCCGCGCCGAAGGCAAGATCCACGGACTTCCCCCGGACCAGGTCCATTTCCACGAAGTGGGCGCGGTGGATTCCATCGTCGATGTGGTCGGAACGTGCATTGCACTGGACCTGCTGGGACAGCCGGAAGTGATGGCGGGACCGGTGATCGAGGGAACCGGTTTTGTGCGTTGCGCGCACGGACGCATGCCCTTGCCCGCACCCGCAACCCTGGAGATTTTCGCCGACCGCGGGGTGGCCGTGACCCAGTGCGAGGAACCGCATGAATTGGTCACTCCGACCGGAGCGGCCCTGCTGGCGGAGTTCGCGACACGTTTCGGTCCGATGACGGGATTCTGGGCCACCAAGGTCGGCTACGGCCTCGGCACCCGCGACAACCGGACCCGGCCGAATGTGGTGCGGGCCGTTCTCGGGGAGCCCGCACAAGAACCGCCGGCGTTTCGGCCCCCGACCCCGACCCCGACCCCGACCCCGACGCCCTCAAGCCCGCCGGAATCCACTCCCTCGCGGCCTCCGAACCCCGGAGGAAGCGGGGGACAGGAGGAGTCGGCGGACTGGGAAACCGACACCATTGCGGTGCTGGAAACCAACCTCGACGACATCAGCGCCGAGGTGCTGGGGCATTTCGTGGAGCGGGCGTTGGCGGCGGGAGCCCTGGATGTTTTCCACACGCCGATCCAGATGAAGAAAAACCGGCCTGGCGTGCTGCTGACCGTGCTTTGCCCGATGGAAGCATCGTCGCGGTTTGCCCGGAAAATGCTCACCGAAACCTCCGCGTTCGGGGTGCGGGAAACCACGGCGCATCGGCGGAAACTGCGGCGGGAATTCCGCACCGTGAAGACGGCTTATGGCGAAATCACCGTGAAGCTGGGGTATCTGGGGGACCGGGTGGTGCAGGTGGCGCCGGAGTACGAGTCCTGCCGCCAGGCGGCAACATCGGCGGACGCGGATCTGCGGGCCGTGTATCAGGCCGCCACCTCGGCGCTGCATTTCCCGACTCCATAGTGGACACCCCGCGGGGGTCTTGATTTGCTCTTGGCACGCCCACTCGCCCTGAATTTCGCCACCCGCGGGATTCGTCGAATGGACCGTCAACTCGCCTATTTGCCATGACTCAACCCCAACCCTCGCATCCCACTGTCACCCGACGCGGTTTCCTCCAAAGTTCGGCCGCGGCCACGGGCGCCGTCGCCCTCGCCCAGCTGGCCACGGAACGTTTCGCCCTCGGCGCGTCCCCCGGGGACACCATCAAGGTCGCGCTCATCGGCTGCGGCGGCCGCGGCTCCGGCGCCACGGATCAGGCCCTCAGCACCAGCGGCAGCACTCGCCTCGTGGCCATGGCGGACGCCTTCATGGAGCGCATCAACGGCTCCCTCAACAATCTCAAGGGCAAGCACAAGGACAAGATCGACGTCCCGGATGACAAGAAGTTCGTCGGGTTCGATGCCTACAAGCAGGCCATCGCCCTCGCGGATGTCGTGATCCTCGCCACCCCGCCCGGTTTCCGCCCCATCCACTTCGAGGAAGCCGTCCGCCAGGGCAAGCACGTCTTCATGGAAAAGCCGGTGGCCGTCGATGCCCCGGGCGTTCGCAAAGTCATCGCCGCCGCCGAGGAAGCCAACAAAAAGGGCCTCAAAGTCGGCGTCGGTCTCCAGCGCCATCATCAGCCCATCTACCAGGAGACGATCAAACGCCTCCACGACGGAGCGGTCGGCGACATCGTTGGAACCCGTGCCTTCTGGAACGACGCCGGCGTCTGGGTCCGGCCCCGCGCCGAACTGGCCCAGAAACTCGGACGTCCGCCCACCGAAATGGAATACCAGATGTACAACTGGTACTACTTCGTCTGGCTGTCCGGTGACCACATCTGCGAACAGCACATCCACAATCTCGACGTCATCCAGTGGGTCATGCAGGGCAAGCCCTACGATCCCACCGGCAAAACCCCGATCGTCCATCCAATCAAGGTCCGGGGCATGGGCGGCCGCCAGGTCCGCAATGGCAAGGAGCACGGCGAAATCTTCGATCACCACGCCTGCCAGTACGAATACGCCGACGGCGTGATCATGTTCTCCGAATGCCGCCACATCCCCAGCGCCTGGAGCAGCGTTTCCGAATACGTCATCGGCACCAAGGGCCGCTGCAATGTCGGCGATGGCACCATCACCGGCGCCAATGCCTGGCGCGCACCCCGCGAAGTCCGTCAAGGCCATGACGCCTACCAGATCGAGCATCACGACCTCTTCGACGCCATCCGCAACGACAAACCCTTCAACGAAGGTTTCTTCGGCGCGTACAGCTCCATGATGTCCGTCATCGGCCGCATGGCCACCTACTCCGGCAAGGAAATCGAGTGGGACAAGGCCTTCAACTCCGAGATCGACGTCATGCCCAAGACCTACGCCTGGGACGCCCCCACGCCGACCAATCCCGACAAGGACGGCTTCTATCCCATCGCCGTCCCCGGCAAAACGATCACCGCCTGATTCCGGAATACACCGTTTGAACCGCCCCCCGCGGCTCAAACCAATTCCTCCTCAACGCCGGATCCGACCCCTCGGATCCGGCGTTCTCCTTTCCGCACCTCCCCACTCCCCACTCCACCCTCTCTCCCCAACCACTACCGCAAACGCAGTTCCGCGCGCCCTTCCCGCACTTGCAGAAGCATGCCGCGACGCCTGGCGAGCAGCAGATTCAGGGTCACGGATTCGCCGGCCTTGCGGCGCTGCAAATGGCGTCCAAGTGCCACCATGTCGCCGGCCGGCTGCCCGTCGACCGCCGTCACAAGGTGACCACGCTCCAGACCCGCCTCCGCTCCGGGGCCGCCTTTTTCCACGGCCGCCACCACCCAGCCCCGACTCGCATCGAACCGCAGCTGGCGCGCGAGATCCTCGGGCACGCGTTCTAACGTCAACCCCATCCGGCGCTTCAGGTAGTCCGCGTTGAAAACCTGCTTCTCCGCCAGGAGCCGAACCGAAACTTCCTTCCGCTGTTCGTTTCTCTCGACAGTCAGGCGGGCATCACGCCCCGACGCCGCCAGCTCCCGGTAAAACTGAAGAAACGATTTCACGGAGCGGCCATCCACCGACTTGATCTCGTCTCCCGGCTGCAGCCCGGCGGCCTCGGCCGGACTCCCAACCTGGACCTCGGACACCACCACCGGCGGCCGGCTGCCTTTCACAATGGCGCCAAACCAGAGTCCCTGGGTGGTTTCGGGCGCGAACATTTCGGCCAGGACCGAGGAAATGCGTTTCATGGGAATGGCGAACCCAATCCCCTGCGCGCGGGCCAGAATCGCCACGTTGATGCCAATGAGTTCCCCCCGGAGATTCACAAGAGGACCGCCGCTGTTCCCCGGGTTGATGGCAGCATCGGTCTGAAGCCAGTCCTCCACCTCCATCGTCTCCCCATCCATCTCCCTTCGCCGGGTCTTCGAACTGAGAATCCCCCGGCTCACCGAAGCCCCGAGCCCATACGGATTCCCCAGCGCCAACACCGTCTCACCGAGCAACAGCGCATCATCGGCCGCCAGCGCCACGGCCTTGTACTTCCTCGAAGCCGGCCCTTTCAGCCGAAGAAGGGCCACGTCATTGGCTTCCGACATCGCCACCACATCCGCTTCAATCGATTCCGTCTCGTCTGCCACGGTCACCCGAACCTTTGCCGCATCCCGTATCACATGAAAATTGGTCAGCACCCAACCTTCCTCATCGATGATCACCCCGGATCCACTGCTGTAGGGAGTGTCGGGCGCCCGTCGACCGTAACCAAAGAATTCCCGGAGCATCTGCTCGTAGGGATCCGCCCGCTCGACGGTCAGCGTGCTGATATTCACCACGCTGGGCATCACCTTCTCCACGGCCATCACCGTGGCATCCCGTCGGATATCCGCCACCGCCGCCGCCCTCCCCGGACGTTGACCCAAGCCAACCCAGAGAGCCGCCAGGACCAGAATCCATGCCCGCCCCGGCATCCAACCACCCGCTTCTGCTATCGTTGACATCGTGGACAAAAATAGGTGCTCCGGGCCGCCTGAAGGATCCGCCGGATGGACGTGCCGCAGGCGACACACGGCAGTCCCGACCGATCATAAACCCGGAAACGCTCCTCCGCGGAACTTCCTCCACCAGGCATCCGACCATAATAAAAGAGGCCCTCCTCGCCACTCCCCCCCACCCCGGAGTCCCCGGCAAAATCCAGCGGCAGGGCACTTCCCAACCGGATCGCCTCCTCAAGAACCTCCACCACCGCATCACGCAACCGCCCAACCTCCCCAGACCCGAGAGCCCCGGCGCGTCGACGCGGCGAAATCCGCGCCCGGAAGAGCGCTTCGCTGGCATAGATATTCCCCACTCCGGCAACGACCGACTGATCGAGCAACCGCACCTTCACGGCCTGCCGGGAGCCCTTCAGAGCCTCCCAAAGAACCGCCTCCGTGAACCCTGCCTCCAACGGCTCGGGGCCGAGTCCCGACACCACCCCGGGATCCAGCGTCATGCGTCCGAACCCGCGCACATCCTCGAAAACCCATTCCTCCCCGCCCAAATCGAAAATCACCGCGGCGTGCCTCGGAGGCTGCCTTCCGGCTGGCACCAGATACATGCGACCGGTCATGCCGAGATGGCCAGTCAACGAAAGGACCCCCACTCGGGAAGATAGGCTGAACCAAAGATACTTGCCACGCCGGCCAACCGCCTCGACGACCGTGCCCTGCAAATGCGCCGCGAACTCCGCAGGGGCATCGGGACGAACCAACCGGGGCTTTCGCACGGTCACCCCCAAAATCCTCCGGCCCGTCAGGAGCGGGGACAGGTGACGCACCAGGACCTCGACTTCAGGGAGTTCGGGCATCGGCGTTGGAGAAAAGTTTCACCCGTAACGATACGGCGCCGAAAGCGGAAACACGTTCTCCAGATGCCGGACCTCATCCACCACCCCCCGATCGAGCAAAACCTCCACCACATCAAATCGAAACTTCACCCGGGGCTGCGAAAGGTCGCGCAGATAATCCAACGCCACCCGCGAAAGGGCCCGCCGCTTCCGCGCGTTCACCGCCGCCGCAGGACGGGTCCATGAATTTCGGGACCTCGCCTTCACCTCGACAAACACCAGGCAGTCCCCGTCACGAAACACCAAATCGATCTCCCCACGCGCCGTCCGATAGTTCGCGGTAAGAAACTTCAGGCCCGCCCGCTCAAGGCGCACTCTCGCCGCCATCTCCCCCGCCCGCCCTCGACGAAGGTTCTCCGGCACCTGCTCCCGCCAGATCCATCCCCGGAGCCACACCCGGAACTCCCGGAACATGTCGGCAACCGGGTTCACGGCGGAAAACCAAAAAGATCCCGCTGCGCGGACGCCGCCAGCACGGGGGCAAAGGAACGTCGATGAATCGGACAGGGTCCATGCGCGCCGAGCGCCCTCTGGTGCTGCGGTGTCGGATAACCCTTGTGAACCGCAAATCCATACTCAGGCCAGCGCTCATCGTGGGCGACCATCAACCGATCCCGCGTCACCTTCGCCAGCACACTCGCTGCCGCAATGGAATAGCTCAAACTGTCACCCTTCACGATCGCCGTCTGGGGCTCCCGGATGACGTCCACGGGCAAGCCATCCACAAGAACATGCTCCGGGGACGGGCTCAGAAGGGCCAGGGCCCGCACCATCGCCGCATGGCTGGCGCGGAGAATGTTCAAACGATCAATCTCCTCCGCCTCCACGATCGCAATCCCCCGCTCAACCTCCGGCAGGGAAGTGATCACCTCGAAGAAGCGCTCCCTTCGACCGGCGCTCAGCCGCTTCGAATCCGTCAACCCGACCAGCGCCTGCGGAAGACCCGTCTCAATCCAGCCCCGGGGAAACACCACCGCGGCAGCCACCACCGGACCCGCCAACGGCCCGCGCCCGGCCTCATCCACGCCGGCAATGCGGGAAGATCCACGCAACAGCCGCTCGCGCTCAAAGGCGAAGAGTAAGGGAGTATCGTTGGCCATCGCCACGCCCTTAACCCGCCGGCGCGTCGGACCGCAAGCCCATCATGCAAAAGGCGAATGCCGGCCTTGAAGCCAGCATTCGCTGCGGTGAATTGGAAATCCGGACAGCGCCTTCCCTGAGGGGATGATCAGCGCCGCGCCGGGATCGGCCAAACCGCTCAGGCGGCGGCGGGAGTACCGGCAGCCGCGGCGGCAGCGGCCCCAAAGGCCTTCTCGCGCACCAGCGTCGCACCCTTGCCCACGCGCTGGCGGAGGTAGGTGAGCTTCGCACGGCGGACGGCTCCCTGGCGCTCCACCTCAACCCGGTCAATGCGGGGCGAATGGATGGGGAACACGCGCTCCACGCCCTCGCCGTAGCTGATGCGGCGAACCGTGAACGTCTCGTTAATCCCGTGTCCTCGACGTCCGATGACGACTCCCGAGAAAATCTGGATTCGCTCCTTGTCGCCTTCCACCACCTTGGTGTGGACGCGCACGGTGTCACCGACCTGAAAGGCCGGTTTCTCCTTCTTCAGGAACTGCGCTTCGATCTTGTCCAACAATGCCTGGTTCATAACTCGTTTCTTTCCTGGGCCCTTCCGATCCTCCCGCATCGTTGCGGGCAATCAGGTCCGGCCGCCGCTGCTCCGTGCGCGCGAGTGACTGCCCGCGACGCCACCGCTCAATCTCAGCATGGTTCCCCGACAGCAGCACGTCGGGCACCAGCATCCCACGAAAATCCGCAGGCCGCGTGTAGTGGGGGTATTCGAGCAGCCCATGGCTGAACGATTCCTCCACCGCCGACTCCTCATCGCCCAGCACACCAGGCAGGAGCCGAACCACCGCGTCGATCACCATCATCGCCGGCAGATTGCCGCTCGTGAGCACAAAATCGCCCACCGAAAACTCGGCATCCACCAGCGCCGCCCTCACCCGCTCATCCACCCCCTCGTAACTGGGGCAGATCACCAGCAGATGCTCCACGGCACTCAACTCACGAGCCGCCGCCTGATCGAACCGGCGTCCCGTCGGGCACATCAGCACCACCCGGGTGCCCGGCCCCTTCAAACTCTCCACCGCCTCAAAAATCGGCTCGCACTTCAGCACCATCCCGGGACCACCCCCGAAGGGACGGTCATCCACCGTCCGATGCCGGTCATGCGTCCACTCCCTCAGGTTATGCACCCGCAGGTCCATCAAACCCCGCTTCCGCGCCCGCTGCACGATGCTCTCGTCCAACGGTCCCGTGAACATACCCGGAAACAACGTCAGCACGTCGATTCTCATGCGCGCACACCCGCCGCCCACACCCCAGTCCCGGCCGTGGCCGGAATCCAGAGTCAAGCCCGGTACTCACCACCCTCACCGCCGTCCCCACCGGCATCCCGCTCATCCAGCAACTCCAGGGAGCAACGCACCCCCTTGCGGGCCGCCCCAGCCGTCAGCAGCGTGCGAATCGCATTGATGGTGTTCCCACGCCGCCCCACCAGACGCCCCACATCGGCCGGATGCACCCGCACCTCGTATACCGTCTCGCCTTTGCGCTCATGGGGCGTAATGGCCAGCACCTCAGGGTGCTGCACCATGCCGCGAATGACGGTCTCGAGAAAGGCCTGCATGAACGGGGCTCCTCGCGGAGGACTCCAACCAACCCATCAGGCCGGAACAGCCGCTTTCCGCGCGTGCTGAATGAAGCTGGCGACGGTCTCCGAAGGACGCGCCCCAACACCCACCCAATAGTTGGCACGGTCGAGGTTCAGGATGTAGTTCACACCCGTCTTCTTGGGGTCGTAGCTCCCAATCTCCTCGATGCACCGGCCATCACGCGGACTCCTCGAATCCGCCACCACAATCCGGTAGGCAGGGGCGTTCTTGGCCCCCATACGCTTGAGTCGAATCTTGACTGACATAGTAAAATCAATGGCCCTCGAAGGACGGCGCCACGGGACAATGGCCCGCGATTCCCCGACCCCCGACAAGGGGCGGCGAAACTACGCGCCCGGGACAAACGCTGGCAAGCCCCGTTTTGCCCGTTTTGAGACTCGCCCCACCCCAACGCCAGCGACACCATCGCCGCCATGTTCGCGCCTGGCGACCTCTTCGACCTCAGTCACACCGAGCACGCCTCCCTTTTCGAGGGCTGCAAACACGCCTGGGAAGCCCTCCCTCGCATCGCCGATTACCTTCGGCAAAACCTCCGACCCGCCCTCCACAACCGCTGCGAAGGCATCGCCTGGATCGGCGATGACGTCTTCCTCGGGGAAGGCACCCTCGTCGAGGACGGCGCCATGATCCGCGGCCCCGCCATCATCGGCCGCAATTGCCGGATCCGACACAACGCCTACATCCGCGACAACGTCATCATCGGGGATGGCTGCGTCATCGGCAACGCCTGCGAACTCAAGAATTCCCTCCTCTTCAACCACTGCGAAGTACCCCACTTCAATTACGTCGGGGATTCCATTCTCGGCTACAAGGCCCACCTCGGCGCCGGTGTCAAAATCTCCAACCTCAAGGTGCTCCCCGGCAACGTCGAGGTACGGCACGAAGGAAAGACCTGGAACACCGGGCTGCGCAAATTCGGCGCCCTGATCGGCGACCACGCCCAGGTCGGATGCAACGCCGTCCTCAACCCCGGCTCCATTCTGGGCCGGCGCGCCGTCGTGTATCCCAACCTGAACTGGCGAGGCTATCTTCCTGCCGATTGCGCCGCCAAAAACCGCGCCGAAATCGAAATCGTACCCATCGAATCCCGGCCAAAAAACCCGGCCTGACCCCCGCCCCTCGCGGGAACGCCGCCCACCTCCCGCCCCCCATGCCGCCTCCCGCGCCCTCCTTCACCCGCGCGACACCCACCGACGCGGATGCGGCGCTCAAAATCATTCCCCTGCTCCATGCGGACCTGGGACTTGCCTGGGACGACACCGTCCAACCCGCGGTGCTCCACGACCTCCTCCTGCATCCCGAGCAGGGCCAGATGTGGCTTGCCCACCTGGGAGAGCGGCTGGTCGGGTATGCCCTGATCCTCTTTGTCCCCTCCCTTGAGTTCCGCGGCCGCGTCGCGTTCCTCGACGAATTCTTCATGCTTCCCGACCAGCGCGGCCACGGGCTGGGTGCGCGCTTCCTCGACCACCTCCTGAAGCACCTCGAAGCCACCGGAATCCGAGTCGTGCGCCTGGAGGTCGACGAAGCGCATCCCGACGCCGCGCGGCTCTATTCCCGACACGGATTCCAAAGAGACCCCCGGGAACTCTGGACCCGACAACTCCGCTAACTCCCTTCTCCACCCCAGACGCCAGACGCCAGACGCCAGACGCCAGACCCCAGACCCCAGGCCCCGGACGCTCTCGCCTCCCCTCCCGCACCCGGGCTGTCTCGCGAAAGCAAAAAAGGGAGCCGGCTCTCGCCGGCTCCCTGTGCATTACGGGGGTTACATCCTCCCGGCTGATCCGGGAAATGAACGGGCCGCAAACGCGGCTTAGTAATCCATGCCGCCGCCGCCGCCGCCGTGGTGCGGATCCGCAGCCGGCTTCTTGTCCTTCTCGGGGATCTCGGTGATGAGAGCCTCGGTGGTGAGCATGAGCGCGGCGATGGAGGACGCGTTCTGGAGCGCGGTGCGCGTCACCTTCTTGGGATCGACGACACCGGCCTTGACGAGGTCCTCGTAGTCACCGGTGGCCACGTTGTAGCCATCGTTGCCCTTGCGGCGCTTGACTTCCTGGACGACGAGCGAGCCGTCGACACCAGCGTTCGAGGCGAGGGCGCGCAGCGGGTACTCGACCGCCTTGCGGACGATGTCGACGCCGATCTGCTCGTCTTCGTTGGCTCCCTTGACGGCTTCGATGGCCGGGATGCAACGGATGAGGGCGACGCCGCCGCCGGAGACGATGCCTTCCTCGACCGCCGCG
>CAYZAE010000124.1:18364-20621 GCA_964476125.1 uncultured Verrucomicrobiota bacterium | reverse complement strand
GCTCACGACGGTCCGATTCGAAGTGGCGCAAAGCCCCCAGCAGATACGACCGGAATCGACCCAACGCCGGGTCCGCCCCGTCCAGTCGTCCGCCCGAAAGGACATGGGCGAAGAATTCCTGCGCCACTTCCCTCGCCGCATCCTCGTCGCGTCCGCCACGGCGCAACACCCGGAACACCGGCTGCCAATACGCCTCACACAACTCCCCCAGCGCTGCCCGCGCCTCCGGCGTGCTCCCGCACGCGCGTCGAACCAGCGACCAGCGGGTGCGGGCAAAAAGGGGGCTTCCCGAACCCGGCGAACTCATGGCAGCCGGGGCCAGGCCAAGTCGACTCGGTTGGTTTCCAGGGATTCCAACGAGGAAGGTCGGTTGCGAGTGACGATATCCCAGAATCGGGCTTCCGTGAACCGCTGGACCGACCCGTCCTGCAAGAGCACATCCCGCCCCTCGGGCCGGGGCGGCGAAGCCACCAGAATTTCCCAGGGCTCCAGATTCGTCCGCCCCGCCCCAACGAAGAGGAACGGCTGCCGGGTGACGGGATCGATGAGCAGTTCGGGGGGAATGGCAAACAGGTGCTTCGACTCAAGGCGTCCCTCCGGCCAGGACCCCTTCATCTCACGCAGGTGCTGGCCGAGTTGCACCAGGGCCTGGGCCGAGGCTGGCCGCAGTGCAGGTCCGCCGGTCCACCGCGAAATCGAACTCCGGAAAAGGAAAACGAACACCAGCACAGCCACGATCGCGACAGCCACGCCCACGATCACCCGACTCGTCAGCCGGCGTCGGAAGACTCCCCCACCCCCGCGCTCCACGGGGCCCCGCGCGGCCAGTCCTTCGACCTCCGCCTTCACCTGCCCCGCGCTCTGCTGCCGCAACTCCCGTTCCTTCGCCAACGCCCGCAGGACGATCTCGTCCACGCGCTCATCCAACGAAGCCTTGGCCGACGGCGCCTGAAACCGACCCAACGGAAGTTCACCCGTCAGAAGCTCATAGAAGACCACCCCCAGGGAATAGATGTCCGCCCGGTGATCCACGTCCTCCGGACGTTCCACCTGCTCGGGCGCCATGTAATGCGGCGTTCCCAGTCGCGCCCCCGTCCGCGTCAGGCTGAACTCATCCACCGAAGTCCCGGCCTCGCCCAGGATCTTCGCAATCCCGAAGTCCGCGATCTTCACCCGCCCCTCCGCATCGAGAAGGATGTTCTCGGGTTTGATGTCCCGGTGCAGCACGCCCTGCGAATGCGCAAATTGCAGGGCCTCGCACAACGGCGGAATCAAGGCCAGCGCCTGCGCCGGCGTGAACCGCCCCGATCGCAGGGCCTGCCTCAGGTTCGCTCCATCAACGTGCTCCATGAGCAGATGGCAGTACCCGCCCGATTGCCCGAATCCATGAATCCCCACAATGCTCGGATGCCGCAGCCGTTCCAACGTCCGCGCCTCCCGTTCGAACCGCTCCACGAACGCCGGGTCGGCCGCCAGTTCCCGCGGGAGAATCTTCAACGCCAGAACCCGGCCCGTGGCGCGATCCCGAACCCGATACACACACCCCATGCCTCCAGCCCCCAGGAAGCCCTGGACCTCGTACCCGGGAAAGGCTCCCGCGATCTGCTCCAGCGTCGGAGGCTTCGGCGAACCCACCCCGGTCCCGGTCCCGGCGTCACTGGGCGTGGCCGCCCCAACCAGCAGGCAGCGCGGACAAAGCCCCGCCGGAGCATCGACCGGCAAGGGAGCGGAACAGCGTGGACAGGACCCGGTCGGCTGGGGAGTTGTTTTCATGCACCCAACGACTGGGGTATTCGCCGGCCCGGGTTACGGAAAATCTGCTTCAACGCGATTCCTTCGACCCCCGCGCCCGGGAATCTCCCGCGGCGCCCGGGACGGGTGGTTGGAGTCTCGGCACCCTCATGGGCAGGGAATCCTCGCGTAAAGCTGAATCTCCCGGCCCCGCCCCACCTTTCGCAGCCCAAGAAAAAGGGTGGATTAGGGATCCCCAACCCCGACTATCTCCTCCATCCCAATCCCGTGCTCTCTCCACAGCCTCATCCTCCTGGGGTCACCCTGCCCCTCGGCTCTCCCGAGCCCCGCCTGAGTCGTGAGGTTCCCCAGCCGGTTCCCCAGCCCCCCGGCCCTCCGCCGCCCGCCACCGACTCCCGCGTCACCCACGCCTCGCTCCTCGCCCGCCTCGGCCAGGGCAGCGGGGAACTGGCCTGGCAATCCCTCGTCGATCTGTACTGGAAACTGGTCTATGCGCGCGCCCGCG
>CAYZAE010000124.1:0-18264 GCA_964476125.1 uncultured Verrucomicrobiota bacterium | reverse complement strand
TGGGACCAGAGCTGGCGGTCACACCTGCGGGAACTGGCCCTCGACCAAATCCGGTCCGAAGCCAATCCCAGGCATTACCAGATCTTCGACCTCTGTGTCGTCCAGGGCAGACCGGTCAGCGACGTCGCACAAACGCTCCATGTGTCGCGGGGCTTCGTCTACCTCGCCAAACACAGGATCGTCCACCGCCTGAACCGGGTGGCCAAACGCCTCAAAGCGAAGCTCGGCTGAAGCGGCCCAGCCCTCCCCGCCCTCCCCGCCCAAGTCCCGTCCCCGATGGAACCTACCGCGCCAGCTCCCCGCTCACGGCCTTCCCCCCATCGAGCGCCCGAACAACCAAGGATCCCCGACTTCGACGTTCTCGAATACATCGGCTCGGGCTCCTACGGAGACGTCTGGCTCGGCCGGAACAACGTGGTCGGCGGCAGTCTCCGGGCCATCAAGGTCGTCTCAACCACCAACCGGACTTCGCCCGAATCCATCCAGCAGGAGATCGAAGGGGTCCGGCGATTCCAGGAAATCCATGGGCACCTGCACCAGGTGCAGATCCTCCACTCCGGCCGGCTTCCCGGAGGCTTCTACTACGTCATGGAGGCGGCCGATGCCACCGCCCCCTCCAACTCCCCGAACCAGCGCTACCAACCCCGCACGCTCGCCGTCGAACTGCACGAACAAAAACGGCTCGCCATCCACGACTGCCTCCGCATCGGCGTCGCTCTCGCCAGCGCCCTCGGACATCTCCACCGGCACGGGCTCGTGCACCGCGACGTCAAACCCTCCAACATCCTCTACATCGGCGGCGTCGTGAAACTGGCCGACATCGGCCTCGTCACCCTCGCCTCCGAAAATCCCGAGGGACTCGGAACCCCGGGTTACACGCCCCGAAACGGCGCAAACACGGCACAGGCCGACATCTTCGCGCTCGGCAAGGTGCTCTACGAACTCGCCACGGGCCTCGACCGCACCCAGTTCCCCTCCCTGCCAACCGCCACCCTCAACACCCCCGACCGCCTCGCCCTGCTCGAACTCAATGAAGTCCTGCTCCGGGCCTGCGACCCGGATCCAGGCCGGCGCGATCGTTCCGCAGAGGAATTACAGTCCGATCTCGAACGGCTTCTCGCCGGGCTTTCCATGATCGCCGCCCGGCTGCAACGAAACCTCACCCGGACCCGGACCGTCGGCTGGATCTCCTTCCTCGCCGCCAGTGTCCTCGCCGCCGCCGTCGGATATCTACGACATCGCGGGAACATCGAATCCGACCTCATCCGACAGCTGACCCTCTCCAATTACGCACGCACCGCCGAACAGGGCGACACACTCACCTCCCTCCTCTGGGCCGTGCAGTCGCTCGAACGAAGCGAATCCTCCCCGCCCCTCGCCCGCTCCGACCGGCTCCGCATCGGAACCATCCTCCAAAACATCCCAACCCTGGAAAGCCTCTGGCTCCACGAAGGGCCCATCCGCAACGCCCTCTTCCTCGCGGACGACCGCCATGTGCTCACCGCAGGCGTCGACGGCCATGCACGTCTCTGGGACATGCACGCCGACACCCCCGACGTCGCCGGAATCCGCCACAACGCCGAGGTCGAAGCCACCCTCGTAAGCCCCGACTCCCGCTGGATCGCGACGTCCACCGTCCGTCGCGGCACCACCAATGAAGTGCGGCTCACCGAACTCAGGCAACCCGGGCTCAGTCGCTCGCTCATCACCACCTCGGGACCCGTCCGATCCGTGGAATTCAGTCCCAACGGCTCCTGGATCGCCGCCGCCAGTGATGATGGCACAGCCCGCGTCTGGGAGGTCGAAACCGGCACCCCGGTCTGCCACCCCCTGCTCCACGGCGGCCCCGTGCGGGTCGTCGACTTCGCACCCGCCGGCAACCTGCTCCTGACCTGTTCCTGGGATGGCACGGCCCGCCTGTGGCAATTGCCGGAAGGTCGGGAAGCCTGCCCGCCGGTGCAACATACCGACTACCTTCGCCACGCCGCCTTCAGCCCCGACGGACGCTCCTTCGTCACGTCCTGCGACGACGGCGTCGCCAGGCTTTGGTCCACGGAATCGCCACCCCGACTTCTCCATTTTTTCAACCACTCCGGTCGAATCCGCCGGGCCGCGTTCAGTCCGGACGGGCTCCGGGTCGCCACGGCGAGCGACGACCGGACCGCACGGGTCTGGGACGTCGCAACCGGCAAACCCCTGGGCGCTCCGCTCGTCCATCCGAACGCGGTCAACCGCATTACGTTCCACCCTGGAGGCCGCCTCGTCGCCACCGCCTCCGCCGACCACTGCGCCCGGGTCTGGGACTGGCAATCCGGCCAACTCGCCACGCCGCTCCTCCGCCACAACGGCCTGCTCAGCGTCGTCGACTTCGATCACTCCGGCGAACGGCTTCTGACCACGGGCGAGGATGGCATCGCCCGGCTCTGGCGGCTGCCCCCGCATCTCATCTTCCACGGTCTCGAAGCGCCCACTCCAGATCAGCGATTCGCCGGATTCTCGGAACAGGACGGGAAATACCTCCTCCTGCAGGACGACAAAACACTCGCCATCGCCTCCCTGCACGACCCCTCCTGGCGCTCCAGTCCAATACGCCACCAGGCTCCCATCCTGTCCGCCTGCTTGAGCCCCGATGCACAACGTCTCATCACCACCGGGGAGGACGGGGCCGCGCACCTGTGGAAAACAGCCGACGCCACCGAAGCCTGCCCACCCGCCCGCCACTCCGAGGCGGTCACCCACGGGATCTTCGACCCCCACCACCCGCGCATCGCCACCGGCAGCACCGAGGGATCCGTCCGAGTCTGGTCGGCACACGACGCCAGCCTGCTCGCCGACCTCCCTTCGGAGGGTTCCACCGTCCGGGCCCTGGCCTTCTTCCAAAACCCCGACCACCTCCTCGCCGCCTACGGACGCAACGCCGACCTCCGAAGTTCCAGTTCCTCCGGCAGCGTGGTTCTCTGGTCGCTCCGATCCGCTTCGCCTGCCCAACGATTCAACCACGGTGGCGCCGTACGCTGGGCGTGCCCAAGTCCCGACGAGCGCAAAATCCTGAGCGTGGGCGACGGAAACATGGGACGGCTCTGGGAGACCGCCACCGGCTTCCCGGTTTCCATGCCCCTGATCCATTCGGGAAGGGCCTTCTGGGTCGCGTTTGGCAGCGACGATCGCCAGGTCTACTCCGCCAGCCAGAACACCCCCCTCCGCAGGGATGAACTGAGTTCCGCCTCCGGAACCCTCCAGGAAATCCGGGACCTCGCCACCCTGCTCGCCGGCCGGCGGCTCCTCCCCGGCGGCGAACTCGCGTCCCTCGAACCCTCGGAACTGAAGGATCTCTGGCAGGCCCACCACCGGCGGCGGTAGGGCGGGTTCTCCGGACACGCCGCCCTGCCCTTCCTCAACCCGCCCGGCACGGACCCATCTTCAAGTTGGGGGGGGGAATGGTCGCGCGGCGACAACCCCGCCCGCGCTGAGCGGGCAGCGTGCTGAGCGGGCGGCACCCTTTGGGTGTAGCGCCGCTGAACACGGCGCTGCTCGTCGCAACGCGACCCACCTACCAACTGCGGATGCACCAACTCCCCCACCCCTCAGGGTATCCCGTTGCGTCCGCACGGCGGACTGATACAACCGCCCGCAGCATGAGCGGGATCCTCGACCTGGTCGGAAACCTCGAAGTTCGAAAGTTCGACACCGACGAGATCATCCTCCGGCAGGGGGAGCATTCCGGCATCATGCTCGCCATGATCGAGGGCCAGGTCGAAGTGCTCCGCGACGGAATCCGCGTCGCCAGGACCTCCCAGCCCGGTGTGGTCTTCGGCGAGATGTCCGTCCTCCTCGGAGGCCCCCACACCGCCACCGTCCGCGCCCTCGCCCCGTCCTCCTTCGCCCTCATCGAAAACCCCCGCGAATTCCTCAACAATTCAGCCCAGGCCAGCCTGTTCCTCGCCGAACTGCTCGCCCACCGCCTCGACGCACTCAACAAGTATCTGACCGATGTGAAGCGGCAGTACGAAGGTCACGACCACCTCGGCATGGTCGATCAGGTGCTCGAAACCCTCATGCAACGGCAGCCTGCCCCCCGCCGGAGCTGACCCCGGCCTCCCCCAACGCCACCAACTGCCGCACCTCCCCACCCTCCGCCGAAAGCCACTCCACCGTCATCCGCTCCAAATCAAAGGATAGATGCGTCGGACACGGCCCCAACTGCCGCCCCGGGTTGAACACCCAAGTCCGCCCAAGCCGGTCCACCCAGGAGCCCCCCTCGTAAAACGGGGCGTTGTGAATGTGCCCCGACAACACCAGATCCGGCTGATGACGCGCGATCCATTGCACCAGGAACTCGTCACCGCCAAACTTCTTCCCCGTCCAACTCACCGGCGATCGATCCGGAGGCGCGTGATGAATCCAGATCCACTTCGTCTTCGGCTTGGCCGCGTCCGCCTCCAACTGGGCCTCCAGCGCCGCACGCGACACCGGCCCGTCCCACCACGGACACACCGTCACCAAAATCCCGCCCAGATCCACCGAATCGCCATCCACATAAACCTGCGGCGCCTTCGCCTCCCGGATCCACCGCGCCACCGACTCGTCCGCCGCACTGCGGCTGTCCCCATCGTGATTGCCCGAACTGACAATCAGTCGCGTGAGCTGACGTAACCGGTCCAGATACTTCTCCATCACCACGATCTGAACATCGATGTCCAACCCCGACGCCAGATCCAGCAGATCACCCCCGATGACCACCGCGTCATAGCTCGACGCCCGCGAAGCCACCCAGTCGAACTGCTTCAGGGCATAATGAAGGTCGGCAACGAACAGCATCCGCATAGGGTGGCTGGACCTTGGACCAAAGCAGGCCGCACGTCGACCGGGTTTCCCGCGGCCCACCCCCAGGTTTTCGCTGAGCAAGCCCGCGGCTCCTGTCGCCGTCCAAGCCGCCTGAATTTGGACTGCGGGGACATGTCACCGCTCTGGATTCACCGCGGGCCCGGGACCCAACGCAGGCCAGCGCTCCCACATCAGGAGGCGAGGCGCTGGCGAATCGAAAGCTGCGACATGTCGCAGCACTCCCAAACCCCTTTCCCACGGCCATCCTGATCCTCCCCTTCCTCCGATCCATCCCCCGGTCGACAACTCGGAGATGCGCCCGGTTTCCCTGCGCGCACCCATTGACCCTCCCTCGGGACAGTCGCAGTCTTTCCCCGTCGTGCCCCTCTCCCCCTCGTCCCCTGGCAGGCTGACACCTCGTCTGCTCCCACTCCCAACCCCCCGCTCCCATCGCCCCTCGCCCGACCTTCTTCTTCTTTTTCTTCTTCTTTCTCTGCCTCTCCCCCTCCCCCTGCACGCCCAGCAGGAAGTCCACATCGACCCCGACTCCCTCGCCACCACCGGCGGGCGGCTCAGCTTCCAATTCTCGGCCCCGGGCGGAACCGCGTCCGACTTCGAAGTCTGGAGTCGGATGACACTTGCCTCCGACGGCTCCTGGCAGGCGCGCCCGGAAGCCGACCTCGAAGCCCTCACGGAAGGTCTCTACCGGGCTTTCGTCCCCCTTCCTCCCCCCACGACCAGCACAACCGCAGCCTTCTTCCGCATCCGCCGCACCGGACTCCCCCCGATGGCCCCGGGTCCTGTGTTCAACGAGGTCATGTCCGACAACGCGACCGCCCAGACCACCGGGGACGGACAGCATCTCGACTGGATCGAACTGTTCAATCCCCAGGACGAAGCGGTCGCCCTGGACGGAATCCAGCTCTCCCAGGGATCCAGCCTCACCCCACCCTGGCCCCTTCCCGCCCGACTTCTCCAGCCAGGCGCCTTCCTGCTGATCCACGCCTCCGACGATCCCGCCGCCCTCGTGCCGCCCGGCGGCCTGCTCGCTCCCTTCGGTCTGGCCAACGCCGGCGAATCCCTCGTGCTCACCGACCGCTTCGGTCGGGAACTGGATCGCATCGACGTGCCGCCACTCCACCCCGACCAGGCCATCGGACGCATCCCCGACGGCGGAACCCGCTGGGGATTCCTCTCCGGAACCCAGTCCACCCCCGGAACCACGAACAGCCCGGTGTCCACCGGCATCGTCGTCGCACCTCCGGAGTTCTCCGTCGACGGCGGCTTCCACACGGCAGCCCTCGACGTGCGGCTCGAATCACGGGAACCCGGCGGGGTCATTCGCTACACCCGGGACGGCTCGCCTGCCTCCGCGACTTCCCCAGCCGCCACGGGTCCCCTGCGGATCGAGCAAACCACCGTGGTGCGCGCCACCACCTTCGACGCCGCCGGCAACGGCAGCCAGGAAACGGTGCGCACCTTTTTCATCGGCCCCCGACGGCACACCGGATGGCCGGTGATCTCCCTCGCCGCACCCCCCGCGTACTTCGAGTTCAAGGACGGCTACCTGTTCGGCATGACCAGCCAGGTGGTGAACAACCGGGGCGAGGTGATCCAGAATTATCCCTTCTCCGGCTCCAACGCCTGGAAGGACCGCGAGATCGTGGTGTCCCTGGAACTCTTCGAACCGGACGGCACCCCGGGCCTGCGTCAACGCGCCGGCCTGAAGGTCTACGGGGGTTGGGGCTCCCGCGGTTACCCCCAGAAATCCCTCGCCGTGCTCGCCCGCCGCGAATACGGCGCCGGCAGCTTCAAACATGAAATCTTCCCGGACAGCGGCCTCGACAACTTCGAATCGTTCGTGCTCCGCAATTCGGGCAACGACAACCAAAGCACCCACCAGATCCCGCCCCGCCCGCCCATCTCGCAGTTCGGCACCACCCGCTCCTACGGCAGCTACTTCGTCAACGGCACCTTCACACTGATGCGCGACGGGCTCATGCAACGGCTTCTCCAGGATCACACCCGGCTCGACGGCCAGGCCTACCGTCCCGCCGTGGTCTATCTCAACGGCCAGTACTGGGGGATCTACAACCTCCGCGAAAAACTCAGCGAACACCATGTGCTCGCCCATCACGAACTGCCCAAGGGATCCGTCGACCTGATCGAAGGCTACGGGGATGTCCGCGCCGGCGACGCCACCGCCTATCGCGCCTTCCGCGATTTCGTGAACACCCGCAGCATGGCCGCGGAAACCAACTACCAGCACGTCGCCCGCACCTGGCTCGGGGTCGACAACTTCATCGACTACCATCTCTCCGTCATCTACTTCCAAAACTTCGACATCGGTAACATCAAATGCTGGCGGCCCCGCACACCCCGCGGCCGCTTCCACTGGATGGTCTACGACCAGGACTACGGATTCGGCCTCTGGCCCGCGAAAATCTACGAACCCGCCATGGCCCGCGACTACGCGGACT
The DNA here is from genome assembly GCA_964476125.1 of uncultured Verrucomicrobiota bacterium. Classification (GTDB taxonomy): domain Bacteria; phylum Verrucomicrobiota; class Verrucomicrobiia; order Limisphaerales; family CAIMTB01; genus CAIMTB01. The sequence goes on along the minus strand of CAYZAE010000124.1, from coordinate 10,960 downwards.
ACGCCAACATGTTCAAATTCGCCACCGCCGGCACCGGCACCAGCACCGGCTGGCCGAATGCCGGCGGTCGCACGCTTCTCCTGCGACGTCTGCTCGCCAACCCGGGATTCCGCGACCGTTTCATCCGGCGTTGCACCGACCTGCTCAACACCGCGTTCCGCGAGGAACGGGTGATCTCCCTCATCGACTCCATGGCCGCGGTCCTCCGCCCGGAAATCCCCGCCCACCTTGAGCGCTGGAGCTGGAACGAACTCACACGCCAGGGCTACGGCGCCCCTTACCAACGGGAATACCAGCCCTTCACCCAGGCCACCTGGGAAACCAACCTGACCGTGCTCCGCGAGTTCGCCACAAAACGGCCCGCCCTCGTCCGCTCCCAATGCGCCGCCCACTTCGGACTCGGCACCGGAAACGGAACCCTCCACGTGCGCGTCAATCCCCCCAATGCCGGCGCCATCCAGCTGAACTCGCTGTTCCTCACAAACTCCGGCTGGGAGGGAATCTACTTCGCCGGACTGACCAACGATCTCCAGGCCATCGCCCAACCCGGGTTCCGGGTCCGCGGATGGACCACCGACACCGGCTTCACCGCTTCCCCCTTCCTAAACACGGTTGTGTCCGCGGGTCAGACCCAAACGATGGTCGCGGAATTCGAACCGCTCCCCGTCCCGCCCGCCCCCGCAAAGACGGTCTGGATCACCGAGATCAACTACCACGCACCCGACGACCTCGACGCCCACGACTGGACCGCACTGCACAATCCAGGCAACACCTCCATCAACCTCCAGGGCTGGGTGCTCCGGGATCAACAGGACGATTCCGCCTGCGTCCTGCCCGGGTTCGAACTCGCGCCCGGCGGCTCCTGCGTGATCGCGCGAAGCGTGGTGAAGTTCCAGTGGACCCACCCCAATGCCAGCGACCCGATCGCCTCCTTCGATTTCGGCCTCGGCAACAGCGGGGACACCGTGCGCCTGTTCGACCCCACCGGCATCGAAGTGCAACGCGTCGCCTACCGCGATGAAGTCCCCTGGCCCGTCACCGCCGACGGCCAGGGTTCCACGCTGCACCGGCTCGCGTCGGGCTCCGATCCCTCACTCGCCTCGTCCTGGATCGCCTCCCCCGTTCGCGGCGGCACCCCGGGAAGGCACGTCCCGTGACAGACACCCTCCCTCAAGCAGGGATCACCGCACCCGGTCCTTCCGCGTGCCATCATCGTTCACAACGATCTCAAGCACCGGCACCTCCCATTCCTGCACCCGATAGCTCCTCCGCCGTTCCTCGTCCGGATCCATGGCCGCACTTCGGCACAACACCGCCAGAACACGGATTTCCCGGATGAACTCAGCCCGGGGTTCCCACCGGGCGGCGCCCTGCTTCGAAAACCGAACCACGGGCTGCCCCGATTCATCCGCCAACTCCCAGCGCCTCGGCTCACCCATCGACAGGGTCAGCCGGGAACCCGGCTGCAACCGGGCGAGAGCAGCATGCACCGGATCTCCGGCCGGCTGCCGGCCTGCAAAACCAAGATCCAGTTCATCCAAACCCACCTCCTCGTACCGCACCGCCGGAACCACCAAACGCCCATCCCAGGACCGCCCCGGCTCCCGAACCACGGCCGGCCCCTCCAGCGGATCCGGACAGGCCGGACGCCCCTGGCCCTGGTGAAGAATCGTCAGCGTGCTCCGGGCCCGCGTCATGCCGACGTAAAACGCCCGACGGGATTCCTCCTGGCGTTGGCGATCCCCCGAAAGGACCCACGCCCCGAGCAACAGCACATGGTCGTACTCCGTCCCCTTGGCCGCGTGAACGGTTCCCAACGCAATGCCCTGCTCCAGGCCGTCGCCGTGTCGAGCCTCGGCACACGCCTCCAGAAGAAACTCCCGCGCCAACGCCGCCGGCACCTCGGCATCGTTCGTCTCCACCCGCCAGGCCTCCACTTGTCGTCTCACAAACGCCACCCAGACATGCCGGCCTGACTCCGGATACATCGCCCCGACGGCAGCCTGAATGCGGCTCGCGGAAAGGCTCTCCCGGCTTCGCTGGGTCAGCCACTCCAGAACGGCACGAACCTCCCGCACCCGCGACATGGGCAGGGAAGTCCGCGTCGCCAGCCAGCGAATCGGAATTTTCTCCGCCTCCATCAGCGCCCTCACCTGCGCCAGATCACGATGGGTCTCCGCCAGAACCGCCAACTTCGAGAAGTCCGAAACCCCCAGCGTTCCCAGGCGTCGCACCTCGTCGATCACCGCCAGCGCCTGCTCCCGCCCCCCCGCCACCCGCAGAATGCGCACCCGCCCCCGCCCGACCGGATCCCGCCCCGCGAATTCGCCTCCCGCCGGCAACAGCAACCGTCCTTGGTCGATGCGGATCGGGTACTCGCTCTTCATGCGATCGGCATTCAGCCCAATGAGCTGGTTCGCCGCCTCGATCAGGTACCGGGTGGATCGATGGTTCTCCACCAGGTAATGAACCTCGGCCCCATAGTCTTCCCGGAACTTTCCGATGAACCGGACATTCGCCCCCCGGAACGCATAGATGTTCTGGTCGTCGTCCCCCACCGCCATGATCGAAAGGCGCTGGTCCGCATCCGCCACCTTCCGCCCCGCGATGGCCGAGATCATCGCGTACTGGGGTTCGTCAATGTCCTGGTACTCATCCACCAGGATATGGCGGAAGCCCGCGAGCAACCGGTCGCGCAACTCGTCGGACTCCATGCCCGGCGGAAGCTCGCGTCCTTCCAACAGAGCCACCGCGTCCAGGATCACCCGGTCGAGATCCGCCACCTCCGGCGCCGCGCCACCCGGAGTCGCCAACGACCGACCCAGGAGGCGCAGCGCCAGTCCATGATAGGTCTGAACCAGCACGCCACGGGCGTCGTCCCCCACCAGATCCACCAGGCGCCGGCGCACCTCCAGCGCGGCATGCCGGTTGAAACAGCACACCAGAATGCTCCGCGCCGGCACGCGCTCGACGCGCAGGAGATAGGCACACCGATGCACCACCGTCCGGGTCTTCCCACTCCCAGGCCCCGCGAGGACCAGCAGGTTCCCCTCCACCGGAGCCGTCACAATCCGGATCTGCGCCGGGTTCCCCAGATCCGTCACAATGCGACGGAACGAATCCGCCGTCGTCGCATGCTCCAGCAACTGGGGTTGGGTGCGGAAATAGCGGTGCAGGAATTCCTTCCTGCGCAGCGCAAAATACGCGGACACCAGCGCCTGGGCGTCCTGGATCCGTTGCAGGCCCCGGCGCGCATACTCGGCCATCACATGAATCTGCAGCATGCGCTCCCGGTAATGATGGCGGAGCGGCTCGAAATCGCTCGCCCGATACCGGTCCCGGCCCCGCTCGGGGCTCAATCGCAGGGTCATCGCCGACCTGAAAATGGCCAACCCCTGCTGCAGCACGATCACCGATTGCTCATGCAAATACATCAGGGCGCGCTCGATCGCCGCCTCGACATCCCGGACTTCGGCGCGCAACCCGGAATGGCGATCCAGGGCGGTGCTGATTTCGTCGAAGCCAAACTCCACCAGGACATCCGCCCGGGGCGCCTGGTCCGCGGGAATCCGCGCCGCGAGAACCTCCAGGATCAGGGACGCCACCTGCTGCCGGCGTCCCGCCAGTTCCTCGATCGTTCGCCAGCTCCGCACCACCCGCACGCGGTACGCATCCCGGGCGATGAACCGAAGCTCCAGGCTGCCGTGGCTTCCCGCGAACCCCTTGCCGTCCTCCGACAGGCTTCGCAACAGCGCGCGCACCAGTTCCATCGTGCTCTCGCACCCCTCGTCGAGCAGGCGCTGGTTCAGCGGCCGCAACGCCAGGGGCACCCAGCCCTCCGGCTCGGGATCCGCCTCGGCCAGCATCGAAAGCAGGGATCGCTCCGTCCGGATCAACCGCTCCAGGCGCAACCGCGAATGGTCCGCCACCTTGTGCCGGACAAAGGCGTTGAGCCGAAGATCCCGGCGCAACAGGCACGCCTGATCCATGCTCCGCAGGATCTTCAGAATCCGGGCACTGACGTTTTCCGGACTGCGTCGATTCCCCGACCCTGCCTGGGAGAGCCGCTCAAACTCCGGCAGCAGGGCGATGCGATCCACGGTGAGGTTCTGCCCCGGAACCATGGCCATGATCTCCCGCAGGATCGCCAGCCACAGGCCCCGCTCGATCTCCGACAGGTTCAAGGGCGCCAGTTTGGCCTCGGCCTCCGCCAGGTTCCGAACCAGCAGCCGCGCCTGGAACACCGAGGTGACGTTCTCGTCCCGCTGCAAAAACCCCGCCCGCTCCAGCCAGGCGATCGCCGTCCGGACCTGCGTGTCCGCACTGCGGTCGTTCATGGCCAGATTGGCCTCCATCTCTTCGTCCCGCAGAATCTCACCGGTGGTCATCACCACCTCCCCACTGCCACCCCGGTCCGCACGCCGCACCGCCCGCAGAATCCCCGCCAAATCCCGGCTGCTCAGCTCCGAATGCGCCCCCAGCCGGAACTGATCCTCACAGTCCGCCTCGTCATACAGGAGCAGGCACGCCGCCTGCCGCCCATCCCGCCACGCCCGGCCCGCCTCCTGCAGGTAGTTCTCCAGCGATCCCGGAGTGTCCGCGTGAATGACCAGGCGCACGTCGTCCTTGTCGATGCCCATGCCAAACGCGTTCGTCGCGCAGATGACCTGGATCGCCCCCGCGAGGAATTCGTCCTGAATGCGCTTCTTCTCCGGCGGCGTCAGGCCCGCATGGAAGTGCGCCGCCTTCCAGCCCTGCGCCAGAAGGAAGGCCGCCGTGACCTCCGTCGCATCGCGCCGGGCCCGAAACACGACCGCAGAACCGGCCCCGTCTCGGTCGAGCTCCTCCGACAACCGCTCGTGCAACCGGCCCAGCTTGGCGTAGGTCGAGATGGACTCGACCTCAAAGTCGAGGTTGTCCCGTTCCACGCCACCCTCGAAACACCGCAGTTCCCGGCCCGTCTCCACGCGGAAATGTTCCAGGATTTCATCGCGCACCTCGCGCTTGGCCGTGGCGGTGAAACAGGCGATGGGCGGAATGGCCACACCCTGGCGCTGCGCGAACTCACGAATGAACCGGGCGGCATACAGATAGTCCGGCCGGAAATCATGGCCCCATTTCGAAAGGCAATGAGCCTCGTCAAACACCCAGCAACCCACCTCGCGCTGGGAAAGCGCCGTCTCAAAGGACTGGTTCCGCAACTGCTCCGGCGCAACGTAAAGAAGAGCCGTGTCGCCCGCCGCCAACCCGCGCAGGACCGAACCCCGCTCCGGTGGCGTCTGCAACCCATGCAGCGCCGCCGCAAACGGCATGCCGGTCCGGCGCACCATCCCGTCGACCTGATCCTTCATCAGCGCCTGCAACGGCGACAGGACGACGGTCAGCACACCCCGACGAATGTTCCGCACAATGGCCGGGACCTGGAAACCCAGGGACTTCCCGCCACCCGTGGGCAGCACCGCCAGGAGCGACTCGTCCCGCATGCCCGCCGCCACGATGTCCCGCTGAAGGCTTCCGCCCTCCGCGTTCGCGGGAAGGGGTCGGAAATCATCGAACCGGAACCATTGCCGGAGCTGCTCGCGGGGATCATGCGTGTTCCGGCAATACGCGCACTCCACACCACCGCACGAAACCTCGCGCCACGTCCGCAAGAGCACTCCCGTGCCCGGATGGGCGTGTCTCACCCACGGCGGCGACACCGAATCGGTGCCCGCCACGCTCAACCACGACAACGCATAAGCCAGGTCGAACCGCTGCCCGGCCGTGCCCAACCGGCCCGCCTCCAGCGATACCTTCGAACACCCCCTCTCCCCCACCCAGCGCCGCGCGCGCTGCGGAATCTCTTCCCGCGCCGGCCTCACCTCACCGAAGAGCCGGAAGAACGTCGCGTACCCTTCCGCCCCCCGATCGTCGGTTCCTTCCGGATCCGCCAACAGGGCATGGAGGAGATGGAACAGGTCCGGATCCGAGCGGCGCATCGCCTCGAAGGACCGGTACTCATCCAGAAACAGTTGCCCCGCCAACCGCGCGTCCGCCACCGGATCGTTCACACTTTCGCGCACAAGTTTGTGATCCTTCACCAGCCGGTGATACGGATTCCTGGGAAAGGCCAGGGGCGATAGCTCAAGGGTATCAAGGACCGGCAGCGACAGGACCGGATGCAACGGTCGGACCTCCCGGATGCGCGGCAGGTCGTGTCGACGCAGATTATGTCCGATCACACAGCCCGCGCGGCCCGCAAGTTCGGCCAACGCCCCAAACCCATCGCCGCGCCCTTCCGAACTCCGCCACAGCAGGGTCTCTCCCGCCAGCACCGCCCCCACTTCCTGGATCCGTCCCGATCGCGTGACTTCAAGATCCAGCAGCAGCGCGCGGTTCAGCAAATCCTCCGCCACACCCGGAGGGGCCTGATCATCCGATGTCCGATCGTCCCGCATTCGCAAGCGAAAGCCTGAACCGTTTCTTCACGCACGTCGAACTCCCCGCACCCTCAGGCTCCCCCCTCCCCACTCCCCACTCCCCGCTCCCCACTCCCCACTCCCCAGGATCTCTTCTTGATGCCCTCGTCCCCCCCAACGCCTAATCGCCCCGGCACTGCGAAACTCTCCATGCGGTCCCCCAGCCACCCACCCCATGCCCTCTGAAGCCCTTCCCAACCAGGCCCCGGAACCCGCCAAAACCCGGCTTCTGTCGCTCGATGCACTCCGCGGATTCGACATGTTCTGGATCGTCGGCGCGGAGGAGCTGGTCCGCGGACTCCAGAAAATTGCCAACGGCGGGTTGATCGGGCTGATCGCCGAACAACTCCACCACAAGGCCTGGGAGGGGTTTCATTTCGAGGACCTGATCTTCCCGCTGTTCGTCTTCATCGCCGGCGTGTCGCTGGTGTTCTCGCTCGAAAAAACCATCCGGCAGACCGACCGCCGGACCGCCACCGTCCGGATCATCCGCCGTTCCGCCCTGCTCTACTTCCTCGGAATTCTCTACTACGGCGGCTTCTCGACACCCTTCGAAGAAATCCGGCTGCTGGGTGTGCTGCAACGAATCGCCCTCAGCTACCTGTTTGCCGGACTGCTCTTCTGTTATCTCAAACCGAAAGCCCTGATGGGGGTCTGCGCCGGACTGTTGCTGGGCTACTGGGCACTCATGACCTTCGTGCCCGTCCCCGGCCACGGCGCCGGCAACTTCGCCGAAGGCGCGAATCTCGCGAACTACATCGACAAACAGTACCTGCCCCTGCGCAAACACGACGGCGACCACGACCCGGAAGGTTTGCTGAGCACGATCCCCGCCGTCGCCAGCTGTCTGCTCGGGGTGTTCGCCGGGTTGCTGCTGAAAAACCCGGAACTCAACGACCGGAAGAAGGTCCTCCGCCTCGTCGGCGCCGGAGTCGCCTGTCTCATCGTCGGCTGGCTCTGGCACCTCCAGTTCCCCGTCATCAAGAAGCTCTGGACCTCCTCCTTCGTGCTCGTCGCCGGCGGCTACAGCTACCTGTTCCTCGCCGCGTTCTACCAGGTGATCGATGTCTGGAAGCTCCAGAAATGGGCCATGCCCTTCGTCTGGATCGGCGTGAACCCCATCACCATCTATTTCGGAGGCAAATTCATCGACTTCGAAGGCATGGCCAAACTGTTCGTCGGCGGTCCCATCGGCGCCGCCCTCGGCAACTACCAGGAACTGGTGCTCGCCCTCGCCACGCTCGGCTTCGGATTCCTCTTCCTCCGGTTCCTCTACCAGCGCCGGATCTTCCTCCGGGTCTGATCTTCATGTCCCAACGATCGCGAGTCCCGGACCGGTTCCCCAACCCACCCCGCCCTCCCAGGCCCGGGCAAAGGCCAAAGCTCCCGGGGCTCGCGCTCGCCGCCTTCCTTGCACTCACCCTCACCGCCGCGCGCGTGGCCGGCTCACTCACGGACTACGACGCCGCGATCGACACCGACATCACCGCAGGAAGAGTTCCCGCCTCGCGCCGGACCGCGCCGGTCACCCTCACCGGCACCACCCGGGTCCCCTGGAACTTCGGCAACGTGTCCGGGGACGCCGCCTTCGAGTTCATCGTTCAAGGCGATCCCTCCGCCCAAAGCGGCTATCTCGCCGTCGGCGCCAACGTCTCCAGCAACCTCCGCTTCGCCCAGTTTCCCCGCACCGGCCAACTGGGCTTCACGCAACTCGGGGTCAAGGACTACGCCTTCACCCCGCCCGTCCCCTCCCCCACCACGGCGACCCATGTGGTCTACGCGTGGTCGGCCGCACAGCGCACCATGCGGTTGTATCGGGATGGCGTCCTGGCAGGAACGGCCACCGGCGTCGACGCCGCCTTCGCCCTGCCCACCGGCGCCGGCTGGCTCGGCTCCAATCCCGGCGGCACCGAAGCCATGACCGGCATTCTGCACCGGCTTACGGTCTATGATGACCCGCTCCCCGAGACCGTTATCCGCTCCCACGCCGCCGCCTTCTCCGGCGTGTTCCCGGTTCCGGTGATTCACGAATTCACTGCCGACCGCGTCTTCTTCAAACCCGGCGACGCCCTCACCGCCACCTGGCGGACGGAGAACGGCCTGGGGATCCGGCTCGATCCATGGCCCGGGGACGTCACCGCACTCACCCGCGACGGCCGGGGATCCGTCACTCTCCATCCCACGAACTCCCTGCGACTGACCCTGGAAGTCACCAACCGCCTCGGCACCGCCCAAGCCTCACTCCTCCTGCGCCGAACCGCGCCCGCAGGTCATCCGGTGATTTCGGAGATCGTGGCCGACGACCGCTCGCTGCTCGCCGACGAAGACGGGGAACACTCCGGTTGGATCGAAATCCTGAACCCCACCCCGACCGCCATATCGCTCGAAGGCTGCTCACTCACCGATGATCCCGCCAACCCCGCGCGCTGGCGGTTCCCGGCCACGAACCTCGCCCCCGGCGGTTTCCTCGTGGTCTTCGCCTCGGGCAAGGACCGCGCCATTCCCGGACGCCCACTCCATACAAATTTCCAGCTCCGGAACTCCGGGGAATTCCTGGCCCTCACCGGACCCGCCGGCGCCTGGCAACACGCCTTCCGTCCAGCCTACCCTTCCCTGTCCCCGAACACGGCCTACGGCATTCACGGCGGCGATCCCAACACCGCCGGTTTCCTGGCTGCTCCCACGCCCGGCCAGTCCAATCCCGATCGCCCGGTGCCGCCCGTCGAAGTCGGAATCTCACCCGCCGGCGGCACGTTCACCAACGCCCAGGAAGTAACCCTCACCCATCCGGATCCGGACGCCGAAATCCGCTACACCCTCGACGGCACCGAGCCCGGCCAGTCCACCGGCTTACGCTACACCAACGCCTTCCCCATCGGACGGTCGACCCATGTCCGGGCCGTTGCCATCGCCCAGGGTCTGCCCGGCCCCGTCCGGGGCAGGTCCTATCTGCGGCTTGCCCCCAACCTGATCGGCTACACTTCGTCCCTGCCGCTGCTGGTGATCGAGAACTTCGGCGCCGGACCGATCCGGCAGAAGGGCTGGAATTCCACCGGGGCCGGGCTCCGTCAGGTTCCCCGCCAGACCGCCACCTGGGCCACGTTCGAACGGACAGCCGGCGCCACCGCCTTCACCCAGCCGCCGCAGATGATCGGCAGGATGGGCATCCGTGGACGCGGGGCCTACTCCTCCGAATGGCGTCAGAAACCTTACAGCGTCGAGGCCATGGACGAAGCCGGCCGGGAACTCGACGTCTCGCCGCTCGACCTGCCCGCACATGCGGATTGGATTCTGTACTTTCCCGACGCGGATCCCAGCCGCGATCCGACACTTCTCTTCAACACCTTCGCCTACGATCTCAGCCGGAGCTTCGGCAATTACTCGGTGCGCTTCCGCTGGGTGGAAGCGTTTATCAACGAGGATGGCGGGGATTTGTCGCTCGAGGATCGCCGGGGCGTTTACGCCATCGTGGAACGGGTCGCCCGCGGTGCCAATCGGCTGGACTTCGAACGGCTCTCCAATGACGGCTCCACCGGCGGCTGGCTGATCAACATCAACCGCATGGATCCCGAACCGGAACAGGGCTGGCCCGCTCCCAATGGCACCACGCGACCGTCGTTCTTCCACACCGCCGGACCCGATCGGATCCTCCAGACGCGCGCCGACACCGCATACGGGACCGTGCCCGGCGACGACCATCCGCAGCAGCCGAACGCCTACATCAACTTCGACAATCCCAACGGCTACGTCATCAACACCGCCCAACGCGCCGCCATCGAGGGTTGGTTCCGGCAGTTCGAAGCCGTGCTCTACAACAACAACCTCTGGCGCAACCCCACCAACGGCTACCGCCGCCTGCTCGATACGCGCGATTTCATCGATTATTTCATTCTCAACACACTCACCCGAAACGGGGACGGCCTGCTCATCAGCATGTTCCCCTGGAAAGGCGACGACGGCCGTCTGCGCATGGGTCCCGCCTGGGACTACAACTGGGCGTCCTATTACGTCTCCGGGGGTCCCACGGGCAGTCTGCTCCACCGATCCGAACGGCTCTGGTACGCGCGTCTCTTCGCCGACCCGGATTTCGCCCAGGAATACATCGACCGCTGGTGGGCCCTGCGCACCGGACCGCTGGCAGGCACCTCCCTGGCCGCACTCGTCGATCGTCAGGCCGCCGAAATAACGCCGTCGAAATCCCTGCTCAACGGCATACCCAGCACCGCCGAATGGACCCGGCGTCTGACCCAGATGAAGTCGTGGCTGCGGCAGCGCGCCGACTGGATCGACAGCCAATATCTCGCCCCTCCCACGCTCAATCACCCGGGCGGCAGCGTCCCCGACGGATTCGCCATCACACTCACCAGCGCCACCGGAACCCTTTACCTGACCACCGACGGCACGGATCCACGGGCACCGGGCGGGAGCGTTTCGCCATCCGCCCGACCCTACACCGGCCCGCTCATCGTTCGGGAACCCCTGCGCCTCCAGGCCCGAGCCCG
>CAYZAE010000123.1:0-20681 GCA_964476125.1 uncultured Verrucomicrobiota bacterium | reverse complement strand
TTCAAGCATGCCGAATTCCTTGGAACGTACTGCTGCAACCGGCGTCGACGGCTTCAACCTCACACTCTTTCCGAATTCTCTGTGCTCTCTGTGTCCTCGGTGGTGAACCTCCCGCATTGGGACTCCAATCCGTGGTCGGCAGCGCAGCGCCTGGTTCTCTTGCTCCACCGGTTCCGCTGGGCCCTGGCCTGCCTCCTCGGTCTAGCCATTGCTCCAACCCATGCCGCCCCCTCCCCCTGGAAGCACCGTTTCGCCGAACCTCCACGCGACTCGCGCATTCTCAAAATCACCCACAACTGGCCGGATACCGCACCGTCCCAGGACTCAAGCGGACCTTCATTTCGCTTGAGCGATTCCAACTCGCAGGTGGGTGGAAGGACCCCCAGCGCCGCCTGGATCACCGCTGCATCCAGGACATTCGGACCGGCTGGGGTGGCTGGCTCGGAGCGGAAGGTGAAACCGTGGAATTCTCGGTATGCCTGCCCCGACTGGGACGTCACCTGCGGAAATGGATGCCTCGAACGGGCAACGGCATCTCGGAATCCGCACCCTTCACGCTCTTCCAGAGAATCCGATTCAGCGCGAACATCGGAGTTCGGTCGTAGTCGCTGAAATCCATCGCCTCGGATTCCCCGGAACCCCATGCGGTCTTGAGATTCTTCGCCTGCACGTCGACACGCGGCGGTTCATGGATGTACGGCTCCAGATTGGCGACATCCGTGAATGACGCGGTCATCGGAGTGGCCGCCGCGTCGTACTGGGTCATGGGCGGAATACCCAGCAGGAGTTCCATGGTTCGAATCATCGAGGACGTCGTGTAGAGCGTGCTGTCGACATGCCCGCGCCGCGTGTAAGGGCTGACCACGAGACCGATCGTACGTCGCGCGTCCACATGATCCGGACCGTCCTGCGCATCGTCTTCGATCACGAAAATCGCGGTCGCGGGCCAGTAGGGACTTCGAGTGACCCGTTCGACCAACTGGCCAACCGCCCAATCATTGTTCGCAACACAAGCCACCGGGGTCGGCGCCCCCGATCGGGTCCCCTGCGTGTGGTCCTCCCCCAGGCTCATGACGATGTAGTTCGGCAGACGCAGAGCGCGATTCGTGGAATCGAAATGCCTGTCATACTCGTCGAGCTCCGCGAAAAACGCGCGGACGTTGTCCGTGTCACGCATGCCAGGCAGCCGGAACTTGGGACAGACATGCCCGACAAGACCCGAAACACCCGGTGCCGCGTCCATCTGTCCGCCTTCACTGACCCGGGAAGCATACTCCCCGTAACTCCTGTACGTCAGCCCCTTGCGGGCGGCCGCATCCCACAGGTAGCCGGACGACGGGACCACCGCGGGGGCGACCGAAGCCGAACTGTGCCCGCCATAGTTCGGAGGCCACAGCTTCTCGTTGAAGTCCGTCGCATAGGCCGCAGTCGACCATGAATGACCGTCCACGCTCACCTCGGCATCGCAGTAGAGGTTGTCGAGAAGCACGAACTGCTCGGCGAGCTTGTGATGATTGGGCGTCACCTCGCGACCGAAGATCGTCAACCGGGGATCGCCATTGCCCTGGGGCAGATCGCCAAACACCTGGTCATAGGTGCGGTTCTCCTTGATGATATAGATCACGTGCCGGATCGGAGACCCCGCCCCGACCCGTCGAGGCACGATGGACGACAGCATTCTCTTGTCAGGCCGCACCTCGGCGAGCAACGAGTCATGATACGGGGAGTTGGCCACCGACTGACGCGTGTAACGCGGCAAGTCGCGGCGAAGGCGCCGAAGCGGTATGCGGCTGACACTTCCCTTCTGAAGCGACTTCACCGAGCCCTTGCCTTCCCGCGAACCGTCCGCAGCCAGCGGACTGCGCGGGCCCCGAATGTCCGAATAGCCACCCAGTCCCTTGCTGGAACCGACAAACAACTGGCGGCCGTCGGGGGCAACCGCGAGAGCCGAGGGATACCATGCCGTCGGAATGAACCCCAGCACGCTGGACTCGTCGGCCTCCCCCACGTGGATCACCGCAACGTTGTTGTTGTCCGCATTGGCGACAAAAAGGAATTTTTGCGACGGATCGAGCGCCAACGCATTGGGAGTCGATCCAACCGGCGCCCGAGGATGCATGGAGGTCCTCAGCACCTCCACCGCCCGCCCAAGCTTTGTGTCGACGACATACACCGAGTTCTCGTTGCCGCAGGCGACGAAGAGCCGGCCGTCCCGACCGAGGACCATATCGTTCGGATTGTATCCCACGGCAATCGTCGAGGTAACCCGGCCCGACGCGGTGTCGATCACGCTCAACGACCGGCTCGACCAGTTGGAAACGAACAGAGTCTCGCCTGAAGGATCCAGAACCAGATCGTAGGGAGTCACCTCCACGGGCACCTCGGCCACGATCGCACTCGATTCCGTATCGAACACAACCACCTGCCCCGGCGCATTCCCCGTGCCCCGGTTGGCGGCAAAAAGCCTGGGTTCCCGCGGATGATGCGCCAATCCGGACCAGTAGATCTCCTTCCCCGGAAGCCGATGCATCAGCCGCACCGCCGGATCCGCCCCCAGCCGTCCGTCGACGTAATCAAAGCCCAGGATGGGAGCCGCCGTGGCATTGGTCCGGCTCGTGGCGTTCCCTCCGGAAACAAACAAACGCGAGCCGTCCGGGCTCCAGGCCAGACCGAGCCAGGCCGACTTGAGCGGAACTCGTTGCAGAACCTCCCAGCGGACCGGATCGATGACCACGAGCCCATGCGGGTTGAATCCCCCATGGACCCCGATGATCCGCTTGCCGTCCGGCGTGGACACAAGATTCAGGAGGTAGTCGGACGTCGGGAGATGATCCCCGGCGGGCGTGAGCCGCCAGCCGTTCGGGAGGAGCGTGCCTTCCGGGGTCGCCCCGGGCCATCGGATCTGTTCCGCGGGATCTCCCAAGAGGGAGGCGGGGAGGAGTACAACGGCGAGAACAAGGCTTCTTAGCGTGCGCATGAATTCGATCGGGCGGGTTTCATCGTTCACCATAAGGCTTCGTGCCAACCCCCGAAGTCATCCAACTCTCGTGCAGGGCGTCGGAGGTGCGCCGGGCTGTCACCCACTCCCCATGGCCATCCGCGAAGCCCCAATTCCAACCCTTGGCCCCATGGTTGTTCACCGGGTCGGGCGAGTTGTTCGCGTCGTAGGACACCTGCGGAAGGTCGTCGTCCGCATCCAGCACGATCACAATCTTCGTCGGCGCAAAGGCCGTGGAGGAAGGGCTCTTGCGCACCCCGTTCAAGTCTCCGCGCTCAAAAATGCCAAAGAACTCGTAGCTGTGTCCGCCCTTGTTGTGCAACCGGTCCCCATTCGCGGTCACCGCCAGATCCAGCAGCACGTTGTTGCGATCCTTGACGTTCTCCCGGACCACATTTCGCGTGTTCGGACAGACGAACACCTTCACCGTCGAGAGGTACCGCGGGTAAAATGAGAGGGGCGCCTCGTCGCTGCCGATGGAGGCCGTGTTGTAAAAGAAGCCCGGGTAATCGTCGGCGTACAGGTGCGAGGCAATCATCACCTGCCGGGTGTTGTTCAGGCACCCAATCCGACGCGCCCGATCCTTGGCCTGCGCCAGCGCTGGGAGGAGCATCGAGGCCAGAATCGCGATGACAGCGATCACCACCAGCAGCTCGATCAGAGTGAATCCCTCCTTCGCACGCCGCCACCGGCCAGGGGGCACACTCCCGCATCCCAGCCCGCGCCCCGGATAGAGAGCGATCAGGAACGGGTTCATCGGGATTGCCGGATGCGAAGAAAGCCCGCGCTCGAACCCGCAGGAAGAGCCATGCTCCAAACCGCCGTGGTCTGCCCCTCCGCCACGGTGACCCAACCCGACGAAGACAAGGCATCCGCACGCTCGACGGCATAGGCAACCCCGCCCAGGTCGGCAAGGTCCAGGGTCAGGACCCCACCGCTGACCGTGACCTTCGCAATGCGCGGACTGCCCGAGGTCTGCATCACCGGAAGCTCAGCCGCGCTGGCCCGCAGAAAATGGGCGTCCGTTTCACCCCAAACCGAGAGACCAAAGCGACGCCCCTGACCGACGGACACATCGGCCCAGGACCAACTCCGGGTTCGGGAGGGATCGTCGAGATCCCGGGCCATCATCCGGTAACTCCCGTCGCGATGCGCGAAATCCACGGAAAATGGAACGCCGTTCCGGTACACGAAATCCGTGTTCGCCACGAAGATATTGGTCCAAGCGCCCCCCATCCGCCGACTGACATTGACACCCTGGGGAATCCTGCCGTTCGCCGTCGGCTCGGAAACAAACAAAACCCGCGCAAAATTGTTCGTGTCCGCGAAATCGTAAACGAACCCAATGCCATCGTCGTCGAAGGGATGAAACACGAAGCTCAGGGCCTGATTCGGCGACGTCAGAGCGGGAGCCAGAAGGATCGACCCGTCACCATCCGCCCTCGGCTCCGTCACCGTTCCCGTGCTGGGTGTGGAAAAATTGGCCGTCTGCAAAATGCCACCGTGCGCGGTGACCTGCCAGGTGCCCGCCGAAGCACCTGTCGTTGCGGGTTGCCAGCCCACGGGCAACTCCGCAGCCAGGGGCACCTGCTGCCATTCCTCCCGGAACACCTCGCGCCCACCCGATTCCACGACCACGTCCTCGATCAACACCCCCGCGTTGACCGGGTTCGAAGCCGTCGCCGGCCCGCCGCCGCTCTGTCCCCAGGTCCCCACCCCAAAACGTCCGTTGGCGTGGTCGGTGTCCGAGAAGGTAAGGACCAACTCCCGCGCCAAATCCCAACCGGGGGGTGTGGCTGAAGCGTTCCATCCGCTGACCCGGACCTCGAAATCCGCTCCCCGCGCCGTCACCGCCACCTGCACCCGCTTGTAGAAGGAAGCATCCGACGGATCGGTCGCGATTGACGCATCCTCCGCGAGCTCGGTGAAAACCCCGGCGGTGCGCTTCTGGATCGTCACCCCGAACGGCGCCCGCCAGTCGAGGTTGTTGTTTTCACCGCAGACCGTCACCCGGTACCAGTTGCGCTCATCCTGGTAGCGGAAGTAGACGCAGTTCCCATCGTTGTCTCCCACGCTGAAGACCGTCCGCGCGGTGAAATCCCTCCATCCGGGCTCCCACACATTGGTGCGAATCACCAGGCGCGGCCCCTCGAAACTCACGCCGGGAACCGTGTTCTCAGCTCCAATGAAGCGCCCATCCACCGCCTCGCGGAA
Source organism: uncultured Verrucomicrobiota bacterium (assembly GCA_964476125.1). Taxonomy (GTDB): domain Bacteria; phylum Verrucomicrobiota; class Verrucomicrobiia; order Limisphaerales; family CAIMTB01; genus CAIMTB01. The sequence goes on along the minus strand of CAYZAE010000123.1, from coordinate 15,469 downwards.
ATCATTGCTGTTCTCCCAAACCCCTCGAAATCCGGCCCCGAAGTCACGCACCACCAACTGCCCCGGAAGAGCGGGATCACGCTGCACGTTCTCCCACCTCGACTCCAGGCCGAGGGAAATCGACTCGACCTCCCGGTGATTGGGGTCCGTGCCCATGCGGTACTCGTCCAGGTTGGATCGTCCATCCCGATCCTCGTCGCCGTCCGCCCCCTTCTCGAGCCCACCCAACTCCCGGCGCTCCCATTCGTCCGGAAGTGCATCGTTGTCCACGCTCGGTGCAAAATGCGCCACCACCGCCACAGGCCTCGCAAGAACGAGTTTCAGCTCCGAATCCGAGGACGCAAAATCCCCGGACCACCCGATGAACACCTGCCCGGGATCGGCAATGGCCCGCACCACGACGTTCGTGCCTTCGGCCAGCCACTGCTCCCCTCCTCCCTCCACCCTCCCTCCAGCCATGGCCGCGGCTGAGAATCGAACCTCCGTGCGCCAGTTCCAGGTCAGCGAGGAAATGGCATCGAGAACGAACCGAACCTGGTTGCCGACACCGGTGGCGGGAACCGACCCCTGCCCGGTCCAACCCGTAACCACCCGGCGCAATCCAGGCCGTTCCTCCACCGGACTCGCCACGGAGGCCTCGACCATCGTCCCAGGGGCAAAGCCTTGAAGTCCGACCGCCGGAACCGGCTGCCCGTACGGCGAACCAATCTGCAGCGGGATGCCATCAATGTCGTACACGCGCACCGAATCGAATTCGGTCCGCGACATGCCCCAACTGAAAAAGCCCACCCGGCCGGTCGCAAGCCGCGCCCCCGCCATCTCGAACGGTCCATAGGAATGAACCTGCGGCGTTCCCGTGGGATTCGCGACCAACTGGATCTGAAGCCGATCTCCGATCATCGCCGCCGTGAGGTCATACGGAACGTTCGGCAGCGGATCGTACTTCACCGTTTCCTCGCGACTGATCTCCTCCCAGACACCGCCAACCACCTTCTGCACCGAAAGGCCCTTGCGCGGCCCCGTCGCCGAGGACTGCGATCGCAGCGCGATCCGATAAAAATTCCGCTCGTCCTGAAACCGAAGCAGAAGCCCATGCGCATCGTCGTCCGCCGGAAGAATGCGAGCCGTGACCACCACGTTCGACCAGGATAGATCCCCCGCCACCAGGGAGGGCGCCGCGAAGTCCACGGCTCCGTCGGCGTCGTTTCCTCCGAAGGCATCGCTGTTCTCATGCAGCGTGCCGTAGGCACCCGACTGTCCCAGGGCCAGCGACCAAATCGGATTCCCCCCATTGCCGCTCCCCGCATCCAGCCCCGATCCGTCCGCCCGCAGCGTGACCACCGGCGTCCAGTTCGTCAGCGCATGGGGATTCGAAACCAGCGGCGTCGGCTCCAACCGCGGGTTCGCAATACGAAATCCCCGCAGGGCCGTCCCGCTCATGCCCCACGTCGTCAACCCAACCCTGCCGTTGGCAGCCGCCGGCAGCGGCTGGGATTCGACCAGTCGATACTCCGTGCGCGCCCCCTCGGGATCGTCCACAACGGTCAGGCTGAAACGGTTTCCGGGAGCCACCGTGATCGTGACGTCGAAGGGCTGGTACTGCGTGTTGAAAAAGGACTCGGCATGGTCCGTTGTCCCGTGCCCGAACAGATTCGTCGCCACGTTGTTGACCTTCCGGTCGACGTTCCAGCCGTTCCACGGATAGCCCGGCTCGGTGCGGCGCTGACGGGTGAAGGTCACCCGGTAAAAGTTGTTCGCATCCCTGTAACCGAACACCAACCCGAAGGCGTCGTCGTCGCCCGCCGTCATTCGCGCCCGATACGTGAAATTGGTCCCCGCCACCGTGTCATTGATCAGCATGACCGCCGTGGCGCTCGGCGAAGCCGCCGCCGCGTCCGTGTAAATGTTGCTCTGCTCAAGAAACGCCCCGCCCACAATGTCGTACTGCCAACGCATCGGGCCGTCGAGATAGGTGCCGGTTGGCTGCACCGCGGTCCATCCGGGAAGCCCACGATTGAACTGATCCTCGAACACCAATCGAGCCGGCTCCGCGCCCGACTCAAGAGCGACCAGAAACAACAGTTTCCAGACCAAACCGAGAAGGGATGCCAAGCGGTTCTCGAGTCGCAGGATTCCGAAATGACGAAGGGACATGCTGGAACGGGGTAGTCGCGTTTGGGGATGCTCCACGATTCGAGGGCGGCCAGGCATCCCCGCCCATCCACCTCCGGCCGACGCGAGGAGAAAGCCTTGGAGGCAGCGTCTCTCCGAACGGCGCGGCCCAGCAAATACCTCCATCGTGTCAGTTCACGTTCCAGCTCGTGACACTCGGGCAACAACAACTGCCCCACCCACCCGCACGCCTTGGAGCAACTCCTGCAGCTGCCCGCTTTGCTGAAACTTTGCCCGTGCCGGCCCCGGCCCCTCCTGGTCAGACTGGCCCCGACGATCATGGGCGACATTCTTCAGTGGAAATCCGGGCTCCAGATCCTGCTCGGCAGCATCATCGTGGCCTCCCTGTTCATGCTCGCCACACGCCTCGCCCTTCACACGCTGAGGTGGACTCGCTGGGACCGGCTCGAAGGCGTTTATCAGAATTGGCACGGACCCCGGGCCATCGAAGTCGAAGCCGTGCACCAGGGCACCTCCATGCGCTTCATGGTGCCCGTCGCCCCCCGCATTCCCTACAGCGCCGCCGAAACGGTCGCCATCGCCGTCCATCCCACCACCCCCGGACGGATCGTCCCCCTGGATTTCGCCAATCTCTGGCGGAACCTGCTCAACCCGGCCGCTTTTCTCGTCGCCGCACTTGTGGCCTGGATCAACCTGGCTCCCGCCGCCTGGGGCCAGGACCGGACCTGGTCCGGAGGGCGCTGGGTTCCCACACCCCCAGGCGCCCCTTCTCCCGGATCGGAAACGAATGCCGTCGCCCTCCGCCCCTCGCGCACGCTTCAGCGATACCCCCTCGTCGTGCTCGCGCTGTTCACGGTGTTCACCGTGGGAGCAACCCTCACGCTGGTCCGCGACGGCCCCGGGATGCCCACACTGACCTTCCTCATCTGTCTCGGCGCCACCGCCATCATGTCAGGCATCGTGGTGGATTCGCGCACCCTGCGTCTGATCACCAGCGACACCGGCCTCACCGAACTCACCTTCTTCGGCGCCAAACGGGTGGCCTGGTCGGAAATCGACTCGATCAGGTCCCGGAACCTCAATGAAAAGGCCCAGCAGGACTACGACCGCTCGGATGTCACCCGCTTCCAGAAAGGCGCCAGCCGCCCCCCCACGATCCGGGTCGATTTCATCGTCGACGCCCAGCAACGCGAGATCCTGTCCCTGCACGAGGCCATGGATCCCCCAGCCGCCTACCGCGCCCTTCGAGCACGCCTCGCCCGACACGACCGGACCGAATCCCCACGACGAAATCCCTGATCCCTGATCCCTGATCCCTCCGCCGGATCGTGACGCGACGCTCACGATTCCCGCCGCCACAGACGACTCAGCGCGGACAAAAGCACGCGCTCCCGCCGACGTCCGTTCAGCAGGCCCCCCAGGAAAGTCGATCGGACCAGCAGGTCATAGCTCAGCAGCGCCATTCCCAGGGTGACCCCTGAAACCAGGGCCAGCTTGTACGACCAATGAATCGGCCACTCCGCGACCGCCACCTGCAACCAGACCACCAGCGGCAGGTGCACGAGATAAATCCAATAGGAGGCGTCCGCCACATACCGAACCGCGGTATTGGGAGTTGGGAATGTTCGACGGAAAAAGCCCAGCGTCAGGAACACCAGCGACCACAGAGTCATCCCGTATCCGAACGCATAAGCCACCCGCACCGCCCCGTACCAGCGATGCGCCGGGTCGGCTTCAACACCAGCCAACCCCAGAATCGCCGCCGCCCCGATAACAGCCTGAACCCACCGGCGCCAGTCCCCTCGCGCCAGGTCATCCAACGCCCCCTCCCGCCGGCCCAGAAACCAGCCCAGCACAAAACAACCCCCATAAACGGCCAGCACCGGCAGATGCGGAAAGAGGGATTGATCGGGGGTATCCATGCCCCACGACCGCATGCCTAAAAGCGCCATCGCCGTGGGCAACGCCAGCACGAGGGGCGCCCAGGGGCAGCGGACCGACCAGGCCGCCACCGCATCCCCCCAGCGGCACCACGGCACGCCCCGAAACAACCTCGTGGTCATCAGCCCGCGCAAGGCCACGGTGAACAGGGTCACCAGAAGCAGGTAGTACAGAAACCAAAGATGCGAACCAGTGAAGATCCCCGCCGGGAGAGTGCGAAGACTGAGCAGTCCTCCCCACAGGGCCGCCGGGATGTCCACCTCTCCGCGCATGCTGGTCCCCCCGAGAATCCAACCGGAAACAAGAAGCGGCCGGAGCAGGAACCAACCCACCACGAACGGCACCCCGAGTCGCACCCAGCGGGTCCGCAAAAAGGCCGCCACGCCCTGGCGGTGATAAGTCCGCCGACCAAAGAAGCCCGCGATCAGAAAGAACAATTCCATGCGGAAGGAATGGCTGATCGTGGAAAAGCCGGAGACCCATGGACTGGTGGAAACGTCCTGCACCGCCCACCCCAGGAACACCGGCACGAAGGAGAGGCAGGCATGGAACACCACGCCCAGCACCAGGGCGAACGCCCGCGCCGCATCCAGGAAATCGAGGCGACCCCGCTCCGGCAACGCCGTATCCCGCACGGGTGCCGGGGAATGATGTGGAACCATGGCAGGAACTCCGGAAACCGCAGGTCAGTAAAAACCGAGTTCGTCCACCTGGTAGGCAAACGATCCCGCCGCCATGCCAAACGAAACCAGGTTGATCGTGGTGACCGCTTTCAAATCGAGGATCGTCTGCGGCGACCATCCCCGGCGAAGGTCCTTGAACGGAATCTTCACCTCCTGAAAAGCCCCGCGCGTTCCCGGAATCGGGGTGCTGGTGTGATAATCGAAGTTGGTCACGACCGTGCTGCTCACCTGCAAAGACAGGCTGCCCTTGATCACCTTCACCCGCAGCTTCACCCCCGCGTAACCACTCAGATCCCCCGCCTTCCCCCCGGCCGCCAACAAGGAAACGTAACTGATGAACGCCGGAGCCCCCCGTCCCGGCGCAAGCTCCCCCTCCACGAAGAGCACGCCGTTCTCACACTTCACCGTCGCCTTCGATCGCCCCCCCAGCCCCTTGTCATCCACCAGCATCCGTTCCACACCGAGCTTGTTGGCCCGGGAATCGGAATAGTCATCCAGGACAGGCCCCGGGCCTGCGTCGGACTTCGGCGCCGCCTTCACCGCCGACGCCGCCACGAGCAGGCCCAGAAGCCATACCAGGGCTGTCCCAGGCCAGGCAGGGCCACGGGAGTCAGGGACGGTGGAATCGGGATTCTTGGAATTCATCGGAAGGATGTCGCGATCGTTGCGTTGGCGTTGAAACACACGCCTACGTGCCCCGCGCCATCAATGAGGTGACAGGAATTCGCACCTCGACCCCGGAAAATAGAGCATCCCAAGCACGTCCTGGCTCCGCCCGTCGGCCAGCCAAAAAACTCCCAAAGAATTCCTGTCACCCGCCCGGGAGGTTTGGGTACTAGCCCGTGGCGGCCATGATGCAAAACGCAACCACAACTCCTCTTGCGGAACCCCTGACGGATGCCCAACTGGTGGCCTCCAGCCTGGAGGGCGACCGCGAAGCGTTCGGCGCGATCGTGGCACGTCACCAACGACTTCTCTGCTCCCTCGCCTACGCCGCCACCGGAAGCCTGAGCGAAAGCGAGGACCTCGCGCAGGAAGCATTCCTCGAAGCCTGGCAAAAGCTGGGAACACTTCGGGAACCGGAGAAACTCCGCCCCTGGCTGTGCACCATCCTTCGGCATCGCGTCGGCCGACTCCGCCGCTCGCACCGGCGGGAACCGGTGCGAATGGCCGAGGGTCTCGAAGCCGCCGAGGAAATCCCCTCCGCGGACACCCCGGCCGGACTGCGCGCCATCGACAACGAGGAACAGGCGATGCTCTGGCACGCGCTCGCCGGCCTGCCCGAGGTCTACCGCGAACCCCTGGTGCTCTATTACCGCGAGCACCGTTCCATCGAACATGTCGCGGATGCCCTCGAACTTTCGGAGGACGCCGTCAAACAGCGGCTCACGCGCGGACGCCGCATCCTGCAGGAGCAGGTGCTGGCCCGGGTGGAGGGCGCGCTGGAACGGAGCTCGCCCGGACGTCTTTTCACCTTCGGCGTGCTCGCCGCGCTGCCGGATCTCACCCCCTCCGTGACCACGGCCGGACTCGGAGCCGCGGCCGTCAAGGGAGGCTGGTTGGCGAAGTCCACCGGTCTCGCTCCCCTCTTTTCAGCCTTCTCGGGAGCCATTTCCGCCCTCCTCACGCTGCGCACCAACCTCGACCAGGCCCGCACTCCGCTCGAACGCCGCCAGGTTGCCAAGGTAACGATAGGTATCATCAGCAGTGCGCTTGGAATCATCGCCGGTCTCGGGCTCCTGGTCTACGCCGCCCAGGCCTGGCCCACAGCGAGGGTCCCGTTGGCCTGGGCCAGCCAGGGATTGGTGCTCCTGTTCGTGGCGGGATTTCCGATCCTGATCCTGCAGGTCATGCGACGCATGCGCCTGCTTCGATCCACCGAACGACAGCAGCATCCTCACCTGTTCCGCGACGCCCGTGATCGGATCGGATCCAGCGCCGCCGAGTACCGAAGCCACTGGTCGCTGTTCGGCGTTCCGCTGGTCCACCTCCGCTTCTCCTCCCCCGATGAAGGGCAACCGCCGGTGTTCGGCTGGATTGCCGGCGGCGATCGGGCCTACGGACTCCTTGTCGCCTGGGGCGGCCTCGCCGTCGCACCCCTGAGCCTCGGAGCAGTCTCGGTCGGATTGGTGACGGTGGGAACTGTCAGCGCCGGCCTCGTCTCCATCGGCACGGCCGCCGTGGGCGGTCTGGCCATCGGATGCATGGCCATCGGCATCAACGCCGGGGGCTGGTTGTCCGCCCTCGGCTGGCACACCGCCCAGGCAAGCGGAGTCTCCATCGCCCGAATCGCCGCCCAAGGCCCCGTCGCCCTGGCGCCCCATGCCAACGACGCCTTCGCCCACCAACTGCTGGCCTCCTCCAGCGACGGACAAGCCCGGCTGATGTTCGTCTTGGTGGTCTCCCTGCTCACCCTTCTGCCCGTCGCCGCCTATGCCCGCGCCGTCCGACGTCGCCTGGGCCCCAAACGTTAAGCACCGTCACCCCACTCCCAGCTCCCAGCTCCAGACGCCGCAGGCCGATCCGACTACACCCCCAGCGCACAAAAACGCGTCACGAGATCCGCGTCCTTCGGCCCGAGCACCAGCGATCGGGCAATGCGCCGCACAAACTGCGCGGCCGGCAGAGGGCCATCCTTGGGATACGGACTGATGATGTCGCTGGGCGCATAGGTCGCACCGGTCCCCCGCTCCACGAGCACGGGCTGACCGGCGGACGATGCAGGATTGTCACAGGTCAGATCGAATCGGGAGGTCAACGTCATGAAGCCACCATGGACCTCATGGCCAGGATAGCAATGGCCGGTGTCCCTCGACCCCAGGGCGAAAATCCGACGCATCCAGCGTGCACAAACCAGAGGGACTCCCCGGACACCCTCGAATTCGTGCCATGGAATCCCGAGCGGACGAGCAACAACCATTCACCGAACGGTGACACGGAGCACCCACGACTGTGACCCATGGGCACGCAGAGTGATCGTTCATGAACCTGCGTTCATCCCTCGCTACCCTCCTGGTCGGCGCGGCGGCCTTCACCAGCCCCGCGGCCACCAACAACAACGGAAATCCGCCCGCATACCTTGCGGTCGAGATTTGCTCCAACGGCATTGGCGACAACGTCAATAACTTCGCCACCCCCCGAATGCAGCCCGATGTTTTCGACATCGGACTGGACGTCGGCGCGGATGGAACCATCGATCGCTGGCTCTCCCAGGAACCGGCCACCTGGCTCGGCGGCGGCAACTCGGACGACATCAAATACAGTGGCTGGATAAAGCTTCATTTCTTCCAGGTCTCGGAGCACGTCGGGAAGCCGATGCGCCTTCGCATCGTGGATAAAAGCGCCCAGTACTACATGGCCATCAAGTCGGTCATGGTCAACGGAGCGGATGGACTGGTCGTCACCAACGCCATCAACAACGGCTCGTTCGAGGCTGCCCAACCCCTCTCCGGCTGGACCGTGCGCGAAACGTCCGTCTCCAATCCCGCGCGTCTCGTCTTCAAAGACACGGACGCCACGTACATCACACGCGGCACGAATTTCCTCACCACCCGCACCGACCCCGCGTCCACGGACTCGTCCGAAACGGCCGTGATCGAGTCGGACACCTTCGTGCTCCCGGGCATGAGCAGCTTCATCGTCGCAAACGTCTCGGGTGGCGCATCCGAGGCCTTCAATCGGCCCGCGGCCAACGATTCCGACAACGCAAGCGGCGTCTACCTCGACCTGGGCACCGCATCCCAAGATCCCAACGGACGCTACGACGAGGGCGTGGACATCCCGGTCCGTGCGTTCTGGCCCGGTGCTGGAACCGCCCCTGCGAACGATTTTGGAACGGTCCTGCTCAACACCAGCGGTCTCGAAGGTCGCCGCGCCCAGGTCGTCGCCTTCGATGACTCCTCCGTCTGGCACGTTTCCCTCGATGCGGTCCGCATGAACTGGGACTGGGAGGAAACCATCATTCGCAATGGCGGCTTCGATCAGGGCATCCCAACCCCCGAATCCGATGCCAGCGCCACGCTTTGGTTCTCCGAAACCGGCAACGCGCTCACCGCCGCCAACCACCCCTCCGGCTCCATTCCAGGGTGGAAGGTGAAAAAGTCGGCGAACGCCTCCGCCGATGTCTGGTTCTTCGACGCCAGCGCACGCAGGGACCACATGACAGGACGAACATTCGTCGGCACCGGCGGCGGAGATCGGGCCGCGACCGGAGTCGAACTCCGCTCCGATGTCTTTGTCATCACCCCCATTCCGAGCGCGGAATCCTCCGTTTTCGTCCAGTTCGCCTCGGCGCAGGGCAGCGATCGCATCCGGTACACCGACGATGGAACCGACAAGGCTTTCAGCCGCATCGAACTCATCGTGGACGCCAACCGCAATGGCACGTTTGGGGACGCCGGGGACTTCTCCTACTTCCAGCGCAACCAATCGATGGCCCTGAATCAGTCGAACAGCGGTCGCGACCTCTGGCACTTCCCTGAATACCGCTGGTACATCCGCACTGAACACCGCGGCCTCCAGGCCGTGTTCCGCGCCGAGGATAACTTCGGAGCATTCAAGAGCAGCTGGGGCTGGATGTGCCTCGACGACCTCTTCGTCTGGGACGGAGCCAAAGCCGCGCTGGCCTTTCCCAACTCCGACTTCGAACAGGGAACCCTCGACAACTGGACCGCCCAGATCAGCGCCGGCAACGGCTTCAACAGCTGGCTTGCCGGATCCCAACAGGCCCTGGCCGCAGGACGTGTCACCCACTCGGTCATGAACAACCGCAGCGTCCGAAGCGATGGCGACTTTGCCGCCGACACCGCCGCGCGGGAATCCGGTGGCGGTGACGATGGTCGAGGCGTCCTCACCTCCATGGCCTTCTCCCTCCCGCAGATCGCGACGACCACCCCCACCAACAAGCCGATCCAACTGACGCGCCTGGACATCAACAACCCCGTCGCCAGTTCGGTCACCACCAATGCCGACGGATCCTTCACCGTCACCGCGGGCGGCGGCGACACCTGGGACAACGCCGACTCGTTCACCTACCTTCACGAGTCGCGAAACGGCGACTTCGACGTTCAAACCAAAGTCATCAGCGTCGAGGCCGACGACGCCTCCGCTTCGCAGAAGAATGCCAAGGGCTCCCTGCACGTCCGGGCCAACCTCACCCCCGGCAGTCCCAACATCCAATTGAACGCCTCGCCGCTCGACGGCGCCAACTACATCGAAACCATCTTCCGTCCCATCCAGGATGGAGGCACCGACGATCCTCCGGCCGGTTCGATCAAAGTGGATGCCGGCCCCTACGAAGGCACTTATCGCCCGTCCACCGTCGACCTCTTCCCGACCTGGCTCCGGATCAAGCGCGAGCGAAACCTCTTCCAGACCATGGTCTCGGCCGATGGCGTTCGCTGGAGCGTCCTGGCGGAGTACCAGATGGACGGATTCCCCACCAACGTTTACGTCGGCCTCGGGGCCGTCGCCCACATCAGCAGCAGTGAGGATCCCGCGAATCTGGTGCGCGCCACGTTCGCCGACTACCGCAACACCCCCCAGCCTCCGGCGGCCCTCGTCGGCGACCAACCCGCCGGGGCCAACGGACCCGGCATCTACCCCAACGCCACCATCACCGCGGTGAACTGGAACGTCAGCCTCCCCGCCGATGGCATCGGCTGGACGGCCGACAAGACTGAAAGCGGCCCGATCGTCTGGAACACGGGAGGTTTCGGCACCATCTCCCGCGACATCCTGCTCACCATCGACGGCCAGCAGGGACCTCTGCCGTTTGGCATCTCCCGCTATGCGGCTGGAGCTCTCGATTTCGGCATCGGCGTCCGCGACAGCGCCGCGGCTCAGGAAAATCTCGGACCCTACTCGAACCCGAAACGCAGGCGCATCGCCACCCCCGAAGCCTCCGAGGCGTCGGCCCAGGCCTGGTTCCCCTCGCCCCGGCACGGGGTTCTCGTGCCCACCACCCGCCGCAACGGCGCCATCCAGTGGAAGGACGGCGCAGCTCCGTTCTACGCCAACACATTCATGGCGGTCGACGGCTCCAGCACCCGCCACTACAGCATGAATGATGGCATCTTCGGGGGCGGCGACTTCTACCTGCGCATGGCCAAACTCGCCGACACCGGCACCCATCCGAACTCGCAGGCCAACAGCGCCGGCGGATTCCAGCGGGCCGCCTTCGATTGTTCCGTGGCTTGGTTCCCCTACGCACAAGGATGGAAAGCCGGCTACTTCGCCGACGCCTCCCGTGGCACCAAAGGCTGGTGGAGCCGCCCCGTGTCCCACAGCGCCGCCGCCAGCGCGGGAACCTTCGACATCAATCGCCAGTCCTCCGCCGCCCTCCTCCGCTGGGAGGAAATCACCACCGAAACCTTCGGCGGTCTGGCGACCCTCAGCCTCCCCGGCGTGGATTCACGCGCGGACGGCCTCCTGTTCCTGACCGGAAATGACGACACCACCGCCCGCGGCCCCCAGGTCAACTGCGCCCCCACCACCGACGGCACGGGCTGGACGGTGGCGGTTCGCTCCGTGGAGGAAAACAAGGATGACCCGACCACCTACGCGGCGGCGGATCGCAGCGAGTTCTCCTTCGTCTACGTGCCGCTGAATGCGGGTGGATTGGTCGGCGGCGAGATCGCTGGATCCACCGGCGCCTCCGTCCGTCGCGCGGGGAATTTCACCAGCTCCCGCCTCGCCGCCGGACGGTACCTCGTTCAGATCCCCGGGAAAACCGGTGCGAACGGAATGCTGATCCTTCAGGCGGTCGGCATGCATCCCGCGAATGGAACCATCGTCGACAACGTCACGCTGAGTTACGAATCCTCAGCTAACGGCTTCGTCGTCGAGTCCCGCGCCCTCACACCCGGCGTCTCGCAAGCGCCCAACAGCGTCCAACTCCGCGACGCCTCGTTCTACTTCGCCTGGGTGGACTTCGCCTCGCCGCTCACCCCGGCGGGTTCCTCCGTCCCTGCCAACGTCACCCTCACGGTCGCGCGCACCTCCAGTGGAGCCGTCCTCTCCTGGCCCGCCAGCGCCACCGGCTACGTGCTCGAATCCACCCCGTCCCTGGGCACTGGGACCTGGACCCCGGTCGCCAATGTCACCGGGAACTCCGCCACGGTGAACCTCGACGGAACCGCGCGCTTCTTCCGGCTGCGCCAACCTTGAGCCAGGCCTAAGTTTGCTTCACAACGGGGTGCGGGCGTTCTTCGCCCGCACCCCGTTCGTGTCTGCACCCCAGGCTGCCGTAGCCTTCTTTCGAATTCTTAGCCTCGTCCCCTCGATCCTTTATCACCCGGCCGGCCCGATCGTCGCCGCGGCTTCCGAGTCTCCCGAACTCCCCGACGTCTCTGTCCTGCCCCACCCACCGCAGCCCGCCAAACCCGGATTCACTCAGATCCCACCCGGACGCTCCGGACTGGCCTTCGTCAACCGACTGGCTCCGCTCCACTCGCCGACCAATCCGAGAGGCATCTACCGCCTCGGGAAAGGGGCCATCACCAGGATGCCGATGCGCAGGGTGTTCCGATCGCCGGTGGCCGCAGGAAAAATCCATCGCTGGATCGCATAACGGTTGGCCAGCGCTCCCATGCCTTCAAAAGGACGCGGTTGGTCGTCCTCGAAGCGAACGACCTGCTCCCGAATCGTCCCGTCGAACAGCAATTCCAATCCCAGCGGATCATGCACCTTCTCAACCAGATTTCCCTCCAAGCCGGCATACGCTCCCGTCCTCCCGCAAATCGGGCAGATCTCAACATCCGCATGGTTTGGGTTCGTGTGTTCGACCTCGTAATGCGCGCTGGCCGCGAAGCGAAGGAACTCCCTCGGACCCGACGAGGTTTGCAGGGTGAGCCGCTCGAGGCCCGCGCCTGAAAGGGCGGAATGGTAGAAGCGCATGTGGAAGGCGTGCGAGTGCTGAAGGGCTTTGTGCTCCCTCTCCTCCCAGGGCTGAAGATGCTCAAGTCGAACCTCGAAGTCGCACCCCTCACTGCGAGTCTCCCGCACCCGCAGTCGCATCGGCTTCCGGATCTCCTCCACCACCCAGCGGACAGCGGTTTCGTAGCTCCCCACCAGGGTCGCATCGACGAGGAACCAGACGTTCGGATAACGCGGCATCGCCTTGTCGAACACGCTCTTGGACGGCAGCCGGAAATCTTCCAGGCTCGGCTTCGAGGCAAACAGCGCCAGCGCGTTCCCCGCCCCCCGCCCACCCCGCAAACCCTCCTCCGGCCACTCCGTCTTCGGTCGGAAATTGTACGCCAGAAACTCGCGGTTGATCACGGCGCTGTTCCAACGCGAAACGGCCACCATCCTGCGCTCCGTCAACCAGGCCAGGGGATCAACCGGCCGGGAGAACCCTACGAAATCCTCGAACTTTCCCGGAAACTTCTCGGGCCAACCCAGTCGCCTCGCCATGGCGTGATCCCTGGACCGCCGCCCCTCCATGGTAAGCCGGCGCCAGGTGTCGCGGTTGTAATCCAACAAGGGCATCCGCCCCTCGACCACGGATCCGTTCTCCAGATCCCCCGCCTGACGCGCCAGCGACAACCGCTCCCATCCCAACGGCATGGAACCGTGCTTTCCCCACTGCACATCCACCCGCGCCCGTTGAAGATTCGCCCGCGCATCCTCCAGCGCCTCCGGTCCTCCCTCCAAAATCCGGCCGTGGAAATACGTCCAGATCCCCTCGACGCCCGAACCCTCCGGTCCATACCGAATCCAAACCACCTCGTGATCGCACGGATCGTTGTCGTCGGGAAAATCGATGTCGTCCTCCCAGAACAGGTGGTAGGCGATCAATCGTTCTGAGGGATGCACAATCGCCGCCGCGTCCTTGAGCGGAAACGGCTCGCCCGGCACCGTCATCAGCCGCGGCGCGAACCGGCGCACAATTCCCCATTCACTCTCTGTTACGGGCCGCGACGGCTCCCGGACCAGGACCTTCGCGTACTCGCTTCCCGCCTCGTCCAAACGCCGCTGCAAATGGAACCGAACGCCCTGCCGATGATGTTCCTCCGCGGTCGGTTCGGTTTCCAACACCTCGGCACAGGCCCGGGGCGCACCCCAGGCCATCAGCGCCAGAAAAGCCAATCTCAGTGTTACCATGGGGACCAGGCACCTTTCCTGATGGATTTTGAATCGGGACGTACCCGCGGCCACCGCCCCCGCCTCGGATCGGGACCGCGACTCAATTCGATGCCATGGCCGACAAAGGGAATGCGATCTTCGAACGGCGAAGTCGTGTCACATTCTGGCAAACTGCCAGGAACCGATTCGCTCCGAGGACCCAGGCCGACGCGACCTTCTCGGGGGAACGGCCGTTTAGAGGACTCGCCTGGATGACCTAAAGCTGCCCGAGGTTTACCCGGGTGGGTTCAGGGCGATGCTTCCAGCCGGGCACCAGCTCTCAGCCGATACAAATGAACCGCGTACCCGCCGAATTCATCCGCAAATCGCCCGTTCTCGATCGCCAGCTTCCGCCTCTCGCCAAGCACCTCGACAGCGGCTTCGGACGGAATGTCTTTCAACATGAAGGCTGCCCGTGTCGAACTGCTCCCCAGATTCACGGCGAACAGGTAGCGCTGCCCTGATCGCACTCTCTGACTCCAGGCCATCGCACCGTTCGCCGCGGAACCCGTCGATGTCGTCGTCGTCACCGTAACCCCACCCACGACCTCCGGGCCGTTAAGGACGGGCGCCAGTTCCCGGATTTCCCGGTTGATCGCCGTCACCGCCTCCAGCATCTCCGGATCATCCAGCAACGCCGCCTCGCGGAACTCGGGTTCGAATTGGTGCACGAAATAGATAAGTCCCCGGGATCCCCGGATGAGCGACATCCAGACCTCGGACCTGACCTGCGCTGGCGTGGCCTTCGCCTTGGGATTCGAAATGTGGGTGCACTCGATGCAGTTCCACACCGTCCGCGTCGGTCCCGCCCAGTTCACCAGGCGCTCGACGCCCCGCGCCACATACTCGAGCCGTCCCGCAATTTCCTTCGACGGATGCACGACGGGGTAGATGTCGAAGGACACAATGTCACTGCCCTCGATGTACCGCGGGTAATCCTCGGGGTGATTCCGTCGTACGCCCCGCCCAATGTAGTCGTCCCAGGCCGTGCCCTGGCCGAGGTTGAGCAGAACCGGCCGAGTCGGATCCGCCGCGCGCAGACGCAGGTAATCCTCGCGAATGCGCTCCGGTGGAATCGGCGGACCATAGCCCTTTCCGCCAGGGATCTCCTGGGCATTGTCGGGTTCGTCCCCGTGCATCCAGCCGATGATGGTGGGATCCTCGCGATGCTTCAGGCCGACCGCATTCTGGGCACAGATCACCGACATGCCCGCGGACTTGAGAACCGCCAACTGCTCCTCGGTCGGCCCGTTCCAGAGGCCCACGTAGAGATTGATGCCCGCCGCCTTGTAACGCGCGGCGTTCGCCGGGCTTTGCAGCCAGACGCCGATCGGGAAATAGGCCTCGTTCGTCGATGGTCCGCGGGACCACGAACGCTGCGGGGTGGCAGGCGGCGTGGGAGGAACCTTTTCTGCAGCTCGGACGGACAGGGATTCCCCCCATCCGATCCCCATGACGGCTGAGACGAACAGCCAGCACGCCGGCGAAATCCTGGAATTCACGGCGTTCACCCTGCGCCTGAATCCCGGGGAGATGAAGCCTTACTGTCCATCCGGGATTTCCGGCTCCACGAGATGGGCCAGCAG
>CAYZAE010000122.1:0-20728 GCA_964476125.1 uncultured Verrucomicrobiota bacterium | reverse complement strand
GAGCAGTCGCGGAAGACGACCATTCCCAATTCGCTGAGCTATGCGTTCCTCGGCTCGCCTGGCAGCGAGGTCTGGATCGCGCCGGAGTCCAATCCCGGCGGAACCGCGCTCTGGCCGGGCTTCAGCACCGAGGGCATTCCCACCGGAGTGCTGGACGGCAATCAACTGACCTTCCGGCTGGACGCGGTGACCGGCCCGGGGACACTGCACATCTTCCAGAGCTCCGCATTCGGCGAGCCGATCCGGATCCTGACTGGCGCCGGCACGGAGTTCCGCGAGTGGACCGTCCCGAGGGGCACCCACGCCCACGCCAATTGGGCGTTCTCGGCGCCGGGCCACTACCTGCTGACCTTCATCGCCTCCGCCATGATCAACGGCGTGTCGATCAGCGCCACGCAGAACTACGCCTTCGTGGTCGGTGACGTGCCGTCGGCGACTGTGTCGGCAACCACACTCGCCGTGAACACCAACGCGACCGTGCTGAGATCGCCGATCTTGCTGAGTGCAACGGTCTCGCCCGCCAACGCCGTCGGTTGGGTTGAGTTCCTCGACGGCACCACCGTTCTCGGCCATGACGCCGTGAACGCGGGTTCCGCCTCGCTGACCACGACGAACCTGATGATCGGCGCGCGGTCGGTGAGGGTGAGGTTCGTTCCGCAGTGGCTCAATGACTTCTCGGCTTCCACGTCTGCGCCGGTGGCCGTCACGGTGATGGACGCAAGCGGTGTGCCGTTCGGCATCACCGGCATCGCCGCTTCCTACCAGCCTGGCGATGTCCTTCAGGCTCGGATCGCAGGAGTGACACTCACTGAAGGGCAGGGAATCCAATGGCGTCTCCGCCCGCTTGGGACCGACTTTACGGGCACGGTTCTCGGCCAGTTCGTCCTCCCAGAGACCAACAACCCGGAATCCCGGGCGGGGCGTCTCGACCTGCGGCTGGATGCATCCTTCGACAACTATGAGTTGCAGGCAGCGGTCATGAAGGCCGATCAGACCCTAGCCACGACCGTGTGGGTGCTCGTTCGGGTGTCCGATGCGGTCCAGCCGCTTTCGCTTACTTACGTCGGGCCTGCGCCGTTCCGCATCGGTGACACGGCGACATTGGTTGCCAATGGCCGGGCTCTGACCCCCGGCGAAAGCCTCAGGGTCGCGCTCTACCCGGGCCTCCCTCACTACAGTCTGTGGTTCGTCCCGCCGAGCGGTTACAGCCCGATCGCCCCTGGAACGTTCCAGTTCGAGCCTTCCGGTCAGGCGCTTCTCCCCATGGCTCTCCAAGTGGTTCGGGACGGGCTGGTGGTTGCTCAATCGGAGTCTCTCGTGGTCGATGCTGCCCGCGTTGAGTTCTTCTTCGAAGGCATGCAGCCGGTTTATCGGGTCGGCCAGACGTTCAGCGCGTCGATCCGAACCGCTCCCGACCTTGGGGACAAGGTGACGTACTCGTGGGCCATGTACGACACCTACCAGAACCCGATGAAGACCGCGAAAGGCGAGACCGGCCGCACGTTCGAGATGCCGATCACGGCCGGAATGAACGGCAAGCGGATGTTCATCCAGGCCAACGTGATCTACCCGAGCGGAAACGTGGGCTTGGTCGGTGGTGCTTATCCCTTCCTGACGGTCACCACCAACACAGCGCAGCTGTTCCTGTTCAGCTCGCTCAATGAGCACTACCACCAGGGGGACTCGGTCAGCCTCACTTTGACTGCCGATCCGGGATTGACCGCGGCGGACTCAGTCGCCTGGGAGTGGCGCTGGCCCGGCACGGGCTGGGAAACGCTTCCCCAGGCCGCAGGATTGAGCCATCGGCTCACTGCCGAACAGGCAATGGATGGGCTGGAGGTGCGGGCCACTCTGAACTTTGGCCCTACCAATGTGACCCCGGTCGCCGGTCCGGTCACGATACTCGTGGATGACCACGGCATTCCGGCTCTCCAGCAAACGAAAATTACCGGCCTGACCAACGTGGTCGTGGGAGACTTGGTCACGCTGACGCGGCAGCTTCCGGCCAATGTCGCCACGGTCCTCACGACTCACCGCTGGGAGCGGCAAGCGCCCGGAGCTTCCGAGTGGACGGTGATCTCCAACACAACTTCGGCGCAAATCACCTTCGCGGCCTCCCTGTCCGACGACGGCGCCCAATATCGCGTTGCGATCCTCAAGCCGAACGGTGATCTCGCCTACGGTCCGTCGCCGGCGGTGACGCTGGCCATTGAATCCCGGCCCACCGTCTCGCCAATCGGCAATCGCGTTGTGGAGTTGGGGGAATTCCTCCCGCCCATCGCCTTCACCGTGGGCGATGTGGAAACCGCCCCAGCCGACCTGGTGGTGACCGCCTCGTCGTCCAACCCGGCCGTGATTCCAAATCACAACCTTGTGCTGGGTGGTAGTGGCGCGAATCGCACCCTCTCGCTGACGTCGGCCCTAAACCAGGTTGGTACGACCACGATCACAATCACCGTCACCGATACTGCCGCTCAGCAAACCAGTGCCACCTTCGCATTGACGGTTGGTAGTCCCATTCGTGCGACATTTGACCGTTCGGTGGGGATTGTGAAAGGCACCGATCTGATTGATATGCGCCTGGTGGACATCGACAAGGACGGGGACCTCGATGTGCTATTCGCCGATCGCATTCAATCGATCTCGGTTCTTCGCAATAACGGCGGCGGTACGTTCGGAGCGGCCATCCCGCTACCAGCAATTACTGTCTCCGACATTCATGTCGCCGACATCAACGGCGATAATCTTTTGGACATCGTTTCGAGCGTCTACGTCGACAATACCTATGCCGAAACAGCCATTGGAGTATGGCGCAATCTCGGCTCCGGCAACTTCTCGGCCCAGGAGATTGTCCAATCGACGCGCAGTACGAAATTCGTAACCTTGACGGGAGTCGCCGATGTCGACCGGGACGGACTCAATGACCTGGTGGTTAGTGCGGGCGGGGTCTCGTATTCGCGCAATCTGGGAAATGGTTCATTTGCTCCTGTCACGGATATTCTCTCCGGGGGCACCACCTGGTCGTCCGCTCTTGCGGATGTGGATCGGGATGGCGACCTCGACGTGGTGCGAGCTTATGAAGAAGACGGGGTGTTCAAACTGCAGTTGCTCCGAAATTCGGGTGCCTCGGTTGTATCCTTTGCTGTCGAGGAGCTGGCCTTGTTTGGCCAGAACTCCCTTGGAAGCATTGTCATCGGAGACACCGACCAAGATGGCCATGCAGATATCCATCTGTTGCGGCGAACATCCTCAGGTGCCGAGATTTCTGCGCTACGTGGAACGGCTTCCGCAGCGTTCTTGGCGCCGGTGGTTCTAGGTTCTGCGCCAGGTCTTACAGACTTGAAGATTGGAGACATTGATGGGGATGGACGACCCGATCTGGCGCTGGCCGCCAGAGACCGGAATCAAGTCTTGTTCGCTCAGAATCTTGGATCAGGCGTCTTTACGGACCTGCAGGAGTTCGCCACGGACGGAGTCTACCTGAACCCCGGGCACGAGGCGGTCGCGGTCGGCGACATCGATGGCGATGGCCGAAACGACTTGGTTTACATGGAGCGCTTCGCGAAGCGCATTGCCTGGAGCCGCAGTCGGCAGGGAGAGAACATCACCGAGCTCAAGGTGCCCGTTTCACGCAGTTACCTGAACGGTTACCCGATGACCTTCGATGTCTTCCTCGGGTTCAATGTGCGGTTGAATACCGCGGGAGGCTCACCGACGTTGCCGGTGACCATCGGTTCACAAATCATCCAGGTGCCGTTGGTCGGCCAGCCAAACGCCAACACATTGCGTTTCCGCCATCTCGTTCAGAGTACCGATGTCGATCTGGACGGCATTCAGGTCGCCAATTCGGCCGCTCTGAATGGCGCCACCATCACCGACGTTCACGGTCTTCCGCTGGCCTCTTCGTTCCTGCAGTTCTCATCTGTCGATACCACTGGCATCCGGGTCAATGGCGGAGCTCCGTATGTGACGGGTATCACGCGCATGGATGCGACGCCCGCTGCTACCAATTCAGTGCGTTATGCGGTTGCGTTCAGCGAACCGGTGACAGGCGTGACCCTGGATGACTTTGATCTGGAGGCGAGCGGACCCGAAGGTGCAGCCATCACCTCTGCCACCGGCAGCGGGGACAGCTATGTGATAACTGCGAGAATTGGTGCAGGCGATGGAACTCTGAAGCTACGAGTATTGGATGACGACTCCATCGTGGATGCGGATTCCAATCCCCTAGGCGGTGTCGGAAAAGCCAACGGAGGATTTGCCTACGGCCAAGGCTACACCATCCGCAGATCAACGGTGGAACCCGTCTTCAACAATGTGATCACCGATGGCCATCTGGACATCGTCTTACTCCTATTCGAGGGCACTTGGTATCCCTACTGGAATGGTGACGGGTTTTGGGACACCGCAGACACGGTGTTGAGTGCGGGACCGGATGCCAAGGCAGCGCGACCTGCGGATGCGAAGTGGAGCTTCCTTGGCGCGGCTGCGGGCGAGCCCGTGTGGATCTTCCCGGAAACTCGGTCGACCACAACACCATGGCCTGGAGTCGGCGCCTACGACAACCAGCCCGGCGACTTCGCTCGCTACTTCGAGAGCGATCCTCGCGTTAATGCGACAGCGGAGTGGCTCAAGATGCAGTTGTTGGCGGTACGTGGCCCCGAAGGTGGCCACTTCTCGCTCTATCAGAGCGGCCTTACGGATCCCGTGGTGTTCATGACAACCTCCGATGGCATCGGAGCTGATGACATTGCCTGGATCCCGAATCTCGACCACATCCACTACCATTGGGCCTTCACGAAGCCAGGGCTGTACCAGGTGGATGTGGCAGCGTCAGGCTACGTCGATTTCAATCAATCAGGAGCGTATGAGCCCGGTGTCGACCCCCTGTCCGAGAGTCAGGTGTTCACGCTCCACTTTGGCGTCGAAGTGAAGCCTTCCATATCCCGGATTCCCGATCAGACGATCGAAGCGGGCACTGCCCAGACCGTCATTCCATTCCAGGTGCAAGACTTGGAAACCCCCCCCGGCGAGTTGGTCGTGACCGCCACGTCGTCGAATCAAGACGTCATCCCGAATTCCAGCATCGTGTTGCAGGGAACCGGCGCAGATCGGACGATCTCATTCCCAACGCGCGCACATCACGAAGGCGAGACGAGGATCCTCATCAGGGCGCTGGACGCTTCTGGGCTCGAGGCGACCTCTTCGTTCCTGACAAAAGTCCAAATGGCCTCGACTCGACCTGACTTGAGGCTTTCGGTGTCAGGAGGCACAGCCACGCTCTTGGTCGCCACCAAAGCAGGATGGACCTATCAACTCGAAGCCACGACGGACTTGATGCTCCCGTGGACAGACATCGGGGCACGCATCGCCGGCACCGGCCAGGTCGCTGAGGTCAAATGGCCCATCAGCGGCCCCTCGGGATTCTTCCGGTGGCGCGTCGTCACCAATCCCTGATCGCATATCCGCAGCCGGAGTGCCCTGCACTCCGGCTGTGCTTCTCCTTTCTTTGATGAAGACTGGTTTACTTCTCAAGCAGCAGAGCGCGCCGTTGCACGACCCGCGGCTGGTCTTGGCTTTCTTGCTTCTGACCCGGATTCGGCTCCCAACCCATCACTGGCGGGGGGAGTTCTTGCGCACGACAAGGTGCAGCTGACTGTTCTCTTTCCGGGCTTCGATCGAAACGAGCCTTGGGCCTCGTGGCGGTTCGATGCCGTGGAGCGGCACAGCAACTCACCCAGGTCATCCGGCATCTCGTCGGCCGCACGCGGAGTCAGGTAAAGCAGCGTGGTGATCCAGCTGTTGGTGTGCCGCGTATTTACGGCGGGGTGGCGGAGAGAGCCCGTACCCGCAGGAAACCCGGGGCGGGCGGCAGCATCAACCGGGCTTTCAGATTCATCGTCGGGGGCGTGGCCTCGATCCAAGTGCCGGATCCGAGGGCATCACGCAACTCCAGCGCGAACGGCGGTGAACCGTGTTGCCACATCACCTCGGTGGTGCCGTCAGGGAGGGCCGTGATGTCGGTGATGATGGGCAGGCTTCCCGGCAACGTGATGTGGCCCCCATGGAATCCGGCGGTGTTCAGCGTGTAGAAGCCGGCGTTGCCGACGAGATTCGCGAGCCCTGGCACCGACCAGGCCTGGACTACATTGGTTCCCCGCCGGACCTCGACCTCCATTCGGTCGGTGAGCGATCGGATCACGAGATCGTAAGTCTCCCCGGAAACCCACGGCACGGCGTTGGTGCCGAAGGTCCTTACCCGCAGCGGGTCGGTTCCGGACCAGAGATCGGCCCCGCTGGGGGACACGCCCTGAGGAAGGTGGAATTGGCGGAGGCGCATGCCCCGCGGAGCGAGGCCGTACACGGGGTGGTTGGTGGCCGCCAGGTTCCAATCGAAAAGCACAAAACTCCCGGCGTCCTGATAGGCCACGACGAAGCCAATGAACCCGGAGGTCCCGTTCCCGCGGATGCGGGCGCGAACCTCCGGGTATCCGGCGGTTTCCGGAACGATGAGCAGGCCGGGATCCGACCGGTTGGTGACGGTGACGGTCCGGTCCGCGAGGTTGAGGGTCCACGTGGGAGCGGGACCGACTTGGGCCGGGATGGTCATGGCCTGTGCATGGGCGAGACCGAGACTGCCCGGTGTGAGCAGCGAACCGAGGTTTGCCCTCCCGGCCAGGTAGGTTTCCACCTCGAGGCATTCCTCCGGCGACAGGCAGCGGTCGTAGACGATCCATTCCAGCAGGTCTCCGCCGAGGTGGCTGTTGCCGGTTACGTAGTTGCCGAGGACCACATTGGTGGCCACGGCGGAGTAGGGTCGTTGATTGGAGGTGTAGGTGCGCAGGAGTGTTTCGGAATTGCGGGCGAGTCGGTGGTGGGCGGGGTTCTGTTCCCCGTAGACCTGGGTGAACACCATCCAGTTCGTGCCTCCGAGGGTGTTGTCGGCGGTTTTCTCCGCCGCTCCATCGAAGTGGTAGGCTCCGTCGTTGCTGCGTCGCGCGAGGGTCATCATGAGGCCGGAGGAATTGCGGGTTCCAAAGGCGTACACGTATCTCGCGCTCCCCGTGGCGAGGAAGCGGCAGACGCTGAAGATCGTGGCGTTGGTGAGTGTGCGCTGGAGATTGGCGTGGAGTTGTTCGCGTGCGGCCGTGCCGAAGTTGAGTGCGGGCTGACCGTTGACCGCGTTGGGCAGCCAGCTTGGACCCTGGGCTTCGGTCGGAGGCCTGAAGACGAACCGATTGGGCGACTGATCGTGCCAGGTGGTGACGTTGGTGCCGGTCAGTTCCACGCCTGCGTCGGATCGCAGCCAAACCACCAGATTGCCCGGGCTGGGCAGCGCGCCTGGGGTCTTTTCGCTGTCCGCCACGCCGGAGAGGAACAGCACGGTGGTGCCCATCTCCTGCGATGCGTTCAGCGGTCGATCGAGTGTGAAGGGCTGCACGGTCACCAGGATGGCGAACTGCTCGCGCGGGCCACCCGGGTCGATCACCACCCGGTCGCCCGCCGCGAAGAACTGGCTGCCGCCCGGCAGATCCATCTCCGCCCGCGTCAAGGCGGGCAGAACCGTCGAACCCACCGGCGTGTCGCTGGCCAAGTAGGTGAACGGGGCGATTCGAAGGCCTTGTCCCGAGATCCCGCCCTTGATTTCGGCGAGCGTGGCCGATCGCCACTGGCCGCCCGCCGCTCCCGGTGCGCGTACGATGGGTTCTGGCGACCACCCGGCGGCGGCCAGGGCGTTCAGGTCCCCGTTGAGGGATTGGTTGATGGGATCCTCCGCCATCAAGCCGACGCGGCCTGGACGGGAGGAGCCCCATGCGCCACTGGCGGCGAGGGCCGGGGAACCTGAGGGAGCGGCGCTTTCCTCGTACACTTCGGGGCTTCCATCCGGGCCCATGCGAACCGGTGGACCGACCCGGCGGTCCACGGTGGCGGTCAGTTCGTCCACCATGCGGGCGAGCGCCGAGGCGCTCACCAGCGGGATGAGCTGGTTGTGGATGAGGCCGGGGAGTTCCTCGGACGCCGCCCGGATGGCGCTTTCCCGTTCGAACAGGGTTCCGGCGAGGAAGGCGAACTCGTCATTGCCCACTTTGAGGGCGTTGTTGGCGCCTCCCTCGATGAGGGAGAGGTTGTCGACGAACTGGGTGGTCAGCACCTGGTCGTGGGGCGTGACCGCCAGCATGCGCTCGCCATCACCGCCACGGGATGTGGGTGAACAGCAGCGCAGGAACTTGGCCCGAAGATCCTTCATGAAGAAGGAGAACGATTCGCCGTGCTGGGCGCCCATCGCCCGGAGCTTTTTGTAGAGGCGGATACGCTGGAGCAGGGGCGGCAGTTTGCCGTCCGGCGTGAGAATGGCGATGAGGTCGATGTCCCCGGTAATCGGCTTGAACTTCCTGCTGCCGGGACCGTCCTCCATGAGCAGGCGGTACGCCCTGCGCTTTCCGCCCGTGTAGGGATCGGTGAACTCGTGGTACTCGAGCTGCGCCGCCCGCTTTGGCTGGCCGTTGCGTACATCAGCCAGGCCGAGCTTCAGCTTCTGCTTGTCGATCCTGAAATCGATGTCGATTCCCTCATTCTTGTACTTCTTGAAGTTGCCGATCTGTTTCGGCCATTCCGCGAGTTGGAATTTGAGCCGCTCCTCCACCTGCGCCCGCAGGTGGCGCGAGGCGTCGTCGCTGCCCTTCAGATCCGGGAATCGGTCCAGGAAGGCGTTGATGGCTTGCTGGTACCCGGGGTTGCGCGGGTCCATCCAGGGGATGGGCGGCGACACCAGCACGCACTCGGCCTGGAATTGGGACGGGTAGCCCAGGAATTTGACGTCGAGTTCGCTCACCGTCTTGATGCCCACGCCGTGGGGTTTGAGCAGATGAGTGCCCGCCTGCATGAGTTGCGCGGCCAGGGGTGAGCGGGAGCGGAACGCGATGATGACACCTTCCTCCTTGGCGAGTTTGAGAAAGGCGTCCAGCTCCTCCTTCAGGACCCCGTAAGCGTCCTGGTAGACCCGCGGGTTGTTGACCACATTCACACCGATCGGAAGCACGTCGCTGGTGGGCAGGTCCTCGATGTTATTGCGGGCGGCGAACGCGTCGACCGTGCCACCAAGTTCATCGGTCTGGCGCTGCAGGGATTCCTTCAGCGCCTTCGTGGCGGCATCCTCCGTGCCCTCGCGGATGAGCATGGCCTTGCGCATGGATCGGGCGGCGATGAGGCCTTCGAGGGGAAGGTCAATGTTTTCTCCCGTGATCCGGGCAATGCCGCCGGCGATGAGCTTCAGGTCGCCGGATTCCAGGGTTCGCCCGGTGTTGATGATGGCCCGTTCGATGGCGGGCCCAATGGATTCCACCCCGATCTCCACGGCTTGCAGCGACTCGACGCCGACCGACTTGAGTGCCAGGAGGTCGAGGGTGACCTCCTGGGCCAGGCGCGCGCGTGCAGCGGGATCCTTGAGTCCCTTCAACGCCTCCTCCACCGCCCAGAGTTTCCAGCCCACGAGGCGGTAGGCGCCCACCCCGATCTCGCGGAGGCCGGAGCCCGCCAGCATGGTCAGGTCTGCCAGGCTTCCGCCGAGATTGCCGAGACCCTCGGTGAATCGGCAGGAGACGAACCCACCGAAGGAAAGCTCCGTGGGGCAGACCAGCCAGGGATCCGTCACAACGGGAACCCCGGCAAGTTTCACTTCGTGGTTGGCGGACCATCCTTCGGAAGGTTTCTCGACCAACTCGATTTCACTGGGGCGCAGGCGGCGTGGTTTGGGGTCCTCGCCGTGGACATAGCCTGCGACCGAATAATTCACGCGGGTGGTGGTGTTCGTGGCGATCTCCGCCGTGGGGACGATGGCCTCGATTTCCAGGGTCTGGTCGGGCTCCAGGAGGAACGTCGTGGGTCCATCCGGGGTGCGGCCGCCGCTGCCCTTCTCGAACGCGTATCCCAGGGCGCCATTGCCTTCGATGGTGGGGAAGACAATGACCCCCAGGGTCCTGCCTTCGCTGAGAACCGAGCCGTCACGGGCCTTGAATCGCGACACATTCTTCAAGGAACCGAAGACCCGGACCACCTGGCCGGCCCGATAGGGGCGGTCCTCGATGTCGAACCTCGCTTCCAGCAACGTTTCGCCGCCCACATCGACGATCCCTTCGCCGGCTGCCTGAACCCCGGTGTTACCCACCTTTCCCTGAAGGATGATCGAGGCCTCGGCGTAGGTGCGGTCGGTGGCTTCGTAGACGTTGGTCATCCGCACGGCATTGGCCGCGCCGGGTTGGATGGTGCCGAAGGTGCCCGGTGGAATTCTGATCGGGGTCAGCCAGATGTTGAGGTCCTCGGCGAGGCTGGTGAGTTGAATGGGATCGGAGGGAATGACTGCCTGGACCTCGGTGACGACCTGTTTGGAGACATTGGTGATGGCCACGACGACTTCCACGAGCCGATCGAGGTCGTTGGTCTTCCCGTCGGCGTTGTTGTCGCCACCGACCGCCACGTTGCGCGGTTGTTGGTGCACGCCGACGATGAGGGCGGTGACCTGGCCGCGTAGTCCGGCACCCGCGCCGGAGACTCCGCGGTTGGAGGCATCCCTGCCCGTCACGGGTGAGGAGGTGATGCCAAATTGGCCGACCTTGTTCGCACGCAGGCGCCAGTTGAATTCGCGCCGCTGGCCGGGTTCGAGGGTTCCGATTTCGAAGGAGCTCGGGGCCTGGAGCACGGTGAAGAGATCGGGGAGGGTGATCGCGTTGGTGACGAAGGCGAGAGCGCTCAGCGGTCCGGCGCCGTCCTCGGTCGCCGCGACCGTGACACGCAGGCCAAACTCCTCTTCCAACTCGATGCGGTTGCCCTTGTGCTTGCTCTGCAGGCTGATGCTGCTGACGGGGGCCGGTGCCCGGACAATGACGCTCCGGTCGCTGGTGCTGTTCTGACCGTCAGGAGCCGTGACGACGAGTCGGACGTTGTAGGAGCCCGGTTTGGTGAACTGATGGATCTCCACCGTTCCGGCTCCGGTGGAGCCGTCGCCGAACCTCCAGGCTTCGGTCAACGGATCTTCCGCGGGGTGGGTGGAAGTGGATTGGAACTTGAAGGTGCCAGGGCTGCCGGGCACGGGGCTCATTGTGAACGAGGCTCTGGGCGGCAGCCGAGTGACGGTGGCGGTCCAGGGCGGCAGGTTGGCCCAGGCGTTCATGTACTTGCCGCAATCGTGGTTGCCCGATGCCGGCCCGGTGCCGCCGGTGAACGTGGCCGTGAACACGAACTTTCCCCCGACTCCCGGGTTTCTCTCGTCCCAGCCCCGGATGCCGGACCAGCCGTTGAGGCCGGTGATGTTGAGCGTGTAGGACGAGAGGTTGGTGTAGTTCTTGTACACCGGGAATGAACCCTGGAGGTAAGCGCCGCAGGCGATGCCGGTGCCGTCCTCGGTGTAGAAAAAGTACGGCGTCTTGAACTGCGTGATGGGAATGACCTCCACCGGTCCGGTGGCGCCACGCGCATCGGCGAATGGCAGGCCCAGGGTCATCAGGAGGATGAGAAGACGCAGGCTTACGATGAGGCGTCCGGGCAAAGCGCCGGTCGATTCACGAGATCGGTTCCGGGTGCCATTCCTCGCAACATCGGGCCGGGTTGATGCAGCCATCGCGCCGAGTTAGCCACCATGACGTGGCGTCGTAAACCGGAGACTCTCCAGCAGCGACGGCGTGAAACAGCATTCCTTCCCAGCCTCGGAATCGTCCTGGATGCGTTTGAACCACCTGGGCATCGGCGTCGAGTCGCGCGACGTTGGGGGAAAAGTTGACATCAGACAGCACGCCGGTGATCTGGCTGGCGGATTGGGCGAAGGCGTTGCAGGGGGCGCATCCCAAGTCTTTCGGTAGGGCGCGCAGTTACGGTGAAAAAAAGTATTCGGGATGCTTCACCCGCAGTTTTTCCCAATGCGCACGCATTTCGGGCAGGGACAGGGCCGCCCGGTCTCCGGCCCGGGCGAGTCGGCGGCTGGTCAGGACTTCGGCCAGCTCGGCGAGATCCTCCCAGGGCCAGGTCGAGGGACTCAGATCCCACTCCCGGAGTGTCTGGTCGGCTGCGGCGGTGAGCAGTGCGGAGGAATCGGGGGGGAAGGCGATGGTCATCACGGGCCCTCCGTGGCGCAGGGGCGGGGTAAGGGGATGACCATCCCGGGTGTCCCAGACCCGCGCGGTGCCGTCGAGACTGGCCGTGGCGAGCATCCGGCTGTCAGGACTGAAGGCCAGGCAGGTCACGTAAGCGCGATGAAGCAGGAAGGGAGTCCGGGCCTCCCCGTTCGCGGCGAGCCAGACCCGGGCGAGGTTGTCCTCACCCCCGGTGGCCACGAATTGCCCGTTCGGACTGAAGGCGACGCAGCGCACGCCATCGCGATGGGGGAGCGGCTGGATCCGGTTTTGGCCCATGGCCTCGGGGGAGCTCCAGAGCAGGGCAGATTGCGCGTCGCTGGAATGGTCCCACGGCGCCGCCACGAGGGACCGGCCGTCCGGCGCGAAGCGCATCTGCGCGACGGCGAAGCGTTGGCGGGGCAGGGTGGCCAGCCGTGTGGCGCCTTGTTCCGTGAAGTTCCATAAATGGCCCTCGCCCCCCATGCCACAGGTGGCGATGCGGTGTCCGTCCGGGCTGAACTCCGCCCACAGAATCTCGAATCCCTGAGTCAGGCGCGGGCCGAGTTGCCGACCGGTTTCCCGTTCCCAGACCGCCGCCGTGTGATCCGCCCCCGCGCTGAGCAGGAAGCGGCCATCGGGCGAGAAATGAAGGGCGAGAACCTCGGAGGCATGGGCTTTCAGAGTTCGCGGTGGCGCCGTCCCTTCGGGTGCGACCAGGTGAATCCGACCGTCCTCCCCGCCCACGGCCAGCCACCGTCCGTCCGCGCTCAAACCCGCGGCCGAGACGGGACCCGGAAGTTGGAGGGACCAGGTCACGAGGTTGTCGGGAGACGGAGCCCACCGGTGCACGCCGCCGTCCTGGCCGACCACCAGGGCTTCGGGCCGGTGGGGCAGGTAGCTGGCGAACACGGTCAGCGACGAAAGGGAGTGTGTCGCCCGCGCACCCTGGCGTGGGACGAATTCCCACTGGCGCACGTCACCCAGGGAACTGGCGGTGATCAACCTGTCCTCCCGGGGTTCGGGGACCACCGCGGTCACCATGCCCGCGTGAGGAAAGGAGGGAGCCATGAACTGGCCGCTGTCGGACTTCCAACGCCGGGCCCGACCATCCTGACAACCGGTCACCAGCACCTCGCCGCGCGGGGAATAGCGCATCGCAAGCACGGCAGCGGGATGCGGCAAGGTCAGGAGAGCCGCGGACGATTCCTCGAGGTTCCAGACCCGGGCGACGTTGTCGAAGCCCGCCGTGGCGCACTGGGGGTTCCGCGGATCCAGGGCCCAGGCCATGATGTCGCCGCGATGGGCAACCGCCGATCGGAGGAGATGCCCGTTCGAAAGGTCCCACAGCCGGATCTGGCGATCCTCGGTCACCGTGAAGACTCGCTGTTCCCCGGAGACGAACAGGGCGGCCCGCACCGCCTGGGTGTGGGACAGGACCGGGCCGTCGGGGCGGAAATCGGGCAGCCGCCGGAGCTGCACACGGCCGTCGCGCATTCCACAGAGCAGGCGCTGGCCGGCGGAGTCGAAGGCCAGCGCGTTGGCCGGACCGGTGTCCGGAAGGAGGATGGGGCTTGGGGATGGATCCGTCAGGGGGGCGGCGACAATGGCGTCCGGGCCGGGCACGGCGATCCAGGCGGAGTCCGGGGTGAAGACAATCGGCTCATAGGGCGCGGAGCGGTGTGGCAGGGAGAGAGGCCGGGATCGACCGGAGGCCGAGTCCCAGAGCCGGGTGTGCCCGGATTCTTCCTGCGTGGCGAGAAGGTCGCCGGTGGGACTGAAGGTTACCTGATAAACCCGACTCGTATGTCGCAGCAGGTCGCCGATGCGTTCCCCGGAATCGAGGGACCATTGCGCAGCGGTTCCGTCGGCGGAAGCCGAAGCGATGCGCCGGCCGTCGGGCGACAGGGCCACGTGATGGATGCCCGCCCCATGGACCCACAGCTGGCGCAGGCGCGGGCTGTGACGCAGAAGTGAACCAATGCGGCGCCGTTGGAGGTTTTCGTCGACGGGATGCCCGAGGTCGTCGCGAAGCGCCTCCACCAGGGGCAGGAGGGCGTCGAAGTAATCGCCGTCCTCCACCGCGCGGGAGGCCTCCGCAACGAGAAGCCGGACGGCCCCCTGGCGATTTTTCTCACTCTCAATCTGGATCTCCCGGCGGGCCTTGCCCAGGCGGAGGGTGAAGACCAGGGAGACGGCGAGCAGCGTGAGGGTGGCGAGGCTGGTGATGGCTGACAGGGCGGCGATGGCGGGGCGACGGCGGACCCACTTCGCGAGGCGTTCCCCGGAGGTGATGGGGCGTGCGAGAATGGGTTCGCGCAGCAGCCAGCGTTCGAGGTCCTCGGCCAGGGCTTCGGCGGATCCGTAGCGGCGGTGAGGTTCCTTCTCAAGGCACTTGAGGCAGATGGTCTCAAGGTCGCGATCGACGGCGGGCTGGAGTTCCGAGGGGCGCCGCGGTTCGCGTTCGAGGACCTGCCGGACGGTTTCGAGGGCGATGCCACCCGCGAAGGGAGGCTGGCCGGTGAGGAGTTCGTAGAGGACTGCTCCGAGCCCGTAGACATCGGCGGCGGTGGTCAGGGATCGGGATTCGCCGCGGGCCTGCTCCGGGGACATGTACGCCGGTGTGCCGAGAACCGCGTGGGTGTGGGTGAGGGTGCTTTCGTGGGCGACGAGTTTCGCGATGCCGAAATCGGTGAGGAACGGTTCGCCCGCGGTATCGAGCAGGATGTTGTTGGGCTTGATGTCGCGGTGCAGAACGCCGCGCTGGTGGGCGTAATGAGCGGCACGCGCGACCCGGATCATCACCCGGGCGGCTTCCGTCGGCGCGAGTGCCGATCCGTGGGCGCGATCCACGAGGGTCCCGCCCTCGAGCAGGCGCATGCTGAAGTAGGGTTGGCCGTCGACCTCCCCGACTTCGTAGATGGGCACGATGTTCGGGTGATCCAGCGTGGCCGCGGTCTCGGCTTCGGTGCGGAACCGGCGCACGAAATCAGGCGCGGCAAGAGCTCCGCCGGAGATGACTTTGACGGCGACCCAGCGTCGGAGGCTGCGCTGGCGTGCGCGGTAGACGAGACCCATTCCACCGCGGGCCAGCAGTTCCACCAGGTCATAGTCCCCGAGGGTCTGTCCGGCGCCGGGCTGAAGGTCCGGCGGCGGTGAATTCACCTCGTCCTCGAGCGCCCGGAAGACGCACCGCGGGCACAGACCTTCAGCGGTCCCCGCCGGCAACGAGGCGCCGCAGGCCGGGCAGAGCGGGGATTCTTGAGGGTGCGGTGGCGTCATGACCGATTGGGTGAGAAGGATTCAGAGGCGGAGGTTGCGTGGAGGCGCATCCTTCCCGACGGTCCGTTACGACGCCATGATCCGGATTAGGTGCCGGAGTTCGTCATCGATCTCCGCTTCGGACGCCACTGTGCGGGCGATCTCCTCACGGAACAGCGTCTTGAGACGCTGGCGGAGTCGGTGCACGGCGGACTTGATCGCGATCTCGGTGGTGCCGAAGCGGGTCGCGAGTTCGGCGTAGGACGGGCCGCCCTTCTCACCCAGCAAATAGATCTTCAGCACGTCGAACCGGTCGGTGCCCCCTTCCCGTACGGTTTCCTGTCGCAGCCGGGAGAGCACGCTCCCGAGGACCTGCCGGGCCAACGCCCGATCGTAGAGCGATTCCGGGTCGGGCACCGCCGAGGCCGATTCCGCCAGGTAACGGCTGTCCGGGTCGGCGTCGAGGGAAAGAATCTCGGCCTGACCGCCGCGCTTTTGTGCCCGCACCTTGTGCCATTCGTTCGCCTGGAAATGGGAGAAGGAGGTCAGGAGAAAGGTGCGGAACCGGCCCTTGTCCGGGTTCACGCCCGCCAGGTCGCCGCGAGCCAGGAGTTGACCGAAGAAGCCCTGCACGAGGTCCTGGGCGTTCTCGTGGGAAGCGCCCTTGCGGCGGGCGAAGGCGTAAAGGGGATACCAATAGCTGCGACAGAGATCCTCCAGGGCCTCGCGGGCCCCGGCCTGGGAGTCGCGGCCCGCGAGCAGGACCGCGGACCAGTGGGTGGTGCGGAAATGGCCGGGGCCTGGTTCCGGACGACCTGCGGGTTCGGGATTCATGCGATGTTCGATTCTCAGGCGATGGGCAGCTGAGAGGACAGGGCTTTCGATTCGCGATCGTGGAGTTCGATCACGGCGAGGAGCGAGTTGTCCATCTCCGGCGCAGGGCCTCGGCCGCCCGTTCCCCGGCCATCCGCTGGGCATCTTCGGCGCTGGTCACGGACCAGCCGAACCGGCGTACCGTGATTTGTTTGCCCGGTGCGCGATGCTGGCAACGGGCCTCGGCCCAATGGTCGGGGACAATCATGGACGGCCCCATCTCAGCGAAAGGCGGGGGGATTCGCAATTCGCCCATTCCGAGTGTTCCAATGGGCTCTAGGGAACGGATCGCGGATGCGGGAGGTTCACCCCAGAGGGCACAGAGAGCACCGAGCCAATGCAATTGTTCCCCTATTGAAACACCCCGGCACCTTCTTGGAACTTTCCCGACGGCTTTGGCCTGATCTACTTGGGGTATGGCAAACATTCCAGGAGTGCCTGAGGGCTACCACACGTTGACTCCCTCGCTGAACCTCAAGGGTGCCGCCAAGGCGCTTGAGTTTTACAAGGCCGCCTTCGACGCGGTGGAACGATTCCAGATGCCGGATGGCGAGGGCGGAATCATGCATGGGGAATTCCAGATCGGGGATTCGATCGTCATGTTCTGCGACGAAACTCCGAGTTGGGGAGCCCTGAGTCCGCAAACAGTGGGCGGCTGTCCCCTCAGTCTCAATCTGTACGTGCCCGACTGCGATGCGCTCACCCGGCAGGCCGAGCGCGCAGGAGCCGAGATCCTTCGGCCCCCCACGACGTATCCCTGGGGCGAACGCAGCGCGATGGTGCGCGACCCGTTCGGCTACCGGTGGGCGATCTGCACCCATGTCGAGGACGTCTCCCCGGAGGAAATCCAACGCCGCATGGCTCGCTGGGATCCGGTCGCCGGAACCTGGTGAACGCCCTCCTCGGGCGGGAGCGTGGAGAGGTCGGTTCCTTACGCGCGCAGGACATCCCATCAGATCCGATTCGATCCCATCAGATCAGTAGCGGCACTGGAGGGTTTCGTGGATGTCCGCGACAATCACTTCGACCCGGTTGCTCCGTTTCCTGAGTTGGGTGGTCCGATTCAGGGATTTCACACCCTTCAGGCCATCCTGCAGCTCGAGGGTGGCGCGGTACATCGGTGCGTCCTCGATCAGCCCGGGCAGGACGTAGGGACGTTCCTTCACGGGTGTGGTTTGGGGCGTGGCGTTGTAGGCGATCAAGTGGACGCGCAGCGTTCGCGTGGCCGGATCGTCGGTCACCACGGCTTCGACGTTGGCAGGCGCCGTGATGCGGATGCGCGGGGTCGGATTCAGGAAGCGCACGGCGTTGGCGAAGAGTTTTCGGGTCTCGACGATGTGATGCTCGCCCGCGGTGGCGGTTTCGGGCGAGCCCGCGAAGGTCAGCACCCGTCCTTTGCCCACCGAATGGAGCAGCACGGCGGGGCCGACGACGTTTCGGGCGCTGAGGGGCCAGTCGTTGTTGTAGCCCGTTGGGTTGGCGAGCGCGGCGCGATGGGAGTCCAGCAATTCGCCGACCGGCGTGGCCGTGGTGGGTTCGTAAATGGTCGCCGGCCCACGGACGAGGAACGGCCAATCGGTGCGCAATCCGGTGGTCAGCGCTGCCATTCCTTCGGGAGCTGATCCGAAACGCATCCAGGAATCCGCGTCCTCCCGGCGTCCCTTGATCTTTGCGCCGATCAGATCCTGCAGCGTGGAGGCCGCCATTGGTTTGCCCATGCGATCGAACTGTCCGCTTTGGCCGGTGATCAGCAACGTGCCGCCGTCCTCGACGTAGCGCCGGAACAGGGCCACTTCGCGGTCCGAGAGAATGCCGGTGTTGGGCAGGCAGACGACCGGGAATTGTTTCAGACCCTCGAGGCTGACGTTTTCATCGAACAGAAAGCCGAAGCCCAGGTGCTCGTAGACGCACGCCTTGTGGGCGCCCTGGACGCTTTGGAACCACGTCGCGGGTTTGTCGCGGCCGACCCAATCGCGGGAGCGGGAGCTGAAGTAGATGCCGACGTCGCGCACCGGGGCATGTCCGAACTGCGCCCGCTTGCCGCGCGCCTCGCCCAGCAGTGCGCCGATGCGATCGTAGGCCACGGGATCGAGCCAGCCGTCGTAGGCGGTCTTGTCGATCATGGTCACGAACGCGCCGTGGGCGAGCAGGGTGAACATTTCCCAGCGCATGTCGTTCAGCGGGCGCGTGGTCTGGTCGTGGTACATGCGCACGCCACGCTGGACGGCGACCTGGAAGGGTTTTCCCGGCGTGGCGGCCCGGTACCACTCGGCGTTGAAGCTGGCCGACAGTGCGCCAAAGGCCCAGAGGCCGGCTTCGCCCGTCACGAAATCGCCGTTGCCCGCATGCACGACGGGTGTCTGGCCGATCTCCCAGGAGAACGGCGGGTTGCCGTGGTAGTTGAAATCGACGGTGGCGCGCGGATTCAGCGATCGCACGTGCTCGGTGAGCGACTTCTCAAACCGGTCGCTCGTGGCGCAGCGGAACCGCAGCATGCGATCCCAGTCCTCGTCCTCCCAGTTCACGCCCCTGGGCATCGGACGTCCGTACTCGGCCTGGAAAAGCTTCCGGCAGGTGTCGCACCAGCAGCCGTGCGGTGGACCGAACCCCTGATCCACCATGTCGAGGTGAAACCCGGCGATTCCATAGATCATCATCTCGGACAGCAGCTCCTTGACCACGTTGGTGTAGGCCGTGTTGAAGCAGACGAGGGAATCGATGGGTTTGCCGTCGGCCTGGCGGGCTTTCCATTCCGGGTGCTGGCGCAGTTCGTGGGCCGGGTACTGAAGTTGGCAGTAGGCGATGATCGGCAGGTTGACCCGGCGGCCTTCCTCGACCGCCTCGCGCAGCACATCGCGGTCGCCGAAGCCCACGGGTTTGGGAACCAGCTTTGAATTGTGAAAGGTGAAGTCGCCGTCCCGCACCCAGAGCACGAGGTACTCGGCGTGGGCGGCGGCGCAGCGGCGGACAATCTCCGCTCCGTCAAAGTTCTTCGCGTAGTCGGACGCGTGCCTGCCGCCGGCGAACTGCGCGCCCGTGGGTCCGACTTCCATGCCGACCAACGCACCGCTGAACCATGCGGACGGAGGGGTGCCTGCGGAAACTCCGGCGACGAACAGGTACAGCAGGATCACCTGTCCGAGCCGGATGATGGAAGGCACGGGGTTGGCGAACAGGGGGATCCAGGGAGTGGTCATGGGCGCAGGATGCACGAAGGTCGCGGTTTGGTCGCGTCTTCGCTTCGCCTGACCTGGTCCCCCCCTGGACTGAAGCCGCACCGTGGGGTCCATGGGATCAAGTCACGACATTCGGCATCCTCAGAGAATTCCGAGGGCTGAGGAGTCGGTTCTCGATGGCGTCGTCCGATTGAAACCCGCGACCACCAGGACGCCCAGGGCAAGCATGAGGGCGCTGGCTGTGTTTTCGGGAACGGCCGGGATGCTCCGGTCTGTCAGTTGGAGAGAGAAACCCAAATCCATGCTTCCTCCCGTAGGGTGAGGGCCACCAAAGGAGAACCCTCCCAACAAACGATAGGTGCCTGCTGTCAGCAGGCCGGATTCAGCCACCGACAGGTTCCATTCTTCATACGCACGGTGGATCGGGACCTCCACGCCCCCGGTTTCGACCCTGCTCAGCACGATGGACATGCTTTGTGCCAGATCGTCACCGTTGAAGACCCCCGAACCGGACAACTGGTACGCATGGCTCGAGGAGAGCGTGAACAGAACATCGAACTCGGAAACGACGGTAAAGCCGGAATAGGCGAGGTCCTCAGCCCCCGCACCCGCCGAAGCCGTACTCTGGTACCTCAACAGACTGCCGCCCAGACTGGATGTCTGCGAGGCCGTCGCGGTGGCGCCCGCGTCGTCCCGGGTTTCACTGGTCTCGCCACCCGCCTGCACACTGGCTTTTGCAGTATCGTTGAAATCCGCGTAGATCGGAGAAGCCGTTTTGGTCTGACTGTCCCCACCACCCGACGATATGACCTCAGCCAGGATCGATCGTTTGTCGCCCACGAAAATGGCGTCGGCGAAAGACGCGCACCCGCTCAAGGTTGCGACAAGGACGGTCAGGAGGAACTTGAATGGGGGGCTATTCGGTCGGTGGTTCATGGGAGGTTTCAGGGACTGGGACGTTGAGGTGGATCGGTTAGGTGCGGTGGCTGATGGAAGCCACCACTGAGCACTAAACGGAAAATCCTGTTCCGTTACGAAGATTCCACCGCGAGCATTCCGCGGACTCTGCTTGCACCTCGCGTTGTCTCGGACGGTTCCTCCGTCGTTTTACTGCGCCTCAACGTCTCGGGCGCGAAGGAGGGTGGCTCGTTGGGCGAACTCGGGATGGTTGCGCGGGAGGAATCCACCGGTGGTCGCGGCCAGCCCCAGTCTGCGGGCGGTTTCGCTGTAGATGACCACGCCGAGGCGTGCGCCAGGCCTTCGGTGGTTGCCTCGCCGCGGGGCGGCGGTCTTGTGGAGTGCGCCAGCCCTCTGGCG
>CAYZAE010000121.1:19816-21095 GCA_964476125.1 uncultured Verrucomicrobiota bacterium | reverse complement strand
CTGGCGTCTGGCGTCTGGGGAAGATGAGTTTCGGGGCGACGCACGACCTTCGACTCACGACCCACGATTCGGGGGTCTAGGGTCTGGCGTCTGGGGAAGATGAGTTTCGGGACGACACACGACCTTCGACCTACGACCCACGATTCGGGGGTCTGGCGTCTGGCGTCTGGGGAGGATGAGTTTCGGGGCGACGCACGACCTTCGACTTACGACCCACGATTCGGGGGGCCAGGGTCTGGCGTCTGGCGTCTGGGGAAGATGAGTTTCGGGACGACGCACGACCTTCGACCTACGACCCACTCCAACCGCGCCCTCCGGGCGCCCGGCTTGCCAGAAGCAGCCTACGGACGTAGTCTCCTCATCAATCCCGATGGAACACGTGCGTGATGACAAACCGCTGGGGCGATTGGTGGCCTGGGCGCTGGAGCGCGGGGCGTCGGATCTTCATGGGCGGGCGGGTCATGCGTTCGTGATCCGGGTGGAGGGGAGGCTGGAGACGGTTCCGGAGGAACTCTGGCCGGCGCCGGATGATGTCACGTTGACGTCCTGGTTCATGGATGTGTTCACGCCGGAGTTGCAGGGGCGCGTTTTACGGGAGCGGGAGGTGGACGCGGCGTTTCATTTCAGGGAGGTGCGGTACCGGGCGAATTTCAGCAAGCAACGGGGACGCCAGTCATTTTCCTTCCGGGTGGTGCCGCAGCAGCGGCTGGGGTTGGCGGCGCTTCAGTTGCCGGAATCCCTGCGGGCGCTGGTGGACGAGCCGCGCGGGTTGCTGCTGGTGACGGGGCCGACGGGCCAGGGCAAGAGCACGACGGCCCGGGCGCTGATCCAGGAACTCAACGAGACCCGGGCGCTGAGGATCGTGACGGTGGAGGATCCGATCGAGTACGTGTTCGCGGATCGAAACAGTCATTTCGAGCAGCGGGAGGTGGGCATTGATACGGGGAGTTTTGCCGACGGCATCCGGAACGCGATGCGGCAGGATCCAAACGTGATTTTCGTGGGGGAGATGCGGGATCGGGACAGCATCTGGGCGTGTTTGCAGGCGGCGGAGACGGGGCATCTGGTGGTGAGCACGCTGCATGCGGATTCGGTGCCTCAGTCCATTGCGCGGTTGCGGGAGTTTTATCCGGCGGGGGAGCAGGCCGGGGTGAGTGCCTTGCTGGCGCGGAACCTGAATGCCATCGTGAACCAGCGGCTCCTACCGAACACCGCCGGGACGCGGACGCCCTGCCTGGAGATCCTGCGTCGGGATGCGGGGGTGCAGGAGGCGATCACG
>CAYZAE010000121.1:0-19716 GCA_964476125.1 uncultured Verrucomicrobiota bacterium | reverse complement strand
CCATGCTGGCTCTCCTGCGCATTGTGTTTGGGTTCGCGCTGTTCTCGGTTTTCGCCAAGGCCGTGCGCCTGGCGGGGCCGGATCCGCAGACGGAAGGGACCACGGACGCCGGCTACCTGGCGGTGGCGGTGGCGATCGGGATCCTGAATGCGATTGTCTGGGCGCCGTGGGTTGGGCGGTTGATGTCGGACCCGCTCACGGGTGCGTTCACGACGGGCCATCCCGGCGACATGACGAACCGTGGATTGCAGTTCGCGCACAAGCTGGCGTTGCGCCGTTGGCGTCGGTCGGCCTTGTTCTTCGCGTTTCTGGAGGGCGTGAGGAATCCGGATCTGCCTGGGGCGTTCGTGCTGGGGCTGACCCATTCCCGGTCGGGATCGTGGCTGGAGAAGGTGTTTGCCCGGGAGGTGTGGCGCTTTGACAACGCGGCGAATTGCCTGCGGGCGTGGAAGGTTCTCCGGGATCGCGGCATCGAGCCCAAACTGCATCTGCGACCGGAGGTGAACCTTTTGATTCAGGGCCAGACCCGGGTGGTGCCCCCGCCGCCGCTGCCGATGGCAGTTCCCAAGGCCGCAGCGCCGCCGGCGCCGAAGCGGAATGAGCGGATTCAATTGTTCCAGAGCGCGGTTCCGTCCGCGGCATCCCCGAGCGCCCTGGCTGGGGCTGGGCAGGAGATGCCGGCTGCCGACCCGAGCGGGCCGGAGGCGTTGGGAGGGGCTCAAGGGTCGCTGGAAGCCGGGATTGCCGAGGGTGCGGAGGCCCCGGCCTCTGCGGGTGTCGGTCAAACCAACGTTGGAGCCGTCGTTCCGGAGTCGGCGTCACCGCCGCCGCTGGGATTCAAGGAGCGGTTGCGGGTGTTGTTCACGGGACGATCGGGAAGGTGAACCTGCCATGTTCTGGTTTCTCCATTATGCGGTGAAGGCCCTGATCGCGGTGGCGATCGCGGGGTTGCTGTGGTTCGCCTACGACAACCGCCATCTCCTTTCCCCGGCTCAGGACTGGGTGAACACGCTGGAGCGGGCGGATTTGGAACGGCTCGAGGTGCTGGGCACGAACACCGCCCGGGTGGTGCGGGTGAATTCGGGCGACACCTTGACGGTGGGTGAGAAGCGATCGGACCGGTTGGAGTTCCGTATCGCGGGCGTGGTGGCCCCGCCGTACAACCGTCAACGGCACAGCCCTTCCTGGAAGGCCTACGAGGAAAGCCGACGCTACCTGGAGTCGATCGCACGCTCGAACGAAGTGAGCGTGGCCTACACCTTTCTGGTTCCGCGGGCGGGCGGGGTGGGTGGCGTCTATCTGAATG
The DNA here is from genome assembly GCA_964476125.1 of uncultured Verrucomicrobiota bacterium. Classification (GTDB taxonomy): domain Bacteria; phylum Verrucomicrobiota; class Verrucomicrobiia; order Limisphaerales; family CAIMTB01; genus CAIMTB01. The sequence continues at coordinate 18,410 of CAYZAE010000121.1, read as the reverse complement.
GCACCAATGTGGCGATTTCGTTGCTCGAGTCCGGCATGGCCGTGGTCCACGACCCCTCCCTCAAGAGCCTTCCCCTGACCGACCAGGTCCTCCTGCTGGCGGCGGAAAAGCGCGCGCGGGAGGACAAGCGCGGGATTTGGAACGATCCCGGGATGCTGGAGTTGCTTCGCAGCAGTTCAGGGAAGAAGTAACGGCCCGGCTTCCGTCAAAGGTCGCCGTCGCTTCCTTCCCGCTCCCGCCTCCCCTCTCCCTACTCCCTGCTCCGACGCGGTGCGTGAGCTGTCAGTTCTTCAGCGAGGCCAGGAACTCAATCAGGTCGCGCAGGTCCCGCCGTGACACCAGCGCCGCCAGGCCGTCGGGCATGGCGGATAAGCCTCGACGACGGTCCGCGATCGAGTTTTTGGGAAGCTTCACCTCACCCGCCTCAACGGTTGCCAGCACCAGGGTGTCGTCGGTTTCGGAACGAACCGTACCCGCGAACTCGCGGTCGTCGCGGAGGGTGACCAGCACGTTGTCGAAGCCCTGGGCGATCTGGGCGTTGGGTTGGACGATGGATTCCAGCAGGTAACGGCGGTCGCGTTGTTTGGCGATCCCATCGAGGGCGGGGCCGACGATGCCGCCCTCGGTGCCGAGCTTGTGGCAGCGGGAGCACTGCACTTCGGGGCGTTCGAGGAAGACGGCTCGACCGCGTGTGGCATCACCGCCGAAGAGCGTTTCGCGCCAGGAAGCCAGGGGGTCGCCCGTGGGGAGGGAGGCGTCGCGTCGGGCGAGCCGGGAGGTGATGGCCTCGGCGGACTTGCGTCGTGCCGCTTCGAGCAGATCGAGTTCGAGCGCGGGCGGAAAGGGACCGGCGAGCAGGCGGTCGAGTGCCTCCAGCAGCGGGGGAATGGCTTCCGGTGATTCAATTCTTCCCAACGCCGCGAGCGCGGCCTGGCCGAGTCGGATGTGGGCAGGCGTGGGAGTGGTCGTGGCGGTGGCGGTGCGAAGCTTCTCCGCGAGCAGCGGGACGGCCTGGCCTCCTTCGAGTCGATTGAGGTAGGGAAGTGCCGCGGCCTGAAGTTCCGGGTCGGGGTCGGCAAGCGCTATGGGCAGGGCTTCGGCGAGTCGGGGGGAACCGAGTTGCGCCAGAGCGCTGGTAACGCGTCGACGGAGCAGTCCGTCGGTGTGCGGATGCTTGAGCCGAGCGAGCAGGGTTTCCCCGGCCCGGGCGAGTTTGAGTCGCACCGCGGTGTCGGTGGCGGCCAGGGCAAGTGCGGTGTTGGTTTCTGAAATCATCGCTTCGATCCGTGGTTCGAGCGCGTCGCGGGCCGCGTCGGAGGAACGGGGCGGGAGTGGTCGCCACACCCCGACAATGCGGTCAAACCAGCCGGGCCAGTTCTCCGGGTTCACGGTCGGGACGGCGCCATGGTTGGGGTCGGCGGTGGGGAAGACCGGAACACGGCCAGGTTCGGCGGGCAGGACTTCCCAGGCGCCCAGGAGGAACAGGGCTTCGGCCCGGAGTTCGGTGGAGTCCTGGGCCTCGAATCCGGGAGGCGTCGGTTGAGCCGCGAACTGGGCGAGAGCGAGGGCGTTGGTGGCCTGGCCGAGGCGGAAGTGGGCGTTGAGCGCGCGGAACAGGACCTGGTCGCGGGCGGGACGGAGCGTGGCGGCGTTGGTGGGAACGGCCGGTGCCTGCTGAAGTGCTCCTGGTGTTTGCAGTTCGAAGGCATGCTTACGGCCCCAGGCGTGGATCGTCGGGGAGTCCAACAGGGCGGCGAGGGCAGGGTAGGCCTGGGGGATGGGGACGTCGTGGATGGCGCGGGCGGCTTCCAACGCGAGGCGGGGATCCCCGTCGTCGAGGAAGGAGGCGATCCCGGGGGCGGCGGCACGCCGGAGAGCAAGCAGGCCGGCGCGGCGTGCGCCGAGGAAGAGGTGGGCCTCGGCTTTGCGTTGTTCGAGGGTTTGCTGGATGTTCCCTGGAGCCAGTGGCGCCATGGCCAGGGCGAGGCCGAAGCGTTCGAAGGGTTCGTCGTCCCCGGTGACGGTTCCCAGGGCTTCCAGTGCGCCGAAGAATCCGGGGTCGCTGGGGGTGATGGGCTGGAGTACGCCGGCGCGTTGGGCGGCACCGGTGGTGCCGGTGGCGTTCGCCAGTCGCCAGAGCAACCGTTGCTGCGGGGAGGCGGAGAGTGCGGACCGGTGCTTGGAGGAACTCATTTTTGCGGCGGCCACCCGGGCGGCGAACCGGACGCGCCCGTTGACGGAACTTCCCAGGGATTCCTCGACGGCGCGGCGATGATTGAGGGCGCTGAAGTCGCCCAGGAGCCGCAGCGCCTGGATCCGGGTGTCGTCGTCGAGGTCGGTCGCCGCGTCGTCCACGGCCGCCAGTTCCTCGCCGGCCGCGAACGAACGATCCGGTGGTTCCGCGCGGAGGATCTGGCCGATGGCCCAAAGCGCATGGCGCCGGATCCGGGCGTCGGTGGCGTCGGCGACGAGCCTGGCCAGAGGGCGGAGTTGGGTGCGACCGCGCCGGGCGAGTTCAAACTGGGCGGCGAGCCGGGCCCGATAGTCCTCGTGGGCCAGAAGTGCGAACAGCTGTTGATCGGTTCGGGTTTTCAGGCCGTCGCGCAGGATCTCGTAGATGCCGCCGGACAGATCCACCGCCGCATCGATTCCCGGCCGGACCGCGGAACCTCCGGCGGCGACGGAGTCGGGCGTGATGCGGTAGATCCGGCCCCGCTTGGGCATTGGCCAGCCGGCGACCCAGTCGAGCACGTAGAGGGCGTTGTCGGGGCCGAACTCGACGTCGGTGGGCCAGCAGTTCCAGAGGATCTTCTGTTTCTCGCCGACCCGGAAGGTGGCGCCGGAGGGGCGAAGTGAGAACGACCAGACGCCGCCGGGAAAATCGCAGTGCAGGAAGCGTCCCGCGAACCGGTTTCCGAAGCCGGTCCCGGGATAGAAGGCGAGTCCGGCCGGGCCCTGGGAGACGGTTCCTGCGGGGGGCAGTTGTCCGTCGAGATCCCCGCGCCAGAGTCCTTCGCGGACCCAGGGACCGAATCCCTTCATGTGCTGGTAACTGGCGCGCCAGCCGTAGTCGGCGCCTTCGACCAGATGCAGCACCCGGCAATCGTCGGCGCCGGCCGTGTCGTTGTCGGAGGTAAACAGATTGCCGGCGTCGTCGAAGGCCAGTTCCTGCGGGTTGCGCAGGCCGAGGCAGAACAGTTCGAGATCCCGGCCGTCGGGTTCGCATCGCAGCACACCGCCGCTGTCGGGGACTTCGATGACGACGCCTTCGCGATTGGTGACGTTGAGGCCGCGGTCGCCGAAGCTCATGTAGATCCGGCCGTCGGGCCCGAGGGTGAGCCCGTGGAGGTCATGGCCGGTGACGCCGATGTGCACGCCGAAGCCCGAGGCGAGAACGGTCCGGGTCGGGGAGGGACCGGTGGAGAGCCGCCACAGGTTCGGGATGTTGGCGAACCAGAGATGTCCGTCGTGGGCGAGGACCCCGGCGGCGGTGCCGTCGGCGACCGAGTCAAAGCCTGCGGCGAAAACTTCGGAGGAATCCGCGCGGCCGGAACCGCGTGAATCTGCGACGCGCCGGACGATTTCGGAGTCGCGGGTCAGGGTGGCGGCGTTGGTCCTGAACTGGTCGATCAGGAATCGGGAGCGGTCCTCGACGCTGCGGAAGCTCAGGTCGTTGAGCAGCCAGGGCGTGTTCTGGGTGATGTCGAGCACGCTGACCCCGTAGCGGTGGGTTTCGGCGATGTAGGCGGTGACGGGGGAGTTGGTGCGTGGGATTCCCGGGGAGGCGGGGGTTGGGACGAGACTGAAGGCGACGGGGTTTTCGAGCTGGGGTTCGGCGGCCCAGACTTCGAGATGCAGCCCGGGGGCGAGTTGGAACTTCCGTGCCTCTGCTTCCGCGGGAGCAAAGGCCGGGGAGGTGTCGGAGTGCTGGGCCTGGCAGCGGATTGCGCTGAGCAGAGCCAGGCAGGCGGCGAGGACCAGGACGGGGCCGGGAACGCGAATCACGCGATCAGCGTGCCGCGCTCCCGGGGGCGAGGCCAGTGGAACCGGGGGGCAGGGTCGCCTTGGTTCAGGGCGCTTCGACGACCAGCCAGGTGCGGGACGCGGCGGGGATGGTCACGGGGACAACGGCGCGGCCCTGGGCATCGAGCCGGTAGCGTTTGGGCCGGCCGTCCTGTTCCCGGATTTTCGCGGAACCCTGCAGGCCGGTGTAGTACAGCGGCAGGATCACGTCCCGGGTCACGGCGGTCTCGAGCGGGTTGTGGATCATGGCCAGGGCGCGGCGGGGCAGGTTCGGGTTCACGTGAACCAGATAATCGATGTCCCGGCCGTCGGCGCGGCGTCCGTGGATGATATCCGATTCGAGGATGTCGCGGTGCTTCTTGAACCAGTCGACCCAGCGTTTCACGAGGGTTCGGGTTTCGTCGGCATCGTAGAGGCGCGGTCCGCGCCAGCAGGCCTGGACGCCGGCGCCGAGGTTGTTGGCCAGATGCCCTTCGTAATCGGGGAGATGGTCCTTGAGCGGTTCGATGGTCGCGGCGGGTCCGCCGCCGTGGTACTCGGTGAGCGGAACGAACATCCAGCCGGCGGTCTGGGGTTTGGTCCAGGTGCCGTCGTAGATGTTCTGGCGGGCGTGGATCAGCTGCTGGGCGCGGGGCAGGGACCAGTTCACTTCGCGATAGCCCATGGCGGTTTTGTTGCCGCCGGCGAAGAAGTAGTAATCGGGCTGGTTGATATAGACACCGTTCTCGCGGCACCAGGAGTAGAGTTCGTAACTCGTCCGCCACTGCGTCCATTGCGAATCGGCGAGGCCCTGGTGGCCCGGGTGGTTGGTGGAGGCGCAGAAGTCGCCGGGGTACGGCCCGTCGTGTTCGAGCAGGGTGAGGCCGGTGCGGGCGATGAAGTTGGTGAGCCGACGGAAGTAATTCGTCCCCCAGGGGCTGCCGAAGCAGGGCGCGTTGCCGAAGATGGCGCCACCGGTCTTGCCGGTCTTCGGGTTGATGACGTCGTTGGCGTCGTCGATGCGCCGGCTGCTGAACAGGGAATAGGCGCCGACCTCGAGGCCTTTTGACTTCGCGTAATCGACGTCGGCGCGGATCCGCTCGAGGTACTCAGGCTTTTCGGACTCAGCGTTGAGCCCGCTGCCGAAGGTGTAGATCAGCATTTCGAAGCCGACTTCGGCGCACTGGTCGACGGCGAGGCGGAAGGCTTTGGAGTCCGAGTTCCGCACATGCATCATGAGCGGATTCTCGGTGCTCCAGGGGGAGAGGGTGCGGTGGGTGCGGCGGATGGCGAGGCCCTGCCGTTCGCGTTCGTAGGAGTCGTGATAAACGAACCAGGACCGGAACGAGGTGAAGGTCTGACCGGGGGCGAGCACGACGCCGGGGCCGATGGGCGGTTCGCAGACCAGCAGGCAGGGCGTCTTGAGTTCGTAGCTGACCTGGGTGGTGAAGGCGGGGTCGTTGGTCCAGCGGGCGACCTGATTGCCGGTCACGGCGTCCATGCCCTTGAACATGTAGTCGCTCAGCACCGTGATGGCGGGGGTGCGCCAGGCGATGCTCGGGCGTTCGTCGACGGCAGATTCCGCCTCCACGGCGGCGAGCCGTTCGGTGGCCAGTTGGTCGATCCGGACCGCGCGGTCGGTGCCGTTGCTGAGCGTGAGCCATTTCCCGATCACCGGAAGCTGTTCGTAGATCTCGTAGTGGACCTGGACGGCGATGCCCCGGGTGGTGTCGTCGGGGCCTTGGAAGGACAGCGTCAATGCGGCGCCCTTCGGGGGCCAGGAGAGGTCGGCGGCGTGGCGAACGCGTTTCCAGGAGAAAGGGGCGGCCGGTTGGCCGGAGGTGAATCCGGTGAATTGGAAGGCCGAAGGGGTGTTGGTGAGGGCAAGGATCCAGGCGGGGGTCAGATAGCCGCGGTCCGGTTGTCCGGAGAGCCCGCCGATGGCATAAGCGCGGCCATCGAGCGTGAGGGTGGCTTCCGGTTCGACGGCGCGGAGGATCGGTTCGCCGGTGACGAGATGGTCAAGGCCGACGGTGGCGGCGTTCGGGGCGATTTTGAAGGTTCGCCGGACCAGACCGTTTTCCAGCGACAGGGTGTCGGGAGTCGTGGACCGGTAGACGCCGGGGGAGGCCGGGGTCCCGCGGACCAGCCAGTCGGCCGGAGCCTTGCCCGTGGGGCGGGAAGGGCCTGGGGCCGGCGGGAGCTGGGCGAGGGAGGAGGCGCCGGGCGGAGGGGCCGCGGAGGCGGTCAGGACGGAGGCGGCGATCAGCGCCGGCAACAGGACGGCGAGCGATGCGGACGACATGGGTTTGCGTTAGCAGGAGCCGCGCAGGGAACGAAGGCGAAAGTCGGAAAGCTTGAGATTCCGGTCGTCCCGGGGAAGCATGGGTGTCGGAACTCTGGGAAGCCTGCCATGCCGTTGTACGAATACGAACTGTGCGAGGGATCGTGTGTGGTCTGTGGCGGAAAGTTCACTCTTCGCCGTCCGCTTACCGCGAAACCGCTCACGAACTGTCCCGCCTGCAAGAAACCGATCCGGAAAATCATCTCCTCGTTCAACACCCCGTCGATCACCAAGCCGGTGTCCATCAGCGACGCCAAGAAGGCGGGGTTCACCGTGCTCAAACGGGTGAACAAAGGGGAATACGAGAAGCAGTGAGAAGACGTGGGGCGGGGGGCGAAGGGCGTGGGTCGTGGGGCGAAGGTCGTGGGGCGAAGGTCGAAGTGGGGAGTGGGGAGATGGAGTTCGGAGATCGGAGTGGGGAGTACGGGCAGCGGAGCGAATGCGAGACGTAGGGTTTGGCCTATTTGGTGGGGGCGCTTTTGGGGCTGGCGGCCAGTTGGAGGAGGCCGTCGCGGCTGTACAGCACGCCCGAGTAAAGGGTGATCACCAGCGTGACCAGTTCGTAGCTGTTGCCACGCGTGGGCGCCAGGTCGAGCAAGGTCAGCCCCACCAGCCCCATCTGCATCACGGTCGCGATCTTGCCCGAGATCCGGGGGATGACGTCGACGTGTCCGCAGGTGAATTGGATGACCGACATGCCGAGCACCAGGATGGCGTCGCGGCTGAGGAAGGTGGCGACCAGCCAGTAGGGCAGGGCAGGGAGATGGGGGGCACCCGTGCGGGACAGGATGATCAGCGCGGTGACGAGAAGCAGTTTGTCCGCGAGCGGATCGAGCATCGCCCCGAGCTGGCTTCTCTGGTTGAACCTCCGGGCGATCCAGCCGTCGATGCCATCGCTCACGGCTGCGCCGAGGAAGATCGCGAGGGCGGCCCATCGATGCCATTCCGCGGCGGTCTGGCGGTAGTTGAGCACCTCCATGACGAACAGCGGGATGAGCAGGATTCGCCCGATGGTGATCTTGTTGGCGAGCGTCATCGGTCGCGATGAACGTCGCCCGGTTGGTGACACCGGTCAACGCACGGTTCATGTCGCGGGTTTTCCTGCTGAATCCACGAGGCGCCCGGTCTAGGGTTCGGGCCGTTCACCCGATGAAAAAATTCCTCTGTGCGATCCTCGCCTGTTGCTCGATGTCGGCCGTTCCCCTCCTGGCTGCGGTTGGGGATGCGCTTCTTCTCTGGCCTGAAGGCGCTCCGGGTGCCCTGGGGGAGGCGGACAAGGACAAGCCAACCCTGACCCCTTACCTCGCGGATCCCGCGAAGGCGACGGGGGCCTCGATCGTGGTTTGTCCTGGCGGCGGCTATGGGGGGCTTGCCGGGCACGAAGGACGCGATTACGCGCTTTGGCTGAATGATCTCGGGGTGAGCGCGTTCGTGCTGAAGTACCGTCTCGGAAGCCATGGCTATCGGCATCCGCGGATGGTGGAGGACGCCGCCCGGGCTGTGCGACTGGTGCGTTCGAAGGCGTCTGAATGGGCTGTCGATCCGAAGCGGGTCGGCATCATGGGATCGTCCGCGGGCGGTCATCTGGCGTCCACGCTGCTGACCCACTTTGATGCCGGCAATGCGGGGGCGAAGGATCCGGTGGAGGGGCAGAGTTCGCGGCCGGATCTGGGGATCCTTTGTTATCCGGTGATCACCCTGGGGGAGTTCACGCACCAGGGATCGAAGCGGAATCTGCTGGGGGAGAATCCGACGCCGGAGTTGGTCAAGTTGCTTTCGAACGAGTTGCAGGTCACGGCGCAGACGCCGCCGACGTTCGTATGGCACACGGCGGAGGACCAGGCGGTGCCGGTGCAGAACGCGTTGTTGTTCGCGGAGGCGCTGGCGCGGAACAAGGTTCCCTTTGATCTGCATGTCTATGAGAAGGGACGGCATGGCATTGGGTTGGCGAACGGGCATGCCTGGACGAAGGATCTGGCCTTCTGGCTGGGCGAACGCGGCTTTTTGAAGCGCTGAGTCAATGTCTGGACGCCGGACGCGTCTGGCTCCAACGTTTCGAGCGGTGTTGCTGCCTTTCGAGATCCAGCTTGCGCTTCGGTACCTCCTGCCGAAGCGCACGTTTGTTTCGGTCATCACCCTGATCGCGGTCGTGGGCGTCGCGCTGGGGGTGACCGTGTTGATCGTGGTGATTGCGGTCATGACCGGGTTCGGGGAGCAGTTGCGCGAGCGGTTGCTCGGGTTTCATCCGCATCTGACCGTGAAACGGGCCCACGAGAATCTGGCGGATTACGATCGGGTGATCGGGGTTCTGACGAACCACCCCGGGGTGTTGAGCGCCACGCCGCTCGTGGAGGGACCGGTGCTGCTGCAGCGCCAGCAGGAGGGCGGGGCCATGGTTCTCACCCCCTTGGTCCGGGGCGTTGATCCCCGTCAGCGCATCGATTCCACCTCCCTCCTCCGCAACATCAAGCTGGGGACGAACGATCTTCGTGGGAAAGGGCTGCTGGTGGGGTGGGAATTGGCCCGGGAACTCGATGTCCGGCCCGGGGATCGGGTGGATATTCTGCCTCCCGCCCTGGCGCAGCAGATGCTGACCCAGGCGCGCCGGAGCGAGGGCGGACAGGTCAACGAGGCTTTTCTTCCGACCGAGTTCGAGGTGCGGGGCATTTTCGACGCCGGATTTTTCGAGTTCAACATGGCCTATGTGGCGACCTCGTTGATGAACGCCCAGGACCTGTATGGCCTGGACGACCGGGTCCATGGGGTGATCGCGACACTGCGGGATCCGATGTCGGCGGATGCGGTGAAGCGGGCGGTGGCGCGGGAGCTGGGCGTGGGTTACCGGGTTTCGACGTGGATGGAGGACAAGGGGGAGTTTCTGGAGGCGGTGGCCATTGAGAAGAAGGTCATGTTCATCGTGCTCTTCTTTGTGATGATCGTCGCGGCCTTCGGCATCACCAGCACCCAGATCACTTTCGTGGTTCAGAAGACCCGGGAGATCGGGGTTTTGAAGGCGCTCGGTTGCACGCGCTGGCAGGTTTCGGCGCTGTTCCTGAGCCAGAGCGTCATCGTGGGTCTCATCGGAGTGATCTCGGGGTACGGACTGGGGATGATGGCGGTCCGTTATCGCAATGAGTTCCTGGAGTTGATGCGTCGGACGACGGGCATGGAGCTGTTTCCAGCCAGTGTCTACGGATTCGGTGATCTGCCCGCCCGCATTGAAAGCGGCGACCTGCTGCTCATCTGCGGCAGCGCGCTGGTCATCTGCGTGCTGGCGGGGGTTCTTCCGGCCTGGAATGCGGGCCGGCTCCAACCCGTGGAGGCGTTGCGCCATGAGTAACCCGCCCGCGAACTCCGCCCCCATGCTGGTGGCGAATGATCTGCGGAAAACCTACCAGATGGGCCGCCGTCGGGTGGAGGTCCTGCGCGGGGTCTCGTTCGAGGTTGCGGCAGGGTCGTTTGTGGCCCTGCGCGGCGCTTCGGGATCGGGCAAGAGCACCTTGCTTCACCTGCTGGGCGGACTCGATCTCCCGGATGTGGGGTCCATCCGGTTCGAGGGGGAGGAACTCGGGCGCCTCTCAGCCTCGCGGTTGGCGGGCTTCCGGAATCGCCAGGTCGGGTTTGTCTTCCAAGCCTATCATCTGCTTCCGGAACTCGATGCCCTGGAAAATGTCTGTCTGCCGGCGCGGATCTGCCGACGCCCGGCCGAGGAGATCGAGGGACAGGCCCGGGAATTGCTGAATCGGGTGGGGTTGGGAGAGCGGATGGACCATCGCCCCACGGAGCTTTCCGGCGGTGAACAGCAGCGGGTGGCGATCGCCCGGGCGCTCATCAATCGGCCCCGACTGGTGCTGGCGGACGAGCCGACCGGCAATCTCGATTCCCGCACCGGTTCGGAAATCATGGATCTTCTGTGCGCCCTGCAATCGGAGCGCGGCATGACGCTGGTGATGGTGACTCATGATTCCCGCGTGGCCTCGCGGGCGCCGGAGGTGCTGGAGTTGGAGGACGGCCGGGTGCGGGTTGGGTAGGGGGAACTCCCTCGGCTGTCTTGTGCTGGCGCGAGGAACCGCGCTAGCGTGGCCGTGCACGGCATGAAGATTTACATCGACGGGCGGTATTACGACGAGAAGACGGCCAAGATTTCGGTCTTCGACCACGGTCTGCTGTACGGCGACGGCGTGTTCGAGGGCATCCGGGCCTACAATGGCCGCGTGTTCAAGTTGAAGGAACACATCGAGCGGCTGTTTTACTCGGCCAAGGCGATTCTTCTCACCATTCCCATGTCGGTGGCCGACCTGTGCAAGGCGGTGGTCGAGACCTGCCGCAAGAACAAGGTTCGCGACGGCTACATCCGTCTCGTCGTGACCCGGGGTGTCGGGACGCTCGGGCTCAACCCGAACAAGTGCAAACAGCCGTCGATCATCATCATCGCCGGCAAGATCCAGCTCTACCCGCCGGAGTACTACGACAAGGGTCTGGAAATCGTGACCGTTCCGACCACCCGGAACCTGCACAGCGCCGTGAACCCCGCCATCAAGTCGTTGAACTACCTCAACAACATCCTGGCCAAGATCGAGGCGAACAACGCCGGGTGCGAGGAAGCCATCATGCTGAACGCCGCCGGATACGTCGCGGAATGCACCGGCGACAACATCTTCCTGATCAAGAACCGTCAGTTGACCACCCCGCCGCTGTCGGCCGGGGCGCTCTACGGGATCACCCGGGGCACGGTCATCGATCTCGCGCAGGCCGCCGGATATCCGGTGTCCGAACCTAATCTGACGCGTTACGACGTGTTCAACGCCGACGAATGTTTCGTGACCGGGACGGGGGCGGAGATTGTTCCGGTGGTGAAGGTTGACGGTCGGGTGATCGGCGACGGGAAGCCCGGTCCGGTGACCCGGGAGCTGGTCAAGGCTTACCACACCTTGACGAATTCCACGGGTGAGCCGATATAGCTCGGGTCGGGAGGGGGAGTGGGTAGCGCCACAATGGCTCGTTTTGGGTGGATTGGAAAGAAGCGGTCGGAAGGCCCCTCCGATGTTTCTTTTGGGGAAAATCCGGTCCACGCTGGCGTCGCGGCTCAATGGAGCCATGTTCCGGGAGCAACGAAATGCTGTGCAGCATCTGTCAGAAGAATGAGGCGAAGGTGCATCTGACGCAGATTGTCGACGACAAGATGCAGAAGATAGACCTTTGCGAGGACTGCTCGAAGGCGAAGGGCGTGACGGATCCGGCGGGGTTTTCCCTCGCGGATCTTCTCCTTGGCCTGGGGGCGTCCCAGGAGACCGAGGCGCGACCGGTGGCGAAGCCGGGAGAGACGACCTGTCCGTCCTGCGGGTTGTCGCAATCGGACTTCAAGAAGTCGGGTCGGTTTGGCTGCCCGCAGTGCTACGCGACTTTTTCGGAGGGACTGCCGGCGATGCTGAAGACGATGCATCGCGGGTTGAAGCACGCCGGCAAGGTTCCGGTGGCGCACCGGACGAAGAAGGAGCCTGCCGACCAGTTGAAGCAGCTCAACCGACGTCTTGAGAAGGCGATCGAGAGCGAAAATTTCGAGGAAGCCGCCCAGTTGCGGGACCAGATCCGCGCGATCAAGCAACAGGCGGCGGCGGCTTCCTAACCTGCATCCAAGGCGCACCACCACGATTTTCCTCCCTCACCACCATGGCCGGCGAACTCCAACAGTTTCTCAGTGCTCCCTCGGAAGCGGCGGCGCGCACCGGTCCCCTTGACCGGATCGTGTTCTCCAGCCGGGTCCGGTTGGCGCGGAACATTCAGGGATTCGCGTTTCCCGGCTGGGCCAAGAAAGCCGAGCGGGTGCGGTCCCTGGAGGTGATCCGGACGGCGGTCGAGCAGGTGACGGTGATGAAGGAGGGGTTTTCCAGCCCCATGGACGGCTTGAGCGCGCTGGAGAAGCAGATTCTGGTGGAACGCCACCTGGTCAGCCGGGAGCATGCGGCGAAGGGGGGCGGGAGCGGGCTGGTCCTGAACCGGTCCGAGTCGTTGAGCGTGATGATCAACGAGGAGGATCACCTGCGCATGCAGGCGTTGCGACCCGGTTTGCAGCTGAAAGAGGCCTGGAAGGCGGTGGATGAATTTGATTCCGCGCTTGAGACGCGGCTGCCTTTTGCCTTTTCACCGGAACTCGGCTACCTGACGGCGTGTCCGACGAATGTCGGAACCGGGATCCGGGTAAGCGCGATGCTGCATCTTCCCGGGCTGGTGCTCCGGGAACTCGTGAACCAGACGATTCAGTCGGTGAACAAGCTGGGCCTTGCGGTCCGCGGCCTCTACGGCGAGGGCACGGAGGCGCTGGGGAACATTTTCCAGGTGTCGAACCAGATGACCCTGGGCGAGTCGGAGCCGGAGATCGTGGAGCGCCTGAGCAAGGTGGTGCATCAGATGATCGAGCACGAGACCAACGCCCGGCAGAAGCTTCTCGAGGAGAAGCCGAAGGTCCTGCTCAATCATATTGGACGTGCGTTCGGGGTGCTTTCGAACGCCTTCAGCATTTCCTCGAAAGAGGCGATGAACCTGCTGTCGCTGGTGCGGTTGGGGCATGATCTCAAGCTTTTCCCCGACCAGCCCCGGGCGCTGTTTGACGAGCTGTTTCTGGTCACGCAGCCCGCCCATTTGCAGCGGGTGCATTCCGGCAAATTGGCGGCTGAGGAGCGCGATATTCTGCGCGCGGACCTGCTGCGGGAGCGCCTGAACGGGGTGCCCCGACCGGCGGCCCCGGTGGTGCCGCCCCGCGAGGAGCCGCCCGCGGCGCCGGCAGCGGATGGCTAGGCCGGACGAGGGAAAACGATGACTGCGCCTGGCCCGGTGAGAGGAACGATTTCGAGGTGGATTTATGAGTGATGAAGCCATGAACAACTTCACGCCCCGGGCCCAGCAGGTGCTGGCCCTGGCGCGGAAGGAGGCGGACCGGTTCAACCACAACTTCGTGGGCACCGAGCATCTCCTGCTCGGCCTCATCAAGTTGGGCCAGGGCGTGGCGGTCAACGTCCTGCAAAAAATGGGCCTCGATCTTGAGACCGTGCGGCTCGAGGTCGAAAAACAGGTCGGCACAGGGCCCGACCAAAAGGTGCTCGGGAACATCCCCTACACGCCCCGCGTGAAGAAGGTGCTGTCCCTCGCGGCCAAGGAAGCCAAGGCTCTGAACCACACCTACGTCGGCACCGAACACATCCTTCTCGGCCTGTTGCGCGAGGGGGACGGCGTTGCCGCCCGGGTTCTCAAGAGTCTCGATGTGGACATCGAGCAGACCCGCCAGGAAATCCTCAAGGAGCTGGATCCCAATTTCGCCGCCCAGGAGGAGGGCGGACCTCAGGCCGAAGGCGGCGGCGGCGGGGGCGGCGGCGTTCCCGCGCCGGAGAAGGGCGACAAGAAGGGCGAGGTCAAAACACCCGCGCTCAAGGCGTTCGGCCGTGACCTGACCGAGATTGCCCGCAAGGGCGAAATGGATCCCGTCATCGGTCGCAAACCCGAGATCGAGCGGGTCATCCAGATCCTCTGCCGTCGGACCAAGAACAACCCGGTCCTGCTGGGCGAGGCGGGGGTTGGCAAGACCGCCATCGTGGAAGGTCTCGCCCAGGAAATCTCCCGGGGCAACGTTCCTGAAATCCTGCGGGAGAAGCGCGTCATCACTCTCGACATGGCCCTCATGGTGGCCGGCACCAAGTACCGCGGGCAGTTTGAGGAACGGATCAAGGCCGTCATGGACGAGATCCGCCGGGCGAAGAACGTCATTCTCTTCATCGACGAGTTGCACACGATCGTCGGGGCGGGTTCGGCCGAAGGAACCATGGACGCCTCGAACATCATCAAGCCCGCGCTCAGCCGGGGTGAGATGCAGTGCATCGGAGCGACGACCCTCAACGAGTACCGCAAGTACATCGAGAAGGACGCCGCGCTTGAGCGCCGTTTCCAGAGCGTCAAGGTCGAGGCCCCCAGTGTCGACGAAGCCATCCAGATCCTGAAGGGGCTCCGTCCGAAGTACGCGGATCATCACAAGGCCGACATCACCGACACCGCGGTGGAGGCGGCTGTGAAGCTGTCCGATCGGTACATCACGGGCCGGTATCTTCCGGACAAGGCCATTGACGTCATGGACGAGGCGGGGGCCCGGGCCCGGATTGGGGCCATGACGCGTCCGCCCGAGGTGAAGGATCTCGAGGCCGAGATCGAGACCATCAAGACGCGCAAGGAGAAGGCGATCAAGGAACAGGACTTCGAAGGCGCGGCGTCGATGCGGGACAAGGAGAAGCAGGCCAAGGAGAAGCTTGAGAGCATTCTCGACGCCTGGAAGAACAACCGCGAAGAGAAGCGGGTGCTGGTGGACGAGGAGGATGTGGTTCAGGTGGTGGCGAAGTGGACCGGGATTCCGCTGCGCCGCATGGAGCAGACCGAGGCGCAGAAGCTCCTCGATATGGAGAAGGTCGTCGGGAAGATGGTGGTCGGCCAGCAGGAGGCGGTGTCGGCGCTGAGCCGCGCGCTGCGTCGTTCGCGGGCGGACCTCAAGGATCCCCGCCGGCCGATCGGGACGTTCATGCTCCTTGGGCCCACGGGCGTCGGCAAGACGCTGCTCGCCAAGGCGCTCGCCGAGCACATGTTCGGGGACCCCAAGGCCCTCGTGCAGCTCGACATGTCCGAGTACATGGAGAAGTTCAGCGTTTCCCGCCTGGTTGGGTCGCCGCCCGGCTATGTGGGTTACGAGGAGGGCGGTCAGCTCACGGAAGCGGTCCGGCGCAAGCCCTACTGCGTGGTGTTGTTCGACGAATTGGAGAAGGCCCACCCGGATGTGGCGAACATGCTCCTCCAGATTCTGGAGGAAGGTAAGCTCACGGATTCCCAGGGGCGCCAGGTCGACTTCCGGAACACGATCATCCTGCTGACCTCCAACGTCGGCGCGGAAACGATCAAGAAATCGAGCGTCATGGGCTTCGGCGCGGGGGGCGACGACGTCTCCGCCAATTACGATCGGATGCGAGAGAAGCTGCTCGACGAGTCGAAGCGCTTCTTCAAGCCGGAGTTCCTCAACCGTCTGGACGACGTGATCGTCTTCCATTCCCTCACCCGGGAGAACCTCATCGAGATCCTGGATCTCGAGATCGCCAAGGTGGTGGAGCGGGTGCAGCGGAAGAACCTCAAGCTGGTCCTGGATTCCAAAGCCAAGGATTTCCTGGTCGAGAAGGGGTACGACCCGCAGTACGGCGCGCGGCCCATGCGTCGCGCCGTGGAACGTCATCTCGAGGATCCGCTCGCGGAGGAGATCCTTCGCGGCTCGCTCATCGATGGCGAACCGGTCGATGTCACGGTGGACGGCGACAAGATCGTCTTCCGCCAGCAGAAGACCTCCTCGTCCGGAGCTCTTCCCGCGGGGGCTGGCACGGCCTGAGCCGTGCCCGTCCTTCCCGGCTGTCACGGTCAACCAGCCTGCCCCGGACGTCCAACGTCCGGGGCCACCAAAACCGTCATGCCCCACCGTCTCTCCGCATTCGCTGCCCTCCTTCGTCGTCAGTTCACCCTCGTCGGTGGAAAGGGCGAACCCGCCGCCTTCCCGGACTTCGCGGACATGGCCCTTGAGCTGTTCCGACTTCAGTTCGAAACCTGTGCGGCCTACCGGAGGCTTTGCCAGTCGGACGGGGTTGCGCCGGGGGAGGTCCGGGATTGGCGCCGGATTCCAGCGGTGCCGACGGCGGCCTTCCAGGAGCTTGAGCTGACCTCCATTCCGCCGTTGGAGCGTGAATACGTGTTTCATTCGAGCGGCACCACCGGACAACGGCCGAGCCGGCATTTTCACCACCGGGAATCCCGGTCGTTGTACGAGGCGTCCCTCGGGAACTGGTTCGCGGCGCATTTGCTTGGCGGTGTTCCTTCGGTGGTGGCGGAGAACAGGCCGTGTTTCGTGAGCCTGACACCGGCTCCGGCGCTCGCCCCCCATTCCTCGCTGGTCCACATGATTGCGGTGGCGTCGGAGCGGTTTGGCCCGGGGGATTCGATGTTCGCGGGACAACGTGATCCGGAAGGGGCCTGGGTGGTGGATTTCGAACGGGCCCGGAGTGCGCTGGAGGAGAGCGGCGTGACGGGCAGGCCGGTGTTGATCCTGGGCACCGCGTTCAACCTGGTTCACCTCGCCGAACATCTCGGGGATCGCCCGCTTGCCCGTCTGCCGGCGCCCGGGTCGCGGATCATGGAAACGGGTGGCTACAAGGGCCGGTCGCGGGAATTGCGAAAGGACGAATTGCACGCCGCGTTGTCGCGTTGCCTGGGCCTGGAGGCGGACGCCATCGTGAGCGAATACGGAATGAGTGAGCTTGGATCCCAGGCCTACGACCGTTGCTGGGGTGCGGCCGCGGGGGCACGTCGGTTTCGGTTTCCGCCCTGGGTTCGGGTTCTTGCGATCTCACCGGAAACCGGCCGGCCGATGGGGGATGGCGAGGTGGGACTGCTGCGGGTGTTCGACCCCGCCAATGTCTGGTCGGTCATGGCGGTGCAGACCGGGGATCTGGGCCGGGTTTGCGGGGACGGCTTTGAGCTGATCGGGCGGGCGAAAGCGGTCGAACCCCGGGGATGCTCGCTCATGGCGGCGTAAGGGGTCAGCATGGGGCATCCGATGACGCCGATGCATCTGCCGAACTATTTCATCGCCGATCTTCCGCCGGAAGTGGGACTCCGTCCGGCGATGGTGACGGAGGCCTGTCAGACGCTGAAGCGCAACCGCGAGCGATACCTCCTTCCGCGCTCCACGGAGTCGATCGTGCAGGTGGTCATGGAGGTCGCGAGGCAATGGCTCGCCCCTCATTCCCCCTGGCGCACCCTGGCGTTGGAGCAGGGACCGGCGGCGACCGGGTTTTCCCGGGAGATGCTCTCGTCCGGTTTGGAGACTTTCTTCCGCCAGCTTACCCCCCGCCATTTGTCGGCGCTGGTCGTCCAGGATCTCGGCCACCCGCAGCGTTTGGATCGGTTGGTGGCGAACGACGCGGAGACCTTCATGAACACGCTGGCTCATGTGCGGGGGCCGGAGCTTCTGGTGCACTACGCCGCAGGCATGCTCCCGACACCGGTTTTCACGGCACTCGTCCACGGATTGCTGGTCCGCTCCGCGCAGTTCTTGAAATGCGCCACCGGAGCCACGCTCCTTCCCAGACTGTTCGCCCACTCGCTCCGCGACGTCGAACCCAAGCTCGCCTCCTGCCTGGAACTGGGAGCCTGGAAGGGCGGCACCCGGGAACTGGAGTCGGCCTTGTTCGGCGAAGCGGAGTGTGTGGTGGCTTCAGGCAGCGACGAGGCGATCGACGGACTGCGTCAGGCCGTTCCTTCCCGGGTCCGGTTCCTGGGGCACGGACATCGGGTGAGCGCGGGGTATGTGGCCCGCGAGGTTTTGGGGGACTACGACGAGGCGCGGGTGGTGGCGGCGGCGGCGGCGGATGTCGCTGCCTGGGACCAGCTCGGCTGTCTGTCGCCCCAGGTGATTTTCGTGGAGATGGGAGGGAACCTGCCGCCGGAAGGCTTCGCGAAACGGCTGGCCGAGGAGCTTGCGAAGGTGGAGGCCCGACTTCCGCGCGGGCCCGTCGATGCGTCGACTGCCGCGGCGATTTACCAACGTCGGGAATTTTACCGGGTCCGTGCCGCGGCCAGCGACACCACGCGCTGCTGGTTCAGTCCCGAATCGACGGCCTGGAGCGTGGTGTACGAATCCGATCCGCAGTTCCACACCACCTGTGCTCACCGGTTCGTCCTGGTGAAGGCGGTGGATACCCTGGAGGAATGCCTTCGGCAGGCGGAACCGTTTCGGGGCCGTTGGTCGACCGTGGGCCTGGCGGCATCGGGAGTGCGCGCCGAGGAACTGGCGCAGCAGTTTGCATCCTGGGGCATCACGCGGATCTGTCCGCTTGGAAGGATGCAACAACCTCCCTTGACCTGGCGGCATGACGGCCGGCCGGTGCTGGGGGATCTGGTGACCTGGACCAACTTCGAGCGATTGGAATGATCCATGACCTAAGAGCCCGTCTGAAAAGTCAGTGGGGATCCTGTTTTCGCGGAAAAGGCCGGA
>CAYZAE010000120.1:0-21163 GCA_964476125.1 uncultured Verrucomicrobiota bacterium | reverse complement strand
CCCCGTCCCTCCCGCCCCCGCCGAATCCAAAGCGGTGGAGGGCCACCGCACTCCAAACTCCCCACTCCCTACTCCAACCAACCCAGGATCCGTTCCGCCAGCGCCTCCCCATCGGCGCACGGCGTCACCAGACCGGGGAGTTCGCACCAGGCGAAACCCGGCCCCCACGCGGCCCCGTTCAGAACACAGGCATCCGTACCCGCCTCACGCAACTGACGCCAGGCTGCCCCCAGCGCTTCGTCCCGCCCCCCGTTCAGCTCGTACTTCCATCCGGCAATGCGGGCGCGCGGAAACCATTCGCGCAACCGGGGTAGCACCTTCGTGGCAGGCTCAAGTTCCAACCGGATCCGACCCGAGCGCGACGGGATCTTCGACTCACGCAACGCCACCCCCTGCGAATCCAGAACCTCGGCGACCCGAAAATCACAGAGCGCCGCCGCATGAAGGAGGGCATGCACGGGTTCGCGTTCACGCAACGACAGGAGCAACCGCGCGAGATCGTCGTTTGTCCCGAAGGCGGTCACCTCCGCCGCCCGCGACGGTGCCGGAGCCGTGGCGCCGTCTCCCCGCAGAACCAGCACGCGATGGCCGGCGTCGGTGAGAGCCTCGGCCAACTGCGCGCCCAGCCGGCCGGTCGAGGCGTTGGTCAGCCGACGCATGCCGTCGAGCGGTTCCCAGGCGGGACCGCATGTCACGACGACGGTCATCGGTCAGCCCTTTTGCAGGACCGCCACCGCGGCCTGGAGCGAGGGCACGTCGCCCACGCTGAGGGTGAGCAGGTCGGGGGCGATGCGTTTCATGAAACCGGCCAGGGCGCGGCCGGGCCCGAGTTCGATGAACCGCGTGAACCCCTGCGCCACCAGCCAGCGGATGGATTCCTCCCAGCGCACCGACGCGCACACCTGCTGGACCAGCAGCTCCTTGATCGCGATCGGGTCCTCGTGCGGTTTCGCGCTCACATTCGCCACCACCGGAACCGAGGGGGGAAGCAGCGTCACTCCGGCCAGTTCCGCGGAGAGTTTGCCCTGCGCACTGGCCATCAGGCGGGAGTGGTAGGCCCCGGCCACCTGCAACGGCAGGGCGCGTTTCGCGCCGCGGGCTTTCGCCAGCTCGCACGCCTTCGCGATCGCCGCAGCCTCTCCCGAAATCACCAGCTGCCCGGGACAATTCAGGTTCGCCAGTTCCACCCCGGCCTCGGCGCAAACCTCCCGGGTCGGGCCCTCGTCGAGATTGATGATCGCCGCCATGCCCCCCTGCGTGGCCTCGCACGCCTCCTGCATGAAGCGTCCCCGGAGTCGCGTGATGCGCAGGCCATCCTCGAAACTCATCGCGCCCGCCGCCGCCAGGGCCGTGAACTCGCCCAGCGACAATCCCGCCGTGGCCTGGAACGAAAGTCCGGGCACCTGTTGTCGGAGAAGTTCCAGCGCCACCCAGCTGACCAGATAGATGCCAGGCTGCGCGTTTTCCGTCTTGGTCAACTCCGCCTCCGGCCCCTCGAAGCAGATGCCGCTCAGGTCATAGCCGAGCGCCGCGTTCGCCCGTTCGAAAACCGCCCGCGCCTCGGGATACTGGCTGGCGAGGTCCTTGCCCATCCCCACGGTCTGGGCGCCTTGTCCGGCAAACAGGAGTGCTGTCTTGTTCATCGAGGCGGCCAGGGTACCGCATCCGGCCTCCCAACGCGATATTGGCGTCGCCAAGGCCGCCCTACCTGAGATCGGGACGCCGGCACCGGAACAACGTCGGACGCGCATCGCCCCCCTTCACCCGCCGGCCCACGCCGTTGTTGTCCACCAGCAACCAGAGGAACTCGGAATCCACCGCGATACCCTCCATGAAACCGGGCGCGAAAATGATCCCGTACGCCGTGGGCGTCGCGACCTCCATCGCGTTGTAATCAAACTCCTCCACCACCGCCTTCTTCGCCGGATCCACCTTCAACACCTTCCGTTCATCCCGCAGCAACACCCACAGGGCACCCTCCGCCCAGCAAAGGTCGGTGTAATGCGTGTCCTTCAACGTGCTGCCCGCCGAAGCCACCGCGAAGTCGTCGATGACCTTGAGCGTGGCGAGATCGACCACGATCAATCGCCCGGTCTGGCGTTCGTTCGCCACGTACAACCGGTCGCCTCCCACGGCAATGCCCTCGAACGAGGCGTTCATGTCCGGCGAATGGAAGTATTTCGTCACCGGCGCCCAGTCGATGGGCAGCCGTTCCACGGCCTTCGTCGACGGATCCCAGCGCAGCACCATGCGCCGGGATTCTTCCGAGAGATAGATCCGACCCCGCTCGTCCCGCGCCAGCCCCTCGCAGTCCAGCCGCATCCGGCTGCCCTTGTTCAGCTCCGCAGACTGCTCGCGGGTGAGCAGGCCCTCGATGCGCTCCAGATCGAGAGTGTTCGTGCTCTCCCGGAACCGGAGCCGGTAAACCGCCGCGTCCTGGTCGTTCACCGTCCACATCTCGCCGTCGGGAAACCGGAGCAGACCGGAGGCATCCAGCCGCCGGCCCTCGGGAAGATTCAGCAGCCACCAGCGCTCGGCCGAAAGCTTGTGCCGGGGCCAGGGAGAGGGCGAGGGCGAGGCGTCGGATTCAGGTTCGGCGCCCCGCGCCTGAAACAACCCCGCGCATCCCGCCAATGCCAGGGCAATGACAGCGAGCAGAGCCCCACTCCCTCCCCACCAGCCCACCCCAGGGGCGCGCGGGCCGGCAGGAAATCGAGCCTCCGTCACAGATCCGTTCATGCCCAAACCGTGACCCCCGGCCGGCGCCGTCGCGAGCGGATTTCCGACGCCCATCAGGCGAACCGCTGCTGGCGACCGATCGTGCCCCGGATGCGGTCGAGGTAGTCCGGGCTCTGGGTCGCGTCCAGAAAAGTCCGGGCGCGGGCGAGTCGGTGGGGAATCCCGAGGCGTGTCGCCTCCTCGGCGTAATGCGAGCGCTGCATGAACTTCTGCAACGTTTCCACCCAGCGCGCCGCCCGGCGCTGATCGCAATCCCGCTGGGATCGCAGCCGCTCGGCGTACCATTCGCTCGCCAGCAGCGACTCCCGGGTGAACTGGGCGCGGAACTCAGGGGAATCCATTCCGTGCCCTTTCCACTGGCCATCCCGCATGATGTGCAGCAGCGCCTGCAGCGGAGGACAGGCCAGCTCGATGCCGCCGTCCGCGAAGTAATTCGCCGCCACCCGCCGATGCGTGGCCACGATGTTGTCCATGCCGTCGGCAAACACCGCCGGGTCCTGGAGTTCGGGCCGCAGCATCTCCTCGGTGAAGATGAGATGGGGATGATTGAAAACCCGCCCGAGATACCGGATGGCGAAGCGCTCGTTGATCCGCCACCCCAGCCGGCTGGCCAGCACGGTGCGTCCGGCATGCTCGAAGTCCCGGCACCGCTCCAGACACCCGAGCTCGATCAGGCTCGACGGCTGCGCCTCCTCGAAACCCATGCGACACCAGATCTCGGGAACGAGCAGGCTGACATCGTGGTCCACCCGGTACTTCGGTCCCACCCAGCCCGCCGCCGTGATGAACGCCGAGTGTTCGCAAAGGATGTACGACACCAGCGCGTTGTTCAGATCGATGATCGGCAGCAGGGCGTTGAACGGCCCCTTGGTCAGCGCCCCCTCGGAACCAGCACCGGTCGTCGACGGCGACTTGCCCGTCATGGAGCAGACGAACTCCATGAACAGCTCCGGCAGTTCGAGGTAATGAATCGGATTGTGAACCGCCAGCGGCCGCACACCCGGCTCCGGCGGATTGTTCCGCCGGCCCGGCAGGACCGCCGTCACCGGCATGGGCAACGGTTCGCCCGGCGCCTGACGCCGATGCAACCGCATGCTCATGTCCGCCAGATACCGCGACCGCGGATCCATCAGGTCGGTGCGAATCTGGAGGTACCGGGGATTCTTCGACGGCGCCCCGTCCACGATCCGCGGGTGCGACGAACAGACGAACCACGAGGCGTCCTTGGTGGTCGCCGCGTCGCGAATGCAGGCCTGCATGGGAGCGGTGTACTGGTCGAAGCCGATGGCGTCCTCGACGATCTGCCGCGCGCGCTCCTGGTTCAGCGGTTCGTAATTCGAGAAGAAGTTGCCGCCCTTCGCGAAGTCGGCCTCGGTCTGCTTGTCGTACCCGCGGTGGACGGCGTCGTCGGGCCGCTGGAACAGCCGGAATTCGCAGTTGTGAATGAACTTCACCGAGCCGGCGCGGATTCCGGGCGGGAGAGGGGCAAGGGCGGAGGTGGGAACGACCACCGAGGCCGTGATGTCATCCTCCTCCTGGACCTTGATCGCCGGCATGAAGTCCTTGCGGACCCCGAACGTCCGCCAGGCGCCATCCGGAAGATAACCGATCCGCAGATGCGTCGTGATGACGCGGCGGTCGTTGAACTTCAGCTCGTTGCCCGGCTTCCCGTTGATGGCATCCACGCTGAAATGCTCGCGCCAGCGGTCGCCCCACTCGGGTTTGTAGAAGCGCTTGAGCACGAAAACGATCTCCTTGATGTACTGGGGAATCGTCTCCAACCACGCGTTGAACTCGGGCCGGTAATCCTCCACCGACGGCGTCAGCAGCTTGATCACGCTGCCCAGGGAACGGTCGGCCGACAGGATCGGCCGGGAATCACGCTTCTGGGGATCGAAAAAGCGATCGGAATAATCGCGCCGGAGGATCTCCTCCACGTGCTGGATGTCCTTCTCAAAATTCGCGATGTACACCGACCCGGTCAGGATGGCGTCGGTGATGGACTTCGAGATCTCCGACTTTCCACCGCCTGAGACGGTGCAGGGTTTGTGACAAAGCGTGGCGTCGGCCCGGGTGCCCACCAGCCGCCAGACGCGGCCGGCGGGACGTTCCATATGGACCTTGTAGCCGGACGGCCGGACGTAGGTCCGGTCCGGAAGCAGCTTGATCTCACGCACCTGCCCGTCCCGTTTCCACGAGATGCGCTGCTTGCGCAGATCGAAGCGGGTGCCCTCGGGAACATAGAGGATGTCCGGATACAGACGGTCGATCGCATAACCCTCCGGCTGCGGATCCATGACCGATCCGAAGGTCGCAACCATGTCCTCGTAAGTGTGGCCGGTGGGTCGCACGTGCCGGCTGGCATCGAAGTCCTCGCCCAGATCGAAGCTCGCAAACACCAGCGCCCCGCCGGCGTGTTCCTCCTCCGCCTGACCCAGGAGATTCGCGGCGTAACTGATCTGGGTTTTGACCTCCTTCTTGCAGTACCCGAAATAGTTGTCGCCGATGAGGGTCACGATGACCCCGGACTCGTCGCGCGCCGTGATCTTGAAGGCCGAACCGTCGTTGTAGAGTTCCTCCTCCGACTTCCAGCACATGCCATCCCGGCGCTGCCGTTCCGTGGCCCGGTCCCAATGCGGCAAACCCAGGTCGCACTTGCGCAGCGTCGTGAGATGCGGCGCGAGAATCACGCACCCCGTGTGACCGGTCCAATGATCGGTGTCCAGGCCCGCGTCGTTCTCCGGCAGAAACGGATCCCCCGCGTTCCCGAAAATGCTCTCCACGAAGTCCAGATTGCACACCAGACTGCCCGGCGCGAAAAAGCGGATCTCCATCGACCGCGCCGAGCTCTGGCCCGGGATCGCGGGCACCACCACCGGACGGAGCAACAGCGACACAAAACATTCCGCCGGCGGATCGTCCGCGGGAATGAACGGGAGCCTCAGGAGTTCCCGGGGCGGATTCAGGGCCGCATGCAGCAACTGGCCAAAGGTCCGCCGCGGCACCGTCTTCTTGTCGTCCGGCACCGGAAGCCCGCCATCCGCGACGTGGAACACGCCCGCCGTGGTCCGCCGGTCCCGCGCGGGATTGTGCAGAATCCCGTTGCTTCCGCGGTAGCTGGAGACGATCGGAGACCGGAATTCATCGGCCTCCGGCGGCAGGGAAAGCGCGCGGGCGATGCCGTAGCGGTACAGGACAAAGGAATTGTGCGGCAACCGCACCGGCGTGCCGCTGTCGTACAGATACTCGTCCAGCCAGTTCTGAATCCGCCAGTCGGCCGGCGGCAGATAGTTCGCCAGCAACCGGTCCGTCTCGCGCTGGTGGGAGAGCAGCGCATGCACCATGTCCGCCCATTCCCGGCTTGCCGCCCCCGCCCGCCGGTAGGTCGGCAGGCCGAGCGCCGCGAGTCGGAAGTTGATGTAATGAACGAGCTGGGCATCCGGACGGGGCGGGATCGTGGTGCCCAGGCCCACGCGCAATTTCAATTCGTTGGAATCCATGGGAGCAGGAACGGCCGGAAACCGGCCGGGAGTTCTTCTAAGCGGGGTGGGGGCCCACGCGCGCCGGCAGCGTATCCACGAACTCGCCGAGGGCAAGCGCGCAACGGGAACTATTCGGGAACTATTCCCTTCCACGCGCGGCCCGCCCGCCGGCCATCCTACCGGCCAAAAGCCCGCTTCGCCCGCTCCAGCCCGTCCAGATACGCCTCAATCAACCGGTCCCAGTTCCGATTGAACTCCGCGTCCACCACCTGCCGCGCCGGATCCGCCTCGAACCACGCAATGGACCGCGCCACCCCGTCCCGGAACCGCGTCGTCGCCACATAATCCGGCACAAACCGCTTGATCTTCGTGTTGTCCAGAACCACCGAGGTCGCCTTGTCCCCCAGCAGGCTCCCCGTCTCCTCCGGCAGGCAGGCGGCAATGAAATCACTCGGAATATGCACCCACCGCGGCACCGCCACCCCGGCCGCCTCCGCCACCGCCCGATAAAGCTGATCCCAGCTCAACACCTCGTCCGAACTGATGTGGAAGGCATGGCCGATGGTCTGACGGTTCCCCAGCACTCCCACCAGCCCCCTCCCGAAATCCTCGTTGTGCGTGATGGTCCAAAGCGACGTCCCATCCCCCGGCACCGCCACCGGCTGACCCCGCCGCATCCGGTCCACCACCGTCCACGGCTTCTCCCAACTGTTGATCGCCAGAGGCACCATGGTCTCCCCATAGGTCAGTGAGGGCCGCACAATCACCCCCGGAAACCCCTCCTCCCGATGCGCCCGCATCAACCGCTCCTCGCAGGCGATCTTCTGCCGGGAATAGTCCCAGTAGGGATTCACCAGCGGCGTCGACTCCGTCACCAGGTAATGACCCACCGGCCGCTGATACGCGCTCGCCGAACTGATGAACACATACTGGGCCGTCCGCCCCCGAAACAGGCGCAGCCGCTGCTCGATGTCCTCCGGACGGAACGCGACGAAATCCACCACCGCATCCCAGGTCCGCCCCCGGAGCGCCGCCACCACACCGGCCTCGTCCCGCAGGTCGGCCACGATGCCGCGTGCGCCCGGCAGACCGCCGCGCTGCTGGCCGCGGTTGAGCAGTTCCAGTTCGTGGCCCCGGTCGAGAGCCACCCGCGTGCAGCCGGTCGACACGATTCCAGTGCCGCCGAGAAAGAGAAGTCGCATGGCTGAAAGTTGGGAGAACGCAAAAATGTTCCGCTCGCGGACTGGAAATCACCGAAAACATCGCAATTGTGCACCGCGACGTTGACGCCCTGCAATCGGTTCTTAGTCTCGCGTCTCGTCCGTATGCCTGCGTTCCGGGAAACCGCGTGCCGGGCCGGGATGGCGCACCAAACACCTTGATCAGCGATTCAGATGGCTAACATCGAACTGGACGGCAAGTCGTATCCGCTCTCGATCGTCGTCGGCACCGAGCAGGAGAAGGCGGTCGATATCTCGAACCTGCGCGCTCAGACCGGCTACATCACCCTGGATGACGGCTACGGCAACACTGGATCCTGCCAGAGCAAAATCACCTTCATCGACGGCGAAAAAGGCATCCTGCGCTATCGCGGCATCCCCATCGAGGAACTGGCCGAGAAGAGCACCTTCATCGAGACCGCCTACCTCGTCATCTACGGCCAGCTCCCCAATCGCCAGCAGCTCCGCAAGTTCTCCGATCTCCTCACGGAATATCAGTACATCCATGAGGACATGCGCTACCACTTCCAGGGCTTCCCCACCGGCGCCCACCCCATGGCCATCCTGTCGGCCATGATCAATGCCGCCAGCTGCTTCGACGAAGGCCTGATGCACTGGAAATGGGGCAAGGACTGCGAATTCGAACGCTACGCCGCCCGGCTCCTCTCCCAGGTCCGCACCATCGCCGCCTTCTCCTTCCGCAAATCCCGGGGCCTCCCGCTGATCTACCCCAAGAAGGCCTACAAGTTCACCCCCAACTTCCTGCACATGATGTTCTCGATGCCCTACGAGGACATCGAACTGAAACCGGAAGTCGTCCGCGCCCTCGACCTCATCTTTCTGCTTCATGCCGACCACGAGCAGAATTGCTCGACCGCCACCGTCCGGCTCGTCGCCTCCAGCCAGGCCAACCTCTTCGCCGCCACCTCCGCCGGCGTCTGCGCCCTCTGGGGCCCCCTCCACGGCGGCGCCAACCAGGCCGTCGTCGAAATGCTCGAGGAAATCCACCGCGAAGGCGATGACGGCTCCCGCTTCATCGCCGCCGCCAAGGACAAAACCAGCGGACGCCGTCTCATGGGCTTCGGGCATCGCATCTACCGGAATTACGACCCGCGCGCCCGCATCATCAAGAAGGCCTGCGACGACGTGCTCACCGCCCTCAAGATCGATGACCCGCTGCTGGCCATCGCCAAGCACCTGGAAGAAGCCGCCCTCCGCGACTCCTACTTCGTCGAACGCAAGCTGTACCCGAACGTCGATTTCTACAGCGGCATCATCATGCGCGCGCTCGGCATCCCCCTCGAAATGTTCCCGGTCATCTTCGCCATCGGCCGCATGCCCGGCTGGATCGCGAACTACCGCGAGATCATGGAGGATCCCAAGAGCCGCATCTACCGCCCCCGCCAGGTCTACACCGGCAATACGCTCAATCCCTTCGTTCCCATCGAGGAACGCGGCTGAGCCCCACCCCTCCCGTCCCCTCCCCGGTCACGGCCGCAGCTCCGCGGCCTCGACACCGGAAGTGAATCGGAACCACTCCCGCTCAGGGAAACCCTGAAGTCCGAACGCTCCCCCACCCCGGAGCGCTCCCCCCCTAGCGTTCTCCGCGGGAACGGCCGTTCCGCCGGCGCCCCGGAAACATCCTTCGCACTCCCGCCACCAACCAGGTGACGGAGCGCCCACGCCCCGTCATCGTCACCCCAGGCTCGGTCGCCCCCGACACGACACCTCGTCCCGCCCTCGCCCAGACGGATGCGGTCGGTCGGAGGCCACCCCCCGCCGGACCCGACCGCGGGAGCCTGACCGGACCGACATCCATGAAGCGCGCCCTCGAATCCCTGTTCGACCGCCATCCGAACCTCCCGGCTCATGCCGCCACCCTGTTCTGGACGGCCACCATGCTCGGGTTGTGGTGGAACGGGATCCTCAACGCCCAGATCGAAAAGCGCGAATTCGCCCTCGCCGAAGCCCGCGCCGCCAGTCGCTCCGACCTCGCCCACAACCGCTGGATCGCCAAACTCGGCGGCGTCTACGCCCCAGCCTCCGATCCAGCACTCCGCCTCGATCGACTGGCCCACCTCCCCGACCGCGACGGCACCACCACCACCGGCCAGCCCCTCACCCTCGTCAACCCCGGATGCATGATCCGGTCCGTCCACGAATTCGCCGTTCAGGGCTCCGGCGTCCACGCCCACCTCATCGGACTCCATCCCCGAAACCCCGAAAATCAGCCCTCCGAATGGGATCGGCGGGCCCTGCAGGCACTGGCTGGCGGACAAAAGGAATTCTTCGAAATCGTCACGGACCAGGGCACCAACACCTTCCGTTACATGGCCGGACTTCCCACCGAGAACTCCTGCCTGAAATGCCATGCGGACCAGGACTTCGGACCCGGACAGCTTCGCGGCGGCCTCCGGATCGATGTGCCCATGCTCTCCGCCGGATTCGCCGCCAGCGACGCCGAAGAAAGGTCGAGCAACCTCGGCTTCTCGCTCATCTGGCTGCTCGGCCTCGCCGGCATCCAAGGCACCTCCATGCTCGCCCGCAAAGGCCGAATCGAACGCGAACGGGCCCACGCCGAAATCACGCACTTCTTCCAGATCATCCCCGACCTCGTCTGCATCGCCACCACCCGCGGTCGCATCCTCCGACTCAACCCGGAGTGGGAACGGGTGCTCGGCGTCCCCCTCCCGGAACTCCTTTCCAAAGGCCTTCTCGAACGGGTTCACCCGGACGACCGCCTCGAAACGCTGCGGCAATTCCGCCGCGTCGCCCGAGGCCGGCCCGTCGAGTCGTACGTCCACCGCTGCCGCACCGCCGACGGGGACCATCGTTGGATTGAATGGAATGCCTCGGCACTGGGCGCGGAACAGCTCGTCTTCGGCGCCGCACGCGATGTCACCACACGCCGGCGCACCGAACTGCTGGCACGCACGCAGAGGGATCTGGGCCTTGCCGTCTCCGCCATCCGGGACGCCGATGAAATCTTCCGCCGCTGCCTCGCCGCCGTGATCGAGGCCTCAGGAATGGACGCCGGAGGAATCTATCTCAAGGAGAACGGTACCGGCGACTTCATCCTTGGCGCCCACACCGGACTGACCGACTCGTTCGTCGACGAAGCCCGGCGCTGCGCCGCCGGCAGCCCCAAGGCGCTCCTGATTGAACGCGGACTTCCCGTCTAATCGTACTTCCCCGGACTCGCCGACGGACCCGGAGACAGGCAACGCGCCGAAGATCTTCGCGCCATCGCCGTCATGCCGATCCAGCACGAAGGGGAGGTCATCGGCTGCCTCAACGTCGCGTCCCATGCCGATCGCGATGTGCCGGAGTGGGCCCGGAATCACCTCGCCGTTCTCGTGCCCCAGATCGGATCGATCCTCGCCAGGGTCCGCGCGGAACGGGCCTTCCACGAAAATCGGGCCCTGCTCGAGGCGATTTATGAAAACGCCCCGTTCATGATCTGCCTGCTCGACGAATCCGGCAACGTCGAGCGCATGAACCGCGCCATGACCGAACTTGCCGGCGGCACCCCACCCGACGGCACCCACGTCGGCCCAGGTCATATCCTGGGCTGCATCCACGCCTGCGCCCACCCCGACGGCTGCGGCGCAAGCGCCCATTGCCACACCTGCACCCTGCGCCTCGCCCTCACCGAAACCCTCCACACGGGAGCCGGCCAGCAACGCATCGAATTCGGATTCTCCGTGCTCCATGACGGCAGACCCCGGGAAATGCGCTTCGCCGCCTCCACCGCTGTCGTGCCGGTCCAAAACGGACGGCGCATCCTCATCTGCCTCCAGGACATCACCGCCACCCGCCAGCTGGAAAACCAGTTCCTCCAGGCCCAGAAAATGGAAGCCATCGGCCAACTCGCCGGCGGCGTGGCCCACGACTTCAACAACATCCTCGGAGCCACCATGCTCCACCTCCATCTCCTGCTCGAAACCCCGGGCCTCAGCGCCGAAACCAAATCCAGCCTCCGCGAACTCGAAACCGAAACACGCCGCGCCGCCACGCTCACCCGCCAACTCCTCCTCTTCAGCCGCCGCGAAGTCGCCCAAATGCGACGCGTCAACCTCAACGAAGTCGTCCAAGGCCTGCTCAAAATGCTGCGCCGCCTGCTCGGCGAACACGTCGAAACCGCCTTCCGCCCCCACGCCGCCGACGCCTGGGTCGACGCCGATGCCGGCATGCTCGAACAGGTGGTCATGAACCTGTGCGTCAACGCCCGCGATGCCATGCCCAAAGGCGGCACCATCCAGCTCTCCACCGCCCCCGTCGTCGTCACCCCGGAAATCGCCCAGGAAACCGCCGACGCCCGCGTCGGTTCCTTCGTCCGACTCCGCGTCCAGGACTCCGGCACCGGCATCGCCCCCGCCGACCTCAAACGCATCTTCGAACCGTTCTTCACCACCAAACCCGCCGGCAAAGGCACAGGCCTCGGCCTCGCCACCGTCTACGGCATCGTCCGACAACACCAGGGCTGGATCGGCGTCCGCAGCACTCTCGGCATCGGCACCACCTTCGACGTCCATCTGCCCACCGCCACCCTGCCCACCCCCCAACCTCCCAAATCCAGCCCTCTCGCCGCCCTCCCGCGCGGCGACGAAACCATCCTCGTCGTCGAGGACGATGCCGGCCTGCTTCGGACCACCAGCCTCCTCCTCCGCACCTGCGGCTACCGCGTTCTCGAAGCCCGA
Organism: uncultured Verrucomicrobiota bacterium; assembly: GCA_964476125.1. Classification (GTDB taxonomy): domain Bacteria; phylum Verrucomicrobiota; class Verrucomicrobiia; order Limisphaerales; family CAIMTB01; genus CAIMTB01. The sequence continues at coordinate 9,022 of CAYZAE010000120.1, read as the reverse complement.
AACGGTCGCGAGGCCCTCCAGATCTGGCAGGAAACCGGGTCGCAGATCGACCTGATCTTCACCGACATCGTCATGCCCGGCGGTCTCAGCGGCATGGACCTCGCCGAAACACTCCACCAGACCACGCCCTCCCTCCGGATCCTCATGGCCAGCGGCTACAGCACCGAATTGATCAACGCCGGAGGCAGGCCCCGCGAGGGCATCGTCTTCCTCTCCAAACCCTACATCCCCGCCACCCTCGCCCTCGCGATCCGCAAGTGCCTCGACGATTAGGGTCGGACCCCGGCGTACTCCGCGTCGAAAATTCTGCCATCTCACTCCGGGACCAAAAGCAGGCCAAATTGGTCCGGCATCGGACCAATCCGCGAGACTACGCACCAAAACTTGGGGACGAAACCCCAGAACCTAGCGAATTACCGCAGAGAAATTGGAAATGAAGGTATTGCGTAGGTGTCTTTACGTACATTTTATCGTCGGAATGTAAACGGGCTCAACAGGTTGCAAAATCCACCGCGTCGGATTTCCGACACCCTCATACTCCACTCCCGAGACTCTAATTCATTCATTATAAACACCTTGAATTGTATAAGCATTTATATTATGCGAATTTCTTACCTATATTTCGTCGGCATTGTTTACGCGTACGCATTTCCCCCCATCGAATACCGAATCGTCCCAATCCATTTATCACCAATGCGTTAACCGCAAAGAACCAGATGAACGCAGAGAGTGGCACCGAAGCTGCTGAAGGTTTTGCGCATGAAAACCTCTACACTTATCGCGGTTGCAGCCGCTCTCGGACTGACAACCGGTGCCGCCCAGGCGGCCATGATCACCGGCGGCGTTGTTATCAGCGGCGGTGCCGTTCTCGACAACCCCAACCCCACGCTCGCCACCTCGGCCTCGGTCGTTCTGGCCTTCGGCGCTGGTTCCTCCGGTAGCTTCAACCCCGCCATCAGCGTTGGAACCCCGGTCGGGTTCACCACGCCCCTGGTTAACGGTGTTACCAGCGGCCTGATCTGGTGGGGCGGCGGTTTCACGTTCTCCGCCACCGGACCCATCAGCTTCACCGGCCAGGATTCCAACTCCCTCGGCATTATCGCCAACGGCGTTGTTGATGACGGCCCCGGCGGATTCGACCCGACGCCCGCTGTGTTCACGATGGCCCTGACCAAGGGTGTCGGCGGCTTGTTCGGCTTCGGCAGCGTGACCGCCGCGGACCCCTCGAACGACGTCCCCGACGCCGGCAGCGCCCTGCTGTTCCTCGGCCTCGGCCTCGTCGGCGTGGGTGTCTCCCGCCGCCTCGCGGTCTAATTGCCCAATCCGTGCCCAGGATCCGGAGCCGTTCCGGATCCGAGTCACTGATCCTCTTGGGGGCCGACGTCATGTCGGCCCCTTTTGCTTTTCACCCCCCCACCCACGGAGGGTGTCCCTGACCTTCAGTCCGGGAGAGACAATCCCGGCCCATTATTTCACTCGACGGCCCGTTCGTCCCAGGCGTCAACTCCCGCCGTCCCCCCTCTCTCCTCTCCATCCACCCAACCCCATCCACGTCATGTCCAGTCTCCCACGAATCCTCCGAGGGTCCCTGACCCGCATCGTCATCGCCGCCGCCTGCATCGCCGCGGTGGGCATGTCCCAGGCCCAGGTGAAGCAGGGCAAGACCCGGGCGCTCAAGACGGGCCAGTTGATGAAGATCGTCGTGAAACCCAGCTGCGATGCGCTCAAGAAGGGCCTCGATGCCGCCCCCGCCACTCCGGAAGCCTGGGAGGGCCTCGCCGCCAATGCCGCCGTGCTGAACGAAGTCAGCTATCTGCTCATGGACGACGGGCGATGCCCCGACGGTGTCTGGGCGGAGGCCACCACCAAGGCGCTGCGGGAAGGAAGTGCCAGCCTGCTCAAGGCCATCGAAGCGAAGGATGTGGCTGCCGCCAAGGCAGCCTTTGGGGCCACCACGAAGTCCTGCGGCGGGTGCCACGAAAAGCACAAGCCGAAGTGACCCAGTAACGAAGTGATCCTGGCCTACAGGGGACGGCCCAGAACGCCCGGAAGGGTGCGCACATCAATCGCGTCCATCCCCGCGGAGCGAATGGCCTGCATGCCCAGATCCGTGTCCTCGTAAGCCCGACACCGCAACGGATCAACCCCCAGGCGGCGCGCGGCCTCAAGGTAGATGTCCGGGGCCGGTTTCTGGTTCCTGACGTCCTCGCTGGTCACCACGGCCGCGAACAAATCACGGATCCCGAGGTGCTCCAGCACCATCTCAATGATCCGTCGCGTCCCCCCCGAAGCCACCGCCATGGGCAAACGCCCCCGGTGCGCACGCGCGATCTCCACCACTTCGTGGATCGGCCCCACCTGGCTCAGGGTCGCGAGATAGGTCTCCTCCTTCTCAAGAGCCACCGCGACCGGATTCAAGTCGAGCCGTTGCTCGGCCTTGAGCAGGGTCAGGATGTCCCGCGACGGAACCCCACCCAGGGAATAAAAACGGTCCTCGGGAAAGTGGAAATGATGCCGGCGCTGCACCGTCTGCCAGGCCGCCCAGTGCAGCGGCATGGTGTCGGCCAGCGTTCCGTCGCAATCGAAGATCAGGGCAATCGGGTCCATGGCAGGAAATCAAACGGTCTGGAGCTGGGAGAGGCGCTCCTGAAGATCATGGCGAAGCAACGGCTCGATGATGTCATCGAGGCTGCCTTCAATGACCTGGGCAAGATTGTAGATCGTGAGTTCGATCCGATGATCGGTCACTCGATTCTGGGGAAAATTATAGGTCCGGATCTTCTCGCTCCGCTCCCCCGTGCCCACCTGCAGACTGCGCTGGGCATCGTATTTGGACTTTTCCTCCTCGATCTTGCGCTCAAGCAGGCGCGACCGGAGCACTTTCAGGGCCTTGGCCTTGTTCTTGAGCTGGGACCGCTCGTCCTGGCAGCGAACCTCAAGTCCCGTCGGTTTATGCACGATGCGGACCGCGGAATCCGTCGTGTTCACCCCCTGGCCACCATGGCCTCCCGCCCGGCACACCGTGATGTCCAGGTCATCCGGCCGAATCTCGACGTCCACCTCCTCGGCCTCCGGCAGCACCGCCACCGTCGCCGTGCTGGTATGGATGCGGCCCTGGGCCTCCGTCGCAGGCACACGCTGAACCCGGTGAACCCCGCTCTCGTACTTCAGCCGCCGATAGGTATCCGTCCCCGTCACCCCAAAAATGACCTCCTTGAACCCACCCAGGTCCGAGGGGCTGCACTCCATGTTCTCCACCTTCCACCCGAGGGCCTCGGCGTATCGGCAGTACATGCGGTGGAGATCGGCCGCAAAAAGCGCCGACTCCGCTCCGCCAGCGCCCGCGCGGATCTCCACGATCGTGTTGCGGGAGTCCGTGGGGTCGGGCGGCAGCACTCCACGCTGAACCTCCAGCCTCAGGCGCTCCTCCGCCAAGTCCAGCCGCTTGATCTCGTCGGCCGCCAACAACGCCAATTCGCTTCCGGCGGCTTCCCCGGCCAGCATTTCGCGATTGGCCGCAAGCTCGGCGCGGGTCTCCAGCCAGGCACGACCGCTCGCGACCAGGTCCTTGAGCCGGGCATATTCCCGGGACATTTCCTGGGCCTTGGCGGGATTCGCGAACGCATCGGGAGCGCTGAGGGCGGCCTCGACCTCCTCCAGGCGGCGTCCGAATCGCTGAATGTGGGGAGCCAGGTCCACAAATAAAATCCGCCCGCCGGACCATGGCGGCCCGGCGGGCGGAGTAAAACCATCGGCCTACTTCTTCTTCTTCTTGGCCACGGACTCGGCCAGAGCGGCCTGCGCGGCAGCGGTCTTGGCCAGGCGCTGCTGGAACTTGTCCACGCGACCCGCAGTATCCACAAACTTCTGGGTGCCCGTATAAAACGGATGGCAGGCGTTGCAGATACCGATGATGAGCGGACCCTTCCGGGTGGAACGGGTATTGATCACGTTGCCGCAGGCACAACGGATTTCACAGGTGTCGTAACGCGGATGAATATCGGCCTTCATGAACAGAAAAATGGACGCGCACCCTAGCAGGGGAGGGCCGGGTGACAAGCGGGAAGTTGGAATGCCAGGGACACCACGGCAGATGCCGAGCAAGCTACCGTTGCTGCCTTCCGGCCCTGGCGGGGTTCGCAAGTCCGCATTCCATGGGCCCTGGCGCGGCCAGTGTGCCCCGACGCCATCCGTGTTCGGCAAGCAGATTGTCCGTCCTTCCAACCTCCCCGACCGCCGTCTCAATCGAAAAAGACCGCCTCGTTCGCCATCAACAGCGCCTGCCCATACCGCTCCCACCGGCTCAGCCGCTCGGAGGCCCCTCCCGCTCCCGAACCCTCCCCGGCGGCCACCCCCCCCACGAAAACCCGCGCCATCTCCACCTCCTCCGGCGTCGGCCGCCGCTGGAACACGATCCCGTACATCCGCTCCACCCGCGCTTCCATCGACCCCGCCTCCACCACCTCCGGCCGCCCCGCAAACCGCCGCACCTGGTCCAGCGCAAACGGGCTGTTCATGAAATACAACGCCTGCTGCGGAACCGTGGTCTGAAACCGCTGCGCACTGGTCGTGTCCGGACTCGCAAAATCAAAGGTCCGGAACATCCCAGGCAGGTTCTGTCGCTCCACAAAACCGTACACGGTCCGTCGGGACGCATAATCGCGCGACGCGATCTCCACCGACGGCCCGCCCATCGCCAGGTCCAGCCGCCCCCCGGCGTTCAGCAGCAAATCCCGCGTGGACTCAAAATCAAGGCGGCGCCGGTTCTGTCTCGCCCAAAACCGGTTGTCCGGATCCTTCTCCTCCACCGAGGAATCCGCGCCACTCACCTGCTGCCAGGTCGCCGAATGCACGATCTGCCGCAACAGGCCCTTCACCGACCACCCCTCCTCCACGAACGTCGCAGCCAGCCAGTCCAGGAGTTCAGGATGCGACGGAGGCTCCGATCGAAGCCCGAAATCCATGGGCGTCCTCACCAGTCCCGCCCCGAACATCTGGATCCAGACCCGATTGACCATCACCCGGGCGGTCAGGGGATTGTCCGCGCTGGCAATGGCGCGAGCCAGCTCCCAGCGACCGCTGCCCTCGGTGAACGGGCGACGGTCCGGACCGGCCAGGATCTCCAGAAACCGACGCGGCACCTTGTCCCCCGGATTCCCGGGGTTTCCCCGCTTGAAAATGACCGCATCGGACGGGGTGGCATTGTCGGCCAGCGCCATGGCCCGCGGCGGCGCCCCGGGATGGGTGGCATGCAAACCCTCCACCGCCCGTTGGAGGGCCCGCTTCTTCTGCGCCTCGGGAACATCAAACAACCGCTGGATCTCCTCCGGATTCAGGTCCAGGGGCGTCGATTTCGCCGCAAGGAAGGCCTTCAGGGCATCGTCCGAGGGATCCGTGAAAAGTCGGTTGTAGCGCCCCGCCACGTCCTCCAGCGAAACCGGCGGCTCCCCCGCGAACGCCCGGGCCACCGCCGGATGATGGCGTTCCCCGGCGTTCGCCGCGATGTCCGCCGCCACCGCGCGTGCCGCACCCGCAAAATCGTTGGTCGGCAACGCCGCCAGCGCGATCCACGCCCCGAACAACGGCTCCGGTTCCCGCTTCCAACGTCCCAGGGCCTCGATCCACCGACCCACCACCTGCGGACTCAACTTCCGCCCGCGCGCCAGCTCCTCCCGCTTCGACCCCTCCAACCCCTCCGCCAGTCGCGCCGCCAGAAGATGATCCCCCACCGTCCGCCGCAGCTTCTCGCGATGCTCGTTCTCCTTCGTCCGCACGAACTCGTCCCGCTCCTTCTCACGCTTGCCCAGCTCCTCCAGGAACTGCGCGTGACGCACCGGATCCGGGATCGAACCCAGCAACGGCTTCTCCGCCGGTTCGTGCGACGACGCCAGAACGCCGTACAACGAATAGTAATCCGCGCTCGGAATGGGATCGTACTTGTGGTCGTGGCAACGCGCGCACGCCGTCGTCAACGCCAGCGTCCCACGCATCAACACATCGATCCGGTCATCGATGATGTCGTGCGGATTGTTCAAAAACCTCCGTCCCAGCGTCAGAAATCCCATCGCCGCCAGCGGGGATTTGTCCGACTCCGTCGCCAGCCGGTCCCCGGCGATCTGCTCCATCAGAAAGCGGTCATACGGCTTGTCCTCGTTGAACGCCCGCACCACCCAGTCGCGGTAGGTGTACGCATACGGATACCGCCGCTCCTCCTCAAACACATACCCCTTGGTGTCCGCGTACCGCGCGATGTCCAACCAGTACCGACCCCAGCGCTCCCCGTACCGCGGCGAGGCCAGCAGCCGTTCCACCACCTTCTCGAAGGCTTCCGGAGATTCGTCCGCCTCGAACTCCGCCACCTCCGCCGGTGTGGGAGGCAGCCCGGTGAGCGCGAAACTGGCGCGTCGGATCAACGTCCGCCGATCCGCCTGCGGCGCCGGACCCAGCCCGGTCCGCTCCATTGCGGCCAGGACAAATCGATCGGCCGGACGCCGGACCCAGTCGATCCGGCCCACTTCGGGCGGCGCCGGCTTTCGGACCGGCTGGAAGGCCCAGTGGCGTCGCGCCAATTCCTTCGGATCCGGCAACGTCTTCCCGCCACTGCGGGGATCGGGGGCGCCCATCCGGACCCAGGCCTCCAATCCTGCCACCACAGCCTCCTCAAGTCGCTTCCTGGGGGGCATGGCCAGATCGGGATCCGCATGCCGGACCGCCCGGATCAGGGGACTGGCCTCGACGTCGCCCGGCACCACCGCCGGCTTTCCGCTCGCCCCGCCCTTTTGCCACCCGGCCTTGGAATCAAGCAGGAGCTCGCCCTTCACCTTCTCGGCACCCGCGCTGTGACACGGATAGCAATGCTCCACCAGAACCGGTCGCACCTGCCGCTCGAAATGCTCCACACCCTCCGCTGAAGGAACCGCTTCAGGTTCGGCCGCCAACACCTCCCCGGGCCCCTTCCCAAGGCCAAACCCCAGACCCAGACCCAGCCCAAGCCCAACCCCAAGCACCCGCCGCGCCCATCCCCACCTCCGGAACAAACGCCGCCCCGGTCGATCGTCGATGCCGCTCATGGACCCCAGTTATGCCGCGCCCCGGCAACCGAGGCAACCGTGCCCGACTCAAGTCGGGGTCCGGGTCCACCGATAAACGGCGGTGGGACGATTTCACATGGGTTTCGCCTCAGCCGGAGTCCTGGCACTGCTCGCCGTGCTCCTCGTGGGCTGCGCGCCGGACCGTGCCGACTGGCCGCCCGCCCCCCGCAACCGCGAGGAGCAGGCCATGATCGATGCCGCGGCCCGTGCGGTCCGGCAGTTCGACGGCTGGACCGATGTCGCTTACGTGGTCGAACAGCGCGGCGGCCAATGGCGGGTGCAGGCCTGGCAGATCGTCAACCCCCAGGCCAAGGGCCGCGATCGCTGCGTTCCCTGGGCCAAACGAGGCATCACCCTCGATCAGAACGCCGCCGTCGTCGCCTACGAGAATCATCTGTAGCCCCCGGTCATTTGATCACCGGCACCGCCACGATCACCCCGCCGAACAACAGCCACGCCAGCAGCAACGTCCAAACCACGTTGAAGGCCTGCCCGCCCACAAACGCCAGCGCCGGCCTCCCTCCCTGCATCTCCACCAGATCGCGCAGGTTCGTCTCCAGCCCGATCGACACGAAGGCCAGCGCGAACCAGTAGTTCCTCAGGCTGTTCAACACCGGCTTCGCCGTCTTCACCAGCGCCGGATCCAGCACGAAGGAAAACACCAGCGACGCCGCGACGAATCCGAGCACGAACTTGGGAAACCGCTCCCAGATCACCCGCGCCGACGGTCGTTCCACCCGGCCCTTCAACTTGCCCTCCCGCATCGCCCACCACACTGACAACGCAAACGCCGCCACTCCGATCAGCACGTTCTGGGAAAACTTCACAATCACCCCCGCCTTGGTCGCCGCCTCGCTGATCAACTGGCCCGCCGCCACCACCGACCCGCTGGTGTCCAGCGTCCCCCCCAGCCACGCCCCCGCCACAAGTTCCGGGATCTGGAAGGCCTTCACCACCCACGGCATCAGCACCATCATCGGCATCGCCACAATCAGCACCAGCGAAGTCACGTACGACAACTTCCGCCGGTCCCCCTGGATCGCCCCGCACGCCGCAATCGCCGCCGACACACCACAAATCGAAAGGGCCGTGGACAGCATCACCGCGAACTCGTCATCCACCCCCAGCTTCCGCGCCAGCCAGAAAGCCACGTACCACACCACCGTCACCACCAACCCCGCCTGAATCAGGCCCAGCGCCCCCGCCTGCAACAGTTCCTGAAAAAGGATCGTCGACCCCAGAATGACCAGGCCCGTCTTGATGTAGAACTCCGTCCGCACCGCCTCCCGCAGCCAGTCCGGCAACCGCACCACCAGGTTCAGCACCAGCCCCAGCGCCAGGCCGAAGATCACGTACTCAAGACCGAGCGCCTGCACCTTCGCCTGCCCCGCCAGCACCTGCGCCAGCAGCCCCAGCAGGAACACCACGCCGAAACCGGCCACGAACCTCCCCGGACGCCCCCCCAGCAACCGCACCGCCATCATCGCCGCTCCCAACATCACCGCCCCCGTCATCAACACCCCTGCCCGTTCCGCATTCGACCCCGACAAGAACGGCAGCAAATCCGCCGCCTGCTTCCACTTCAACCCCGGCAGCACCGGCCGAAATCCGCCCAACACAAGCCCGATGAACAGGCAACCGGCGATCACCGCCAGCCAATCCTCGTTCCGCCACCACCGCGACGGCCCGCCCCCAGGCGCGGACAGGGGCATGGACGTGGAGCCCCCCGATCCGGCACCCGGACCCGACGCAGGTTTCGTTGACCCGGATTCCCCCGACGCACGACTCATGCCCCTCATTCTGCCCGCCTGCGCCCGCCCTGCCGAGCCCGGAGTCGGGGCTGGGTCGATGGGAGTGGAGGGTGGGGAGTGGGGAGTCGAGGGAGGGGATTAAGATTAAGATTAAGATTAAGATTAGGATTGAGAATGGGA
>CAYZAE010000119.1:0-21553 GCA_964476125.1 uncultured Verrucomicrobiota bacterium | reverse complement strand
CGCCGCTGGACGCGGCGCTACTCGTCGCAGCGCGACGAGTCCCACCACCCACAAACCCGGGGTGCACCGCCGTGGCACAGTTGTCCCTCCCGAGGCTTGAACTTCCCGGGGGTTTTCGTCGTGACTTTGGGGGTTCCGTCCCATGCAAACGATCCGTCGCCTCCTTGTCCGGGCCCTGGCCACGCTTGGCGTGGCCCTCGCCCTCGCACCCGCCCTCTCCCAAGCCGCCGACCCCCTCCGCGTGTTCATCCGCGGCGGGATCAAAACGCACGGCCCCAACCAGCACGATCATCCCCGGTTCCTCGGCGAATGGACGAAGCTGCTCGGCGACCGCGGCATCAAGGTCGACGGCGCCATGACCTTCCCGTCCGCGGCCCAGCTGGAGTCCACGGACGTGGTCATCATCTACGCCGCCGACGGCATGAAGATCACCGGCAACGACCGGGCTGCGTTCGAGAAATTCCTCCAGCGCGGCGGCGGCGTGGTGGTGGTCCATGACGGCATCGTCAGCGGCGACCAGCACGAATGGTGCAAGCAGGTCGTCGGCGGCGCCTGGCGCTGGAGCGACGCCACCCTGCCCCGCGAGAAATCCACCAAATGGCTCGAGGGCGACGTCGGTGTCTATTTCACCGACCTCAACCATCCGATCAGCCTCGGGATGTCGAACTTCGACTGGAAGGACGAGATCTACTACGACCTCGACATGGCGGCCGACGCCGGCGTGATCGCCACCAGCTTCCACAACGTCCACATCATCGCCCCGCAACTCTGGACCTATGAGAAGACCTGGGCCGGCGGTAGCGCCCCGTACCGCGCCTTCGTTTCGCTTCCGGGCCACGAGTTCGATGTCTTCAACACCCCCCAGTACCGCACCGTCCTGCTCCGCGGCATCGCCTGGGCCGGCAAACGCTCGAACGCCGACGAATTCACCAAGCCCGAGGAACTCGCCTCCCTGCGCTATCCCCCCGGCGGCCCCCGTTCGGCGGCCGACGCCCAGAAAACTCTTCAGCTGCATCCCGAATTCAACGTGACCCTCGCCGCCGACGAAAATGTCGCCGAGAAGATCATGTCGGTGGACTGGGATCCCCAGGGCCGGCTCTGGGTCGTGGAAACGCCGGAATACCCGGGCGGCCGCGACATCCACAAGAACGACGGCAAGGTCACCCCCTGGCGCACGCGCGAACCCGAGAAGTACCCCGTGGGCAGCAAGGAATCCCGCAAGGCGAAGGACCGGATCTCGATGCTCGAGGACACCAACGGCGACGGGATCATGGACAAGAAGACGGTGTTCGCCGATGGCCTGGAACTGCCCACGTCCCTGGTCTTTTACAAGGACGGCGTGATCGTCTCGCAGGCGCCCGACACCCTCTGGATTCGGGACACGGACGGTGACGGCAAATCCGACAAGGTCGAGGTCCTGTTCACCGGGTGGGGCACCTTCGACACCCATGCCGTGACCAGCAACCTGCGCTGGGGTCCGGACGGCTGGATCTACGGTTCCGTTGGTTACAGCTCCGGCGAACCCCGTTCCATGGACGGCACCCGCAAGTTCGGTCGCATCTCGGCGGGAATCTACCGGTTCCGCCCGGACGGCTCCGCGATGGAGCAGGTGGCGGCCGGTTCCTGCAACACCTGGGGCTGTGAGATCGCGCCCGACGGCGAGGTCTTCTTCTCAACCGCCACCTGCGGCGAGCCGATCCTGCACGTCGTGCTGCCCGAGAAGATCCTGAGCCGCGCCGGCGTTCCCGGCGTTCGTGCAGCGAAATCGATCATCGAAGAAAACAAGGTCTTCCCGCCCCGCCGCGAAACCCGCCAGCCGTACCTCCAGATCGACTGGGTGGGCGCCTGGACGGCGGCCTCGGGATCGACGATCTACGATGGCGGCGCCTGGCCGGGCAAGTGGCAGGGGCCCTCCTGGTCCTTCTTCCTGCACGAACCCACCGTCTGGCTGACGCACCATGAGTTTCTCGATCCCACGGGCGTGACCTACCAGGGCCGTCGCGAAGCCGCGCGCAAGGACACCCACTTCTTCACCAGCACCGATTACTGGTTCAAACCCATCCACAGCCACGTCGGTCCCGATGGCGCGTTGTACGTCGTCGATTTCTACAACCAGATCGCCGTTCATAACGACACCCGCGGCCCGGCGCACGGCGCCCGCAATGCGGCCTCGCGCCCCGACCGCGACCATCACTTCACCCGCCTCTGGCGCATCCAGCACAAGCAGGCCCAGACCCTGCCTGCGTTCAAACTCGACGCCCGCGACGGCGCCGGGCTGGTGGAAATGCTCGATCACCCCAACGGCTGGGTCCGGGCCACCGCCAACCGCCTGCTGAGCGAAGGCGCCGGCCGCAACGTCATCGCCGCCCTCCAGGGCAAGGCCGGCGCCGCCCGCACCTCGTACGGCCGCATGAACGCCCTCTGGGTGCTCCACAACCTTGGCTTCGATGACAACGACCTCCTGCTCGCCGCCGCCGGCGACGACGATCTCGTGGTCCGCAAGAACGCCATCCGGATCGCCGCCGAAACCGACCACACCGGCGTCGAAGCCCCGGCCCAGCTCATCCGTGCCCGCCTCGCCGACCCGAATCCGCGCGCCCGGCTGCTCGTCCTGACCGCCCTCACCACCTTCACGCCCAACCGTGAAATGGCCGAGATCCTGGCCGAGGTCTGGCCCAGCCTGAAGGATCGCTACCTCGAGACCGCCGCCCTGGCCGTGGCCGCCGGCGATCCCGTGCTGTTTCTGGACGCCGCCCTCGATTCCCGTGATCCCGCGTTCCTCGCCGGCATGATTCCGCAGCTCGCCCGCCAGATCGGCCTGCGCCAGGACGCGGCGCTGGCCGCGAAGGCCGTCACCCTGCTGGCCGGCAAGCCCGCGGGCACCGACGCCCTCAAGGCCACCGCCCTGGAAGCCCTCGCGGCGAGTCTCAAACCCACGGTGGTTCCCGAAACCAGCGACGCCCTGCGCAACGCGGTCCGTTCGCTTGTGAGCACCGAAGCGACCGCCGGCGCCACCCTGCCCCTCGTCGCCCGCTGGAACCTCACCGAGGCCCTCGGCGATTCCCTCAAGGGCGCCGTGGCCAAGGCCGTCGCCAAGCTCGGCGACAAATCGCTCCCCGACGATTCCCGCTCCCAGATCGCCGTGAACCTGCTCGGCGTGCGGAAACTCGACGCCTCCATCGTCGCGTCCGTCGCCCGTCTGGTGGGTGGCGATGCCAGCCCGGGCCTCCAGCGCCGGGTCATCGACGCCCTCGGCACCACCGGCGACGCCGCTGCCGGCAAGGCCCTGCTCACCGCCCTGCCCACCCTCGACTTCGACCTGCGCGAGGCCGCGTTCGGCCAGTTGCTCAAGCGTGCGGACTGGTCGGGCTCGGTGGTCCAGGCCCTTTCCGACCGCCAGATCGAACCCCGCCTGCTCGGGCCGGCCAACCTCCATCGCCTGCGCACCCACGCCGACGCCTCGGTGGCGGAGCGCGCGGGCAAGGCCATCGACGCGCTGAAGGGTCCCGAGGAAAAGGAGAAGGAATCCCTGGTCGCCAAGCTCAAGCCCCAGGTGATCGTGCCCGGCAACGTGGCCAACGGCGCCAAGCTCTACACCCAGAACTGCGCCGTCTGCCACAAGTTCAAGAACGAGGGCGCCGAGTTCGCCCCCAACCTCACCGGCATGGGCGCGCACGGACCCGAGGAAATGCTGGTGCACGTCCTCGACCCGAACCGCGTCGTGGAACCGAACTTCATCGCCACCAGCATCGAGACGAAGGACGAGATGACCTACGACGGCATCATCCTCCGCGAGAACAACGCCGTGGTGGTGCTGCGCAACCAGACCGCCGAGACCGAGATCCGGAAGGACAACATCGCTTCCCGCCGTTCGACCGGCCGTTCGCTCATGCCCGAAGGGTTCGAGCAGCTGGGTGTCGAGGGACTCCGCGATCTCATGACCTTCCTCTGCGCGGACGACCAGCGCTTCCGCATTCTCGACCTCGCCACCGCCTTCACCGCGAACACCACCCGCGGCATCTACATGACCGCCGAGTCCCGCGATGAATCCCTCCGCTTCCGCAAGTGGGGCACCATCAAACACCGCGACGTGCCCTTCGACATCGTCAACCCGGCCCGCACCCAGACCGGCAACAACGCGATCGTCCTCCAGGGCGGTTCGGGAATGGCCCGGACCTACCCGAAGGAAGTCTCCTTCAAGGTCGGCCTCGCCGTCTCCCGGATCCATGTGCTCGGCGGCGTCGCCGGCTGGGGCCATCCCTACGGCGAAAAGGACCAGCCCGTCGCCCGGATCACCGTCCATTTCGCCGGCGGCGGCACCGAGGAATTCATCCTCCGCAACGGCGTCGAGATCGCCGATTACATCGCCAAGATCGACGTCCCCGGTTCCGAAGCGCTCGACAACCTCGACCAGCTGCTGATGCAGGGACGCCAGCTCCGTTACTTCAACCGCACGCTCTCCAAGAAGGCCATGGTCGAGAAGATCAGCCTCTCAAGCTACGCGAACGAGGTGGCGCCCACCTTCGTCGCCTTCACCGCGGAAATCGGCGACCTCCCACCCGGCACACCCGCCTCCCCCTCGGGCAGCGCCGCCGCGGCCCCCAAGCCGAAGCCGGTGCTCAAGTGGGGCGACGGCGTGAAGGTCCTGCTCATCGGGGGCGGCGCCTCCCACGATTACCAGCGCTGGTTCAACCTCGCCGACGTCGCGCTGCTCAACGGCACCGGCCGGATGACCGCGAACTACCTCGAACCGCAGGATGTTTCCGTGGACTCCGTCCGCGCCGCCGATGTCCTGTTGATCAGCGCCAACAAGGCGTTCCCCGATGCTGACGTGCGCGCCGCGATTTTCGCTCACGCCGAGGGCGGCAAGGGTCTCGTGCTCCTGCATCCCGGGCTCTGGTACAACTGGCCCAACTGGCCCGAGTTCAATCGCGTGCTCGCCGGCGGGGGTTCCCGCGGACACGACCGCTTCGGTGAGTTCGAGGTGGTCGTCGACGGCGGGGATCACCCGCTCGTGAAGGGCGTGGAGACGAAGTTCAAGATCACGGACGAACTGTACTGGTTCGAAGCCGACACCACCGGCACTCCGGTGAAGGTGCTCGCGACCGCGCATTCGCCGGCCAAGAACAAGACCTACCCGCAGGTGTTCGTCATCGAACATCCGAAGACCCGCATCGCGGGCATCACCCTGGGCCACGACGGACAGGCGCACAGCCACGAGGCCTACCGCCGGCTGCTCCTCAACGCGGTGTCCTGGGTCGCCGAGAAGCGATAGCTGACCGGGCCCACCCAGGCATTCCTTGGAGTTTGGCCATTGTCGCCCATCGCACAGAAGTCGCGGAGCGACGGGACGATGGTAGCCAGGGGCTTTCAGCTCTGGACCCGGTGCGAGTTTCCCTGGGAATCCTGAAGGGATTCCGTCCTCCAGCCCGGGGTTGACCCGCGTCCGCGCGGGCCTACCCCGGGACCCCAGCCCCCACGCATATCAAACGCCACCCACAACTTCTGGATGCCCCCCGCCTGCGCGGGGCCGCCAAATGGATGTCAAAGCGACAATCTGTTTCGAGGAATCGAAGCGGACTACGTGCTGGAGTTTCGGAACGCCAAGCTTGCGGCGTTGGCGGCGTTGAAGAAGTCGCTGCTCCACCAGGCCTTTTCCGGTAATCTCTGAAAGCCATGTCCCAGGATCCTGATATCCGCTGGCGGCAGCGTTTCGAGAATTTCAAGGGCGCGTTCGCCCAGCTCAGGAACGGCGCGGCCCTGGCGCGGCAAAGGCCGCTCTCGGAACTCGAACAGCAGGGATTGATCAAGGCTTTCGAGTTCACCCATGAGTTGGCGTGGAACGTTCTCAAGGACTACCTGGAAGCAGAGGGAATCGTTGGCATCATTGGCTCCCGAGGTGCCGCGCGAGAGGCCTTTCAAAAGGGGCTGGTGGACGACGGTGAAACTTGGATGGAGATGATCAAGGCGCGCAACCTGAGCAGCCACACCTATGACGGCGCGGTGGCGGAAGCCATCGCCAGGGATGTGCTGAACCGTTTTGAACCCGTTCTGGCGGCGCTCGAAGAGAGGTTCCAGCGCCTCGCCGACGCGGGAAAGGCGGCGCCATGAACCACGGATTGCCGGAGGAGAGCGTGGCGGCGATCCAAAGAGTTCTGGCCACCTTTCCCGAAGTGGAGAAGGCGGTGCTCTACGGATCGCGCGCGAAAGGAGATTTCAAACGCGGTTCCGACATCGACCTAACCCTGTTCGGCGATGGACTGGACGATCGCATGATGGCGCGGATCGATTGGGCCTTGGACGATCTCCTTCTGCCCCAGAAGATCGATCTCTCGCTCTTTTCGCGGTTACAACATCCGGCCCTGATGGATCACATTCGTCGGGTTGGCCTTCCCCTCTATGAACGATCGCCGGTGGGAGCGGCATGAATGAAGCCGAGACCCGTGCCGAACACATCGATCCCGCCCTGGCGGCGGCCGGCTGGGGCGTGGTGGAGGGCAGCCGGATTCGTCGAGAGTACGCGACTGCCCCAGACCGCATCGAGGGCCCTGCCCGCCGAGGAAAGCCGCTGATCGCGGATTTCGTCCTGGAGTTTCGGAATACCAAACTGGCGGTAGTGGAGGCGAAGGCCTGGGACGAGGCGCTGACCGAGGGATGGGCGTAGGCCGACGTCACCGTGGGCGTCGAGGAACTCGACCAGGACAAACTGACCCCCTTGCTTCGGCTGAAATATCACAACTCCATCGCCGACGCGGTGGCCGACCTCGGCCGCCCGGAGGGGATCGGGAAGGCCTTCGCCGGATTTCAGCAGTACTTGGACAAGCAGGGCTGACGGGCTGCCCGCCCCCACTACCCCCCGCTCGCCTGGCCTTTGAGCCAGGTGCCGACGCCCAACAGACAAACCGCCACCCCCATGCCCAGCGGCATCCCGAGTTAACGCAGGGTCAGGCCGAAGGTCAGGCCGCCGAATCCCCACATCGCCCCGAAGAAAATGGAAGACGACGCCCAGGAACGGGTTGGGGGTCATGGAGGGAACTTCAACGGTTGGCCAGGACTTCCGATTCGTAGCGTTTCACTTCCGCCAGCCAGGCCTCCGCCACCGGCACGCCCTGCTGCTCGCAGTACCAGTCCCACACCGCCCCCGCCGGCAGAAGCTTGGCGTCCTCCAGCAACGCCAGCCGGGTCGTGTAATCCCCCTCGGCCTCCGCCGCCTTCAACCGGTCGATCGGCGCCAGCAGAGCCAGGAGCAGCGCCTTGATCATGTTCCGCGTCCCAATCGTCCACGCCGCCACCCGGTTGATGCTGGCATCGAAATAGTCCAACCCGATCCGCACCCGGTCCACGTAACCGCCCCACACGATCTCCTGCGCAATGGCCTGAAGGTCATCGGTCAGGGTCACCACATGATCACTGTCCCAGCGCACCCCGCGACTCACGTGGAGCGCGATCTCGGGGAGGAAACAGAGCACCGACGACACCTTGTCGGCGATGCCTTCGGTCGGGTGGTAATGGCCGGCATCGAGGGTCAGCAGGGTCCCGCGCGTGGCGGCGTAGCCCAGGTAGAATTCGTGGGAACCGGGCGTGTAACTCTCGGCGCCGATGCCGAACAGCTTGGGCTCCACGGAATCCAGGTTGTGCCTGGGATCGAGGCGCTTCTGGAAGATCGCATCCAGCGATTCCACAAGGCGTTCCCGGGGCCCGCGGCGATCGGCCGGGGTGTCCTTCATGCCATCGGGAATCCACAGATTGGTGAGGCAGGTCTGGCCCAGCGCCTTGCCAAAGGCCGCCCCGATCTCCCGGCAGCGGATCCCGTGCTCGACCCAGAATCGGCGGATGGCGCGGTCGGGATGGGTGAGCGTGAATCCCCGATCCACCTTGGGATGCGCGAAATAGGTCTGATTGAAATCCAGGGCGATCCCGAGGCCCCGCGCCCAGTCGATCCAGTTCCGGAACTGGGCCACCGACAGCGCATCACGCTCCACCCGGCGTTCGCCCATCTCCGCATAGCTGGCATGGAGATTGAACCGGTGCCGGCCGGGCACCAGCAGGGTGACCTTGGCGAAATCCGCCCGCAGATCATCCGCCGTCCGGGCCTTGCCCGGATAATTCCCGGTCACCGCCAGGCCGTCGCCGAGCGTGGCTCCCGGGTTTTCGAAACCGCCGACGTCATCGCCCTGCCAGCAGTGGATGGAGATGGGGATCCGGGCGAGGCGCTTCAGGACGGCCTCGGTGTCCACACCCAGCGCTGCATAGCGTTCCCGGGCAAGGCCATAGGCGGTGGCCAGGGAGGACGAGGGAGCCGGGGCGGCGGAGGGGGAGCGCGGCGAGGTTCGGACGGCGGAGGGGGAGGAGGAACGGGTGCGTGTGGGGCGCATGGTGGCAGGCACGCGACCATGACGTCATGGGAAACGGAACGGTCGAGTGGCCCTGACCGTAGGGAAGCGACCCTTCGAAGTCCGGAAGATTCTTGGCCGAAGCTTCGCGAAAATTGCCGCGACCCGCATCGGATAGGATCGGATCGGAGCGAATCGAATCAGCTCGGCTCGGCTCGGCTCGGATGCTGCGACCGGCTACTTGGTCTGGGCGAAGAGCATCAGCACCCGGGGTCCGCGATCGGTGGTGAGCTGGTACTGCTCCTCCTGGAATCCGTGGGGCACAGCCAGACCGTCACACGTCTTGTCGAAGGTGGGCTTGCCATCCACGAGCAGCATGTAGTGATGCGTCTTGTTGCCGGGGATCTGGTTAAGCGTGGTGTGCCAAGCGTCCAGCTTCCCGTCCCGGGTCATTTCGACGCGCTGCCAGTGGGTCATGGAACCGACCAGTTCCACGGTCTTGGGTTCCTCGGTGACGCCCTCGGGAAGGCGCCAACGGAACACCTTGCTGAAGACCTGCTTGCTCCCCTGCGAACCACGCGACGAGCCACCGTTGCCCTGAGCGGATTCACGCGTCACCGGACCGCTTTTGGGCGGGGTCTTACGACCAAGGAGGCTGCCAAGTTTCTGGAACATATTGGCGTATTGGAGCGCGGACAGTAGGCGAGGCTTGCCTCGGACTCAAACGGGACGACGAACTTTTTTTTGCGACCCGGCTCAGAGGAGGTTCGCGGCAAGCTCCGCGAGATCCGACCGCTCCCCCTTCTCGAGCTGGACATGCGCCGCGAGCGGCTGGCCTCGCAAGCGATCGATCAGGTAGACAAACCCGTTCGAACTCGAATCCACATACGGATTGTCGATCTGCCACGGATCTCCCGTGAACACGATCTTCGTCCCCTGTCCAACGCGCGTCACGATGGTCTTGACCTCGATCGGAGTCAAATTCTGCGCTTCATCCACGATCATGAACTGATGCGGAATGCTCCGTCCACGGATGTAACTCAGCGCTTCCACCACGATCGTGCCGTTCCGCATCAGGTCCGCGGAACGCCGGCTCTCCTGGCCCATGTTCAAGTCGCTAAGCAATTCAAGGGCGTCATGAATGGGTTGCATCCATGGCGCCAGCTTCTCCTCCAAACTCCCCGGCAGAAACCCAATCTCCTTGCCCATCGAAATCGTCGGACGCGCCACCAAAACCCGGCGGAACTCGCGGTCCACCACCGTCCGCCTCAACCCCGCCGCCAGCGCGATCAAGGTCTTGCCGGTGCCCGCCTTGCCCATGAGCGTCACCAGCTTCACCCGGTCGTCCAGCAAGGCATCCAGCGCGAAGTGCTGCTCCCGATTCCGCGGCTTGATCCCCCAAACCCCCTCCCGCGAATCCTGGATCGCCACCAACCGCGTGCCCGTCGCATCCACCTTCCCCAGCAACGCCCGCTTCGGATTCTCCCCGTCCACCAGCGTCCAGTACTCGTTCGGCGAATACCGCCCCCCCTCCGGCAGCGCCCACGTCTCCTTCGTCTTGAACTCCGCGAAAACCTCCGGCGACACCGTCCGCTCAATCGACCCGCTGTACAGTTCCGAAAGCGGCACCCGGTCCGTGGTGTAATCCTCCGCCGGCAACCCGAACGTGTCCGCCTTCAGCCGGAGATTGATGTCCTTGGTCACCACCACCAGGGGCATCGACGGCTCGGAATCCCGCACCGCCAGGCCGCGAAACAAAATCCGGTTGTCCACGCTGCGGGACAATCCGTGACTGCGGGCCCGACCGTCGCCATTCCCGTTGCCGGCTCCGTGGGATGGGGAGATGTCAGCGGGTACCCCGACGGAAGCCGCCGCCGCAGGGGCGCTGGGCGCCGCTTCGAACAGGATTCTCAGCGTGCCCCCGCCCGGCAGGCTGATGCCGTTGCCCAGATGACCCTGGGCCCGCCAGCCGTCGAGCATGCGCGACACGGTACGCGCGTTCCGGCCAAGCTCGTTCGACTCGCGCTTGAAGCGGTCGATCTCCTCGATGACCTCGATCGGGATCAGGACATTGTTGTCCTGGAAACTGATCAGTGAATTGGGGTCGTGAAGCAGGACATTCGTGTCGAGGAGATAGTTCTTTTTCACGCGGTTTCGGACTTCTTCGACTTGGAAACGCGGCCAAACCAGTCCGCCAGACGCGCGTGCGCCGACGGAAGTTCGTAGTGCCCCGAGAACAGGAAGTTGGCGAGCATGCCGTACAGGCAGAAGTCGACGAACACCGGGCGATCCCCCAGGAGAAACGGCCGGGTGGCGAGCATCTGCTCGGCAGGGAGCAGCAAGGTCTCCAACTGCGCCAGAAGCTTGTCGCGCCCTTCCAGCCATTCCTCCAGACAGCCCCGGCCAAACCGTCGTTCCTTGTGCCGGACATACGCGCAGCGGTCCGCCGCCGGAACAAACTCGCGCCAGTGCGCGTCATTGAGTCGAAACGTCAGGCCCTCGACGTCGTTCTCGAAATAGCGCCAGAGAAGGTCCTGAACGCCGTCCCAGGCGTGGGGAAAAAGACCGAGCTCGTACTTGGAATCGAGGTACTTCGCGAGAACCTGCGAATCGGCGCCCGTCTCAAACAGGACCTGGCGACCATCCTTGATCACCGGCACCTGGTAGTACCGCTCCCGGGTCAGACGCCAGATCACCGAACGATCCCGGGCCGGAACCTCCACGGTCCGGAACCGGATCCGCCCGAATTCCAGAATGCGCCGCGTGACCAGACAGTAGGGGCTCCACGCGAACTGATAAAAAAGGATCATGCGCTGCGGGCCGGGCCAAGGTGCGTCGACCCGCGTTCAGGCTCAAGTGAAAAGCCGACCGCCGTCCATTCCGCCACCCGTGCATCCCGAAGTTGTGGGTGGCGGTTGTCTCAGCGCGACGAGTTCCACCACCCCTAAACTGCGGACGCACGGTTCCGCCACGGAACCGTTGCCGATCCGTCAAGGAGGACCCACCTTCACGCCATGGCTTCCCTTCCCAACAAAACCGATGTCTTGGTGGTTGGCGCAGGGCCGGTCGGCCTGCTGGCCGCCCTCGAACTCGCCCGGTCGGGCGTTGCCGTGGAGGTGATCGACAAGGCCTGGCGCTCCACCGCCCAGAGCTACGCCTGCGCCCTTCACACCTCCACCCTCGAACGACTCGGCGCCCTCGGCCTCGACCGCGACCTGCTCGACGCAGGCAAACCCATCGATTCCCTCGCCTTCTACGAAGGCACCGCCCGCCGCGCCGAACTCCACTTCCGCAACAGCGGCTCCTGCGCCCGCGGCCTGCTCGTCGTCCCCCAGGATCGGCTCGAGGAAATCCTCGAAAACGCCGTCCGCGAACAGGGTGTGAAAATCCGCTGGGGACATCGTCTCGACGACCTGCACCAGGAGGATCACGCCGTGAAGGCCTGCGTCGAAAAACTCACCATCACCTCCGTCGGCTATCCCTACGCCCGTTCCGAGGAAATGGTGGAACGCGAAACCGAGGTGCTCGCGAAGTTCGTGATCGGGGCCGATGGCTCCTCGTCTCACGTCCGCCAGATTCTCGGGATTCCGAACAAACCCGTCGCCCACGGCAGTGCCTACGAATTCTTCGAGTTCGAACCCGCCCAGACCGCAGCGGTGGGGAATGAAGTCCGCGTCGCCATGGGCCCCAACACCTTGGACGCCTTCTGGCCCCAGGCCGGTTCCACCTGCCGCTGGAGTCTCGAAGTGCCCGGCGACAACGAGGAGGAGCACCCCGCCAAGGAACGCAGCGCCTTCGTGGTGCTCAACGAAACCACCGACGCCGGCAAGCGGGACCGTCTCGAAAAACGGATTCAATCCCACGCCCCCTGGTTCGATGCCGGCATCAAGGAAATCGACTGGCATACCACGGTCAGCTTCGAGCCGTCCGTCGTCGAACGATTTGGCATCGACCGCTGCTGGCTCGCCGGCGACGCGGCCCACCAGACCAGCCCGGTCGGCATGCAAAGCATGAACGTCGGGCTCCGCGAAGCCGGCGACCTCGCCCAACGTCTCGCCCGGATCCTCAAGGAAAACGCCTCCCTGGATCTTCTCGCGGAGTACCAGAAGCAACGCCTCGCGGAATGGTCGATGCTGCTCGGGCAATCCGGGGGCCTGGTCGCCACACCCATGGCCTCCAAATGGGTCGCCAATAACCGTCGCCGGATCCTGACCTGCCTGCCCGGGTCCGGCCCCGAACTCCTCGCGCTCGCGGCCCAACTCGGTCTGGCGCCCGGACACGACTGAGCGCCCCAAGGCATCCCTCTGGATGCTTGGCCCTTGTGCCAAGCCCGTGGGCCCAGCATGCCGAAGGCATGCCAGAGAGTGACCGGAGCGTCGGGCCTCTGTCCGACCTCCGGAGAGGGTGAAAACAGGATGCCAAACCCGCCAGTCCACGGAACTCATCCGCCACCATTTTAGGACAGACACTCCATTCAAGCGCCGGACCTGAGAATTAATCGTCGACAAATTCTTTAATGGAGATGATTAATTCATTCTTCACAGAAGAAACCCATCACTCAATTTCCACTGCTACCGCCACTTAAATCCATATGACATCATCCATTCGCCACCTCGCCGCCGCCGGCTTCCTGATTGGCGCAGGCCAACTCTCCTCCCAGGCCGTGCTGATTGGCGGTGTGGAATTCCCGGATGGGGCCGTTTCCTTCGCCGACGCGGTGGTCTCGTATACCCCCGGCTCCGGCGTCTCCGCCCCGTACAACGTTGCCTCCAAGGCCCTGGGCGTGCCGGATTACGATCCCGTGAGCGACGATAACTTCGTCAGCCTAGGTGACATTCCCGGCGAACTGGTGCTGCGTTTCGTCGATAACTCACTGACCACCTCCGGAACTCCGGCCGATGACCTCTGGGTGTTCGAGATCGGCGGAGCCATTGAACCCACTTCCGTGGACATCAGCGTCGATGGTCTGAGCTGGATCGCCATCGGAGATACGGGCGGCGCAACCTCCGGCATCGACATCGATTCGATTGCGGGCGTGGTTCCCGGAGAAAGGTACTCGTATGTCCGGCTTCGCGAGCTCCGCCCCCTCCAGAGCGGATCTCCGTTCGCTGGGGCTGATATTGATGCCGTCGGCGCGATCTCATCCGGCGCGCGAGTGCCTGATCAAGGGGGAGCCTTTCTGCTGGCTCCGATCTTCGCCATGCTCGCCTTCCGCCGCCGCTCGCGATAGCCGCGCGGCCTGCCGCTGTCCCGGTTGCCCCACAAAACGGAGCCGGGACAGCCCTGCGCTCCCTTCCCCGAAATCTTGGTCGAACCCAAAAGGGGTACTGGCCGAAGGCTGGAAGGACCCCTAGAGTCCGGGTCAGCCTTGCTGTGCCCATGACCCGTCGCGTTGCCCCAAACCGAAGTTCGTCCGACCCACGGGCCGGCGTTCCGCCTGATCCCAGCCTCGCCTCGGAAAGCTCTCCATCGAGCTCACCACGGCCCGCAGGAATCGGCGGAGCCCTGGGCCTGGCCGCCCTGGGGATGGGATTGGCCCTGGCACCCCTGCCGGCCACAGCCGCCGCGGACGCCGAGTTCTTCGAGAAACGCATCCGCCCCGCGCTGGTCGAGCATTGCCACGAATGCCACAGCGCAGAAACCAAGGTGCGCGGCGGACTTTCGCTGGATTCACGCGCGGACCTTCTCAAAGGCGGCGATTCCGGCCCGGCCATCGTCGAGGGCAAACCCGACGACAGCCTGCTCCTCGCCGCGCTCCGCCATCGCAGCCCCGACCTCGCCATGCCGGCGAAGAAACCCAAGCTGCCGGAGTCGCTGATCACCGATTTCGCCGAATGGGTGAGGGACGGCGCGGTCTGGCCCGGTGGAAACACCAACCTCCCGGCGCGGGCCGGCTTCGACCTCGCGGCGCGCAAGAACAGTCTGCCGTGGATCTGGGAAACGCCCCGCCAGCAGACCGTTCCGTCGCCGGCCGGGCTCGCCCCCACGGCCAGCGATGTCGACCGCTTCCTGCGCGCCCGACTCGCGGAGAAGGGCATCGAACCCGCGCCCCCGACCGACGACGCCACCTGGCTGCGCCGGGCCCACTTTGTCATCACCGGCCTCCCGCCGGCGCCCGAGGCGGCCCGCGCGTTCGTGGCGGATTCGAATCCCGGCAAGCGGGAGCGGGTCGTCGACGGCCTGCTCGCCTCACCCCACTACGGCGAGCGCTGGGCCCGGCACTGGATGGATCTCATGCGCTACGCCGAATCCCGCGGGCATGAGAGCGATTATGCGATCCCGAACGCGTGGCAGTACCGCGACTTCCTGGTCCGGGCGTTCAATGCGGACGTTCCCTACGACCGCTTCGTTTCCGAACACCTCGCCGGAGACCTGTTGACGCCGCGACTCGACCCCGGCACCGGGGCCAACGAATCCGTGCTGGGCACCGGCTGGGTGTTCCTGGGCGAGGAAGTCCACAGCCCGGTCGACATCCGCCAGGACGAATGCGAGCGCGTCGACAACAAGGTGGACGTGATTTCGAAGACGTTCCTCGGCCTGACCGTCGCCTGCGCCCGCTGCCACGACCACAAGTTCGATGCCATCAGCCAGCGGGATTACTACGCCCTGAGCGGCTTCGTGCTGAGTTCCCATTACCGGCAGGCGCGCTTCGAGACGATGGAGGAGCATCGCGTCGCCGCGAAGGAGCTCGAAACCCTCCGCAACCGGCACCGCGCCGACCTCGCCGCCGCCGCCGCCGCGTCGCTCGCGCCGGGACTCCCCGGCATCGCCTCCCGATTGCTCGCCGCCCGTCAGGTGGTCCAGGGATCGAATCCCGAGGAGATTGCCCGCACCACCGGCATCGCTGCCCCGGAGTTGAGCGCCTGGACCAACCAGTTCGCCCTCGCCGCCAAACAGGCCACCCACCCCCTTCACCTGCTCGCCCTGGCCTCCCGCGAATTCGGCACGAACGAGGCCCCGGCCGAAACGTTTCGGGCGCGGATCGCCGCGCTCCAACCCGCCGTGGAACCCTTCCGCACCAACCAGCGCGTGGTGGCCGAATTCCAGGCGGGCCAGCAAACCTCCTGGAAAACCGATGGACCGGTGTTCGGTCAGGGACCCATCGCCCGGGGCGAAATCGTGCCGGGCAACTCCCCCACGAATCCCGTGGCCCGCGTCATGCCCTACGGCGCAGCCCGCCGTGATCCCTTCTGGAACCGTCTCGCCGTCACTCCCGGCAACGAATCCGAATCCGGCTCCTTCAACGCCACCGTCCACGCCGGACGCACCCTTCTCACGCCGACCATCAAACTGGAATCGGGCCGTCTTCATTACCTGCTCCGCGGCCGCACCCGCGTGTACGCGGCGGTCGACTCCCACATCATGCTGGCCGGGCCGTTGCACGGCTCGCTGGTGGCCACCTTCGACGGCGGTCCCGAACCCACCTGGGTCACCCACGACCTGAGCGGTTACACCGGCCATCGCGTCCACATCGAATTCGCCCCCGACGGCGAGAACGAACTGGAAGTCCTGCGCGTCGTCGAGTCCCCCGAAAAGCCAGCCGCCCGCCAGGCGGACATCGCCTACTGGCGCCCCGCCAACCCGCCCGGGTCGTTTCAGGAACTGGCCGAAGGTTTCCAGGCCGACGCCATCGCCGCCGTCGGCCGCCTCGCCCAGGCCGATTTCAGCCAGGATCAACGGCTCATCCCCGTCGCCGACTGGCTGGTGCGCCAACGACCGCTGGTGCTGCCATCGGCCCCCAAAACCCCCGGCAACCCGCCTCCTTCCGCCTCCCCCGGAACGCCCGCCGGCGCCACCGCCTTCTTGCAGGCCCAGGAGGCCCTCGCCGGTCGGCTCCGCTGGACCTCCCGCACCGCCGTGGCCTGGATCGATGGTAGCGGCGTCGATGAAAACATTCTCATCCGCGGCAAACCCTCGCGTCCCGGCGAGGTCGCCCCGCGCGCCCTGCCCACCGCCTTCGGAAGTCCGGCCATCGCCTCGCCCGAAACCAGCGGCCGGGCGAATCTGGCCCGGCAGATCGTGGACCGCTCGAACCCGCTGACCGCCAGGGTCATGGTCAACCGCATCTGGCAGCAGGTCTTCGGACGCGGCATCGTGGCCACCCCCGACAACTTCGGATTCCTCGGGGAACGCCCGACCCATCCGGAACTGCTCGATCACCTCGCCTGGCAGTTCAGTCATCAGGACGCCTGGTCCCTGAAACGGCTGATCAAGAAACTCGTTCTCACCGACACCTTCGCCCAGAGCAGCCGCGCCGCCACGGGTCGCGCCGCGGAAGTCGATCCCAACAACACCCTGCTCCATCGCATGCCCGTCCGGCGCCTCGAAGCCGAGGCCATCCGCGACACCCTCCTCGCGGTGTCGGGACGTCTGGATCCACGTCTCGGCGGACCTCCCGTGCCGGTGCATCTGACCGAGTTCATCATCGGCCGCGGCCGGCCCGACCGCAGCGGCCCCCTGGATGGCGACGGTCGACGGAGTCTTTACACCGCTGTGCCGCGCAATTTCCTGCCCACCATGATGGTGGCCTTCGATTACCCGACGCCCTTCAGCACCGTGGGCCGGCGCAACACGACCAACGTGCCAGGCCAGCCGCTCACCCTGATGAACGACCCGTTCGTTCATGACCAGGCCCGGGTCTGGGCCCACCGGGTGATCCGAACCCTGCCCGGCATCTCGGACGGCGCGCGCGCACGGTGGATGTTCGAAACCGCCTTCGCCCGGCTGCCCGACGAAAAGGAACTCCAAGCCTGCCTCGACACCCTCACGGAGGTCCGGGAACTCCATGCTTCGGTCCGCGAGGTGGATGCCTGGTCCGAACTCGCCCACGCCCTGTTCAACGCCAACGAGTTCATCTACCTGAACTGAGGTCCCCGTTCCGAACTGAAGCACCTCCTCCCGATCCGACCCCGCCCTTCCCGGAACCGCCCCATGAACCCCCTTTCCCGCCGCGCCCTGCTCGCCCGTGCCGCCAATGGCTTCGGCGCGCTCGCCCTTCACGGATTGTTCGGCCATTCCGCCCGGGCGGCCTCCTCCCGCCCGCTCGCCACGCGTGCCCCGCACTTCGGTGCACGCGCCAAAAGCGTGATCTTCCTCTTCATGGAGGGAGCCGTCTCCCAGGTCGACAGCTTCGACTACAAGCCGATGCTCGAAAAGCATCACGGCAAGGATCCCCGGCAAACCATCGGCAAGATCGAGAAAACCCAGTTCGAAAGCATCGGCACCGTGCTCAAGTCCCCCTGGAAATTCTCCCAGCACGGACAAAGCGGGCTCTGGATCTCCGACCTCTTCCCCCACGTCGCCCGGCAGGCGGATAACCTCTGCATCCTGCGTTCGATGACCTCCGCCTTCCCGGAGCACACCAGCGCGAATTACTTCCTCCACAGCGGTCTCGGTCTCCAGGGACGTCCCAGCATGGGCGCCTGGGTCGCCTACGGCCTCGGCAGCTGCAACGAAAACCTCCCGGGCTTCATCGTGCTCAACGGCGGTCAGATCCCGTCCGGCGGCCTCGACTGCTTCGGCAGCGGCTTCCTGCCCGCCACCTACCAGGGCTCCCTGCTCAACGCCAACGGCACGCCGCTGGCCAATGTCGTGCCCGCCGAAAAAGCTCCCGCACTGCAACTCGCCAAACGCCGGCTGGTCGAACGGTTGAACCGTTCCGGCCTCGCCACCGCCGGCGGCGACGACGCCCTCGAAAGCGCCATCGCCAACGCCGAACTCGCCGCCCGGATGCAGACCACCATCCCGGAGCTCATGGACATCGCCGACGAGTCGCAGGCCACCCGCCAACTCTACGGTCTCGACGATCCCTACACCCACACCCGCACCTACGCGCGCCAGTGCCTCATCGCCCGCCGCATGGTGGAACGCGGGGTCCGCTTCATCGAACTCACCATCCCCATGGTCGACGGCTACTCACGCTGGGACGCCCATGGCGGATTGGTGCGGAATCACGGCGACAACGCCCGCGCCGTCGATCGTCCGATCGCCGGATTGCTGGCCGACTTAAAGCAACGCGGACTGCTCGACGACACCCTCGTGGTCTGGTCCGGCGAGTTCGGACGCACCCCGTTTGCCCA
The DNA here is from genome assembly GCA_964476125.1 of uncultured Verrucomicrobiota bacterium. Classification (GTDB taxonomy): domain Bacteria; phylum Verrucomicrobiota; class Verrucomicrobiia; order Limisphaerales; family CAIMTB01; genus CAIMTB01. Next base: position 3,141 of record CAYZAE010000119.1, on the reverse strand, counting down.
GGGCTCCGACGGCCGGGATCACAACGAGTTCGGCTTCAGTGCCTGGCTGGCGGGCGGCGGCGTGAGACCCGGCATCGCGTTCGGGGAAACCGATGAATGGGGCTACAAGGCCGTGCAGGACAAACTGGAGATGTACGACCTCCACGCCACCATCCTCCACCTGATGGGCATCGATCACACCCGGCTCACCTTCCGTTTCGGCGGGCGCGACATCCGGCTGACGGACGTCCATGGCCACGTGATCAAACCCATCCTGGCCTGATCCTGGAAACAGGTAGGGCGCGATCTCCGGGCGTGCCGCCTCAACAAGTCACCAGACACCGCTTCCCAGATACTCGTGGATGGCCTTGGCCGCCTTCCGCCCCGCGCCCATCGCCAGAATCACCGTGGCCCCGCCAGTCACGATGTCGCCGCCGGCAAACACCCCGACCTTGCTGGTCTTGAGCTTGTCCGCATCCGCCACGATGTACCCGTGCTTGGTGGTCGCGAGATCCGGGGTCGTCGATTGCACCAGCGGATTGCCACGGTTGCCGATGGCAATGATGGCCACGTGGATCGGCATGACGTATTCGGAGCCCGCGATCGGAACCGGCGACCGGCGACCGGACTTATCCGGTTCACCCAGTTCCATGCGTTGCAATCGCACCCCGGTCAGCACCCCCTTGTCGTCGCCCAGAAACTCCAGCGGGTTGGTCAGCACCTGGAACTGCACACCCTCGTCCTTGGCGTGATGCACTTCCTCCGCACGGGCAGGCATCTCCTTCTCGGAACGCCGGTACAGGATCGACGCCGAACGCGCCCCCAGCCGGAGTGACGTGCGGACGGCATCCATCGCCGTGTTGCCCGCGCCGAACACCGTCACGTCCTTGCCCCGGCAGTCGTAGATCGGATTGTCGTAGGCCGGAAATTCGTTGGCCTTCATCAGGTTCACCCGGGTGAGGAACTCGTTCGCGGAATAAACCCCGCACAGGTGTTCGCCCGGAATGTTCAGGAACATCGGGAGCCCGGCCCCCGTCGCCACAAACACGGCGTCGTATCCCTCCTCACCCAGCAACTCATCCACGGTCACCGTCCGGCCCACCACCACGTTCGTCCGGAACTCGACCCCCATCCGACCCAGGTTCTCGACCTCTTCGCGGACAATCGATTTGGGCAGGCGAAACTCGGGAATGCCGTAGACCAGCACGCCACCGATCTCATGCAGGGCCTCGAGCACGGTGACGTCGTGTCCCTTCAACACCAGGTCCCCGGCGCAGCTCAGGCCCGCAGGTCCGCTGCCCACGATCGCCACCTTCTTGCCCGTCGACGGCGCCCGCGCAGGCAACCCCACCTTGCCGACGCTTCGTTCGTAGTCGGCCACGAAACGTTCGAGATAACCAATGGCCACGGACTCACCCCGCGCCCCGAGAATGCACGCGCCCTCGCACTGCTTCTCCTGCGGGCACACGCGCCCGGTGATCGCGGGAAGGACGTTGTCCTCCCGGATCTTCGCCGCCGCCCCGAGATAATCACCCGCCACCACGAGATCGATGAAGTCCCGCACCTGCACGCCCACCGGACAGGCCGAGAAACAGTGCTGGCTCTTGCACGAAAGGCACCGCTTCGCCTCCTCCTGCGCGATGACCGCGTCGAGGCCGCGGTTGACCTCCACGAAGTTGTGCGCGCGTTCCTGCGGCGGCTGTTCCGGCATGGTCTGCCGGTGAATCTTCATCCGTTCCTTCGGGGACAGCGGGTTGTTCATCGGCGGGGAGGGGGGGTCTGGGGTCTGGCGTCTAGCGTCTGGGGGCTGAGGGCTCGCGTCTGGCGTCTGGCGTCTGGGGTCTGGGTCGGGGAGATGGGAGATGGGGCGTCGAAGGGCTTCGTCAGGCTCCGCCGCAGGCTTTCCACACGCCATTCAACTCGGGGACTTTCGCCACGAACCTGCACGGATCGCCATCGGCACACTTCGCGGAGGGGACGGCTTCGACGGGTTTGGCCGCGGCTTCGGCCTGCAGTCGTTCGAGCGACTGGCGTTCCAGGTCGCGGTACATCGCGTTTCGCTGGATCAGAATCTGGAAATCAACCTGGTGCGCGTCGAACTCGGGTCCATCGACACACGCGAACTGGGGTCGGCCCCCAACGATCACGCGGCATCCACCACACATGCCCGTGCCATCCACCATGATCGGGTTCAGGCTGACCACGGTGCGGATGCCGTGCGGACGCGTCACTTCAGCCACGGCCCGCATCATCGGGATCGGACCAATCGCCAAAACGAGATCCAGGGTCCGGCCGGCGGTGATCAGCGACTTCAGTTTCTCGGTCACGAACCCCTTCTCCGCATACGACCCGTCGTCGGTCGTCACCAACAGCTCGTTGCTGATGGCCCGGACTTCGTCCTCGAGAATGATGAACGGCCGGCTGCGACCGCCGATGATGGAAATCACATGGTTCCCGGCCTCGCGAAAAGCCTTCGCCGTCGGGTATGCGATCGCGGTTCCCAAACCGCCCCCGATGACCACCACCGTCCCGAACTTTTCCACATGCGAAGGCAGGCCCAGGGGCCCGACGACGTCGCAGATCGAATCGCCCGCCTCTTTGGCGTTGAGCAGCTTGGTGGTCTTGCCCACTCCCTGGACCACGAGGGTGATGGTGCCGGATGCCGGGTCCGAATCCGCGATGGTCAGGGGAACGCGCTCGCCGTGGTCGTGGACGCGGAGGATGACGAACTGGCCGGCCTTGCGCTTGCGCGCGATGCGGGGGGCCTCGATCCGGAACAACTTCACTTCCGGGGCCAGGAATCGGGCTTCAACGATCGGGAACATGTCGCAAGGCACACCCCGCCGGCGCTCTGCCGGGGCCGGGCAGCCAGGGGATCCTGCTCCCACCGCGCCTTCACCGTAAAGTTTGGTGGGGTGAACTGCTGGGTGCCTCTCAAACCGGTGCATAGGGCGCGATCTCCGAGCGCGCCGCGCTTTCATGCCATCCTCACGTAAGGCGCCCTCGGAGAGGCCGCCCTACCTTTCGCCCAATTTCAGAATGGCCCGGGGGAGAAGCGCGTGCATCCCGAAGTTGTTGGTAGAGGTTGTCGCGCTGCGACAACCCCCGGAGATTGGCCATTTTCGCCCACGCACAAAAGTCGCGGAGCGACGGGACGATGGT
>CAYZAE010000118.1:0-21659 GCA_964476125.1 uncultured Verrucomicrobiota bacterium | reverse complement strand
GTCTCGAGGAAGGGGTACTTGAGGGCGCGATCGACGATGGCCTTGAGCGGTTCGTCGTGCAGGTTGCCGAAGCTGACGTGGATGAACGGGCAGCAGAGGACGTCGCCGTACGGGGTGATGTAGATCGCCTCCTTCATTGCCGGACAACCGCGTCCCAGCACGATGGAGTCCATGTCCTGGCGGACGTAAGCCGAGGATTGGATGATGGCCCGGACGACCTTCATGTCGTCCTCGTTCAGGGTCGCGTCGAGGTTGGCGTCCCAGTTTCCCGAGGGCGCGGCGAGCACGATGTTGAGCAGGATGCGGTTGGTGATGCAGTAGTCGACCAGCTTGCGGAAGCCGGGTTTGTAGAGGCTGTACTTGGAGACGGTGGTGTTGACCTGGACGTGCAGTCCGGTGCGGCGGGCGGTCTGGAGACCGTCGAAGGTCTTCTGCCAGGCCCCGGCGACGCCGCGGAACTTGTCGTGTTCCGCGGGGATGAAGGAGTCGATGCTGATGTTCAGCTGGTCGACGCCCCATTTGCGGAGTTTGCGGGCGAGGTCCGGGGTGATGGTGGTGCCGTTGGTGGTGATGGAGAACAGCACCTTGCGCGGGGACATGTTCGCCAGCATTTCGTCCAGGTTCTTGACCAGCGTGGCTTCACCGCCCTGGAGGGAGAGATGGATGGCGCCGAGTTCGATGCATTCCTTGGCGATGCGGCGGTAGTCCGACACCTGGAGCCGGGGGCGGCTGCTCTTCTCGAGCGAGGTGGCGAAGCAATGGGCGCACTTGAGGTTGCAGGCGTAGTCGATGGCGAAATCCACGTAGCGCAGGGGCTGCCGCTTCCGCACACCGAAGCTCTGGAAATAAAACCCGGCCATCCGGGCCAGGAACTGGGGCTTGCGCCAGACAAGTCCGTATTTGAGGGAGGCGAGTTGGCGGTCGAGGTGCAGGCTCATGGGGCGGGGGGCGGGTGCGGAGCTGGGGCTTTACGAATGCATCCGATACGGCGCGATGATGCCTCCGCCGCAGGGTGTCAGAAGCGAATTGTGGCGGGAGACGGAAGTTTCTCCCGGGGTCAGGGCCGGGCGGGTCTCCAAGTTTGGGGTAGGGCGCGATTTCCGAGCGCGCCGCCCTGGCCAAGTCCTTGAACACAGCACCCTGTTCGAGGCCGCCCCACCCATCCCGCTCGTCGGAAGTCCGCCCCGGCGGGGGTCAGGTGCCGCAAAAGGTTCGGTAACAACGGTCGTGCTCAGGCGGGGGGCTGGAGTAGTCCGAGCCATCCCAAAGAGCATCGAACGGATTCTGGAGGACCTTGAGGAATTTGTGCAGGGGACCGAGATCGGCGTTCCGGGTGGCCGCCTCCAGAGCCTCCTCCACCCGGTGATTCCGGGGAATGACCGCGGGATTGTGTCGGAGCAGGTGGGATCTCACCTCGGCGGCGGCCTGGGGCTGACGGGAAAGTCTCTCCCGCCAGCGTGAGAGCCAGGTTTGGAGGCCGGGATCCGACCAGGCCCCGTTCGAGGGGAGGCCTGCCGGATCAGCGTCGAGGGCCCGGGCCAGGGTACGGAACGTGACGGTGAAATCGGCCTGGGCCGAGTGCATGGCTTCGAGCAGCGACTCCGCCAGCGCGAAATCGTCCGGTTCCTCGGTGAACAGGCCGAGTTTCAATCGCATGCCCGCGAGCCAATGGCGTCGGTAGGCGTCGGCGAAGGAGCCGAGCACCCCGTTGGCCAGCTCCACCGCACGGGCTTCCTCGGCGTGCAACAGCGGCAGCATGGCTTCGGCCAGCCGGGTGAGGTTCCACTGCGTGATGCGCGGTTGGTTGCCATAGGCATAGCGACCGTGGCGATCGATGGAACTGAACACGGTGGCGGGATCATAGGCGTCCATGAACGCGCAGGGACCGTAATCAATGGTTTCGCCGGACAACGCCATGTTGTCGGTGTTCATGACGCCATGGACAAATCCGACGAGCTGCCAGCGGGCGACGAGGGCGGCCTGGCGCTCGGTGACCGCCTGGAGCAGGGCGAGGTGGGGTTCGGGGGTGCCTTCGAGTTCGGGGTAATGCCGGGCGAGCGTGTGGTCGGCGAGGGCCTTGAGCGCTTCCAGGTCGCCGCGGGCGGCGGCGCCTTCGAAGGTGCCGACGCGGATATGGCTGGCGGCGATGCGCGTGAGCACGGCGCCGGGGAGCGGTTGTTCGCGCATCACCACTTCGCCGGTGACCGCCACGGCGAGGCTGCGGGTGGTGGGGATGCCGAGGGCGTGCATGGCCTCGCTGATGAGATACTCACGGAGCATGGGTGCCAGCGCCGCGCGACCGTCGCCACGGCGGGAGAACGGAGTGGGGCCCTGTCCCTTGAGTTGCACGTCGAAACGCCTGCCGTCGGGCGCGAGTTGTTCCCCCAGCAGGATGGCGCGGCCGTCGCCGAGGAAGGTGAAGTTGCCGTACTGATGTCCGGCGTAGAACTGGGCCAGGGGTTCGGCCCCGGGCGGGAGGACGTTGCCGGTGAAGATTCCCGCGTGTTCCGGTCGATCGAGGATTTCGGGATCAAGCCCGAGGTTTCGGGCGAGCGGATGGTTGAGAATCACGAGCCTGGGTTCCCGAAAGAGCGCGGGGGACACGCGCTGGTGGAGCGATTCGGGGAGCCGGAGATAGGAGTGATCCAGCCGCCAGCCTGCGGACTGGGAATCGGTCGGGGCGGCGGCGGTGTTGACGCTCATCGTGGGCGGGGAGGCTAGTTCACGTTCGCGCTGAACTCAAAGATTCAGGCAGCGCCGACGCAGAACCCGGGGCCGCGACCGGGGAGGGCCGGTTGCGAAGATGAACAAACTGTCATCCAGCCGGGCGGGGCCCGTTCATTTTCGCGGGGTCTGATACAGCGAAAGGACGCGATGCAGCCGTCCTGAACCAAACCGAAACCACCAAGAAGACCTGACCATGAAAACCCTGAATCCCTCCTCCCTGAATCCGATCCGCTGGCTCGCGCTGGGCCTGTTGTCAGCCGCGGCCGCCCTGCCGGTCCAGGCCCTCACTCCCGTCGAAGCCACCGGCGTGCTGGCCATGAAGCAGGAGGAAAAGATGGCCCGGGACGTCTACCAGGCGCTGGCCGTCCGCTGGGACAATGCGGTGTTCCGGAACATCGCGGTTTCGGAGCAACGCCACATGGACGCCATGGACGCCCTGATCGCGCGGAACGGTCTGGTCGATCCAACTCCGGCCGAACCCGGAAAGTTCACCATCCCGGAGTTGCAGAAACTTCATGATGATCTCGTGCTTCGCGGCGGGACGTCGCTGACCGAGGCGTTGCGCGTGGGGGTGTTGATCGAGGAAACCGACATCGCGGATCTCAAGGAGGTCCTGGCGGTGACGCAGGATGCGACGATCCAGCGGGTGATGGGAAATCTCCTCCGGGCCTCGGGCCAGCATCTGCGGGCCTTCACCTCCTCGGTGGCGGTCGCGGAAGGCACAGCCGATGCCTCGGCGATCTCGGGGGCGTGTCCGAAGGATGGTTCGGCGGCGGGTTACGGCCGTGGCGGACGCCAGGCGACGTCGCAATGCGAAGGCGCCGGCTGCGGTCGGTCCCAGGGTGGGAATGCGAAGGGTGGCCGGGGCGGCAAGGGTGCCCTGGGTGCGGCCTGCGGCCAGGGTGGCCAGGGAGCGTGCACAGGCACTCCTCGTGCCGAGGAATGTGTCGCCGCCGACGACGGTTCGTGCGCCCGCCGCCCGGCAGGCGCCCAGTCGGTGCGAGTCGCGCCGATGCGTCGCGGCGGACGCTGATCGTCCTGGGAGCTGGGCATCTGCGACGTCCTGGGGATGTCCGGGTGCCCGGGTCCGAGCAGTTCCTGCTTCCACCCCTTGAATTCCACCCTCCTTTCGAAAGATCCCATGAAAGACCGTTCCTTTGGCTTCCGATTCCGGGCCTTCACCACGCTGATCGTCGTTCTTGGCTTTGCCGCATTGCTGGTGAGCGGCGGCGTGCTGTTCCTCTCTCCTCCTGGCAGGGTGGCGAACTGGACCCAGTGGCAGATCCTGGGGCTGACGAAGCATGGGTGGAGCGATCTGCACGTGGTTTTCAGCGCTTTGTTTCTCGTGGCTGGCGTGGTTCACCTGGCCTTCAACTGGCGTCCCTTGCTGCATCATCTGGGGGCCCGGATGGCGGGGAAGGTCGGGTTTCGGCCGGAGTGGGTGGCCGCCATTCTCGTTGGCCTCGTGGTGTTTGCCGGCACACGGGCCAAGGTGGCGCCGATCTCGACCCTGCTGGCCTGGAGCGAGCAGTTGCGCAACGGATGGGAACAACCCCGGGAACGCGCCCCGATCCCGCATGCCGAACTGTTGACCCTGGGGGAACTGGCGAAGCAGGCGGGAGTGGCCCCCGAGGAGGCGCTGCGGCGGTTGGAGTCGAAGGGAATCCAGGGCGCGACCCTCGACCGGCAGGTGCAGTTGATCGCGGATGATGCCCGCGTCACTCCCGCCCGGGTGTACGAGATCATCGGCAAACGGGATGGCCCGCCGGTGGCCGGTTCCGAAGCCGGGCATTCCGCCAAGGGCCCCGGCGCGGGGGGCGGTCCGGGTTGGATGACGCTCGAGAAGTACTGCGTGGAGCAGCAGTTGGACCTGACGACGGTTCAGGCCGCGCTGACGAAGCGCGGGATCCGGTTCGCGGCGGACCAGACCCTGCGGGAGATCGCGGTGGGGAACGGTTTTGATCGGCCTTACGCCCTGCTGGAGATCATTCGCCAAAAATGACTCGCCTTGCCGGCTGGCGGGGCCGCAGATCGTGCCTGACACAATCCCCGCCGAGCCGACCGAACCCGACCGTGCTTCCGACATGAAAGTGCTCATCGTCGAGGACGAGAAGAAGATCGCCTCCCTGATCCGCAAGGATCTGGAGGCGCGCGGTTTCATTGTGGAGGTGGCGCATCACGGGGACGAGGGGTACGACCTGGCGACCACGCGGCCGTACGATGTGCTGGTCCTGGACATCATGCTCCCCGGCCGGGATGGACTGAGCATTTTGCGGAACCTCCGGGAGCGGGGCATGGATGTGCCGGTCCTGCTGTTGACCGCCCGGAGCGAATTGAACGAACGGTTGGAGGGGTTGAACCTCGGGGCGGACGATTACCTGACCAAGCCGTTCTACGTGGAGGAACTCGGCGCGCGGATTCAGGCGTTGGGACGCCGGGCTTCCGGCCATGCCCGAAGCCTTCTGGAGGTGGAGGATCTTTCCCTGAACCTGCTCACCCGCGAGGTGGTTCGCGGCGGGCGGCAGATCGAACTGACCAACCGCGAGTTCGTGCTCCTCGAACGCCTGATGCGGTCGCCGGGCCGGGTCTTCACGCGTTCCCAGATTCTGGAACAGGTCTGGGACAGCGATTTCGATCCGGGCTCCAATCTGGTGGATGTCTACGTCCAGCGCCTGCGGAAGAAGGTCGATGGGGACTCCGCCCAGCGCCTGATCGAGACCATCCGGGGCGTGGGTTACCGCGTGCGCGGTCCGGGTTGAGCCATCCCTGACCATGAAACTGCCGGTCCTACCGTTCCGCCTCCGCATCGCCCTCCTTTCGGCGGCCGTGTCGGGGATCGTGCTGATCGGCTTTGGGATCGTGGCTTGGTTGGGGTTGCACCACGAACGGCTCGCGGCCTTGGACCGGGAGATCCGGGCGTTGGCGTACCGGCATCCAGGCTGGATGAACCCTCGTTCGAACTACGAACGCCTGGGCAGCGCCATTGAGTTCATCTTCGGTGAGGCGCGGAAAAGCCGTCTCATTCTCCTCGCTCTGGATACGGGCGGAAACGTCCGGTTCCGGTCGGAGCACTGGCCCGGGGAGATCGTGCCCGCCTCGCTTGATCTGGCGCTTGCGGATGATCCGGGCGCCGAGGCTGCGGGGGCCACCCCTTCCGGGCAGCAACCGGCGGATCGGGGTGAAGGATCCGGCACGGGAGTGGAGCCGCACGGCCCCGGGATGGGGCCCCGGCGGGGGGTGGGGGGATGGGGGGAGAATGGCCTGGGAACCGGGGGAGGTGCCGGCGGTGGCGCGTCCCTGTTCACCAAGGTTCCCCGATTCCTCACGCGGGAGACTGCCAGCACCTCGTGGCGGCTGGGGATTCTGGGCAATGCCCGGGACCGGTTGGTGGTGGGGTTGGATTGTGCGGAGATGAATGCGGAGCTTGGCCGGATGCGGCTGGGTTTTCTGGTGGCCCTGCCGCTGGCGCTGGTGTTGATCGGCGGGGGCGGTTGGTGGGTGGCGGGGCAGGCGGTGCGACCGCTCCGGAGCATTTCCCAGGCAGCCGAGCTGGTGACCGCCCGCGGACTGGATCAGCGCATCACGGTGCCGTCCGAGGATCCGGAGATCGACCGGTTGGTGGTGGTCCTGAACCGGATGATGGACCGGCTGGAGACCAGTTTCCGGCAGGCCACCCGGTTCAGTGCCGATGCCTCGCACGAATTGAAGACGCCGCTCGCGGTGATGCAGGGGGAACTCGAACAGGCCCTGCAATCGGCCCCGGACGGATCCCGGGAGCAGGAATTGTTCGCGAGTCTGCTGGATGAAACCCAGCGCCTGAAAACGATCACCCGGAGCCTGCTGCTCCTGGCCCAGGCGGATTCCGGCCGGCTTCCCCTCAGTCCCGAAGCCTTGGATATGGGGGCGATGGTCGACGTCATCGCCGCTGATGCCCGGATCCTGGCGGAGGAGGCGGGCTTGAGTCTGGAGGCCAGGATCTGTTCCGGCGTTCAAGTGTCCGCCGACCGGGTCCTGCTCCGGTTGGCGGTTTCGAATCTTGTGGGCAACGCCGTTCATTACAATCAGCCGGGCGGCCGGGTGGACCTGACCTGTGTGGCCGATGGGGCGGACGTGACTTTGGAAGTGTCGAATACGGGCGCCGGCATTCCGCCGGAGGAGCGGTCGCGGGTGTTCGACCGGTTCCATCGCGGACGCGAGGCGCGAGCCGTGCGTCACGAGGGTCTCGGTTTGGGCCTGAGTCTCGCGCGGGAGATCGTGCTCGCGCATCGCGGCGAGTTGACCCTGGTTGAGGGTGAAGCGGGACGGACGGTGTTTCGTCTTCGATTGCCGAGGCTCGTGTCGGGCGAACCGATGAAGCAGTTTCAGGAGGAGAAAGATCATGAACGAAACCAATGACCTAGGGCGAGGGGCGGGGGGCGTGGAACGGGGGCGGTGGAATCCTTATCTTGTGGGCATTGGCATCGGGGTCCTCAGCTGGGTGGCCTTCGGATTGGTCAATCAGCCCCTGGGCATCTCCACGGCCCTTTCAGCGATTTCGGGGGCCTGTGCCGTGCCGGTGATGGGAGCGGAGGCCGTGGCCCGGAATGCCTACTGGGCCAAGACGCCGTTCAAGTGGGACGGCGGCATGCTGTTCCTGGTGGGCACCTTTCTCGGGAGTCTGCTGAGCGTGGTGGCGGGTCGCAGTTTTCGCTGGGAAAAGGTCCCGGCGGCCTGGGTGGAACGATTCGGGAGTTCCCCGGCCCGCCGCTATGCCGCGGCGTTTTTCGGCGGAACGATTTTGATGTTCGGTGCCCGCATGGCGGGCGGATGCACCAGCGGCCATGGCATCAGCGGATCGCTTCAACTGGCACTCAGCAGCTGGACGTTTTTCCTCACCCTGTTTGCGTCGGGCGCCGTGACAGCCCTGGTGCTGTTCCGTCGGCGCAATGCCGCCGGACGTCATTCCACCTCCACGCCCTGAACCATGGAATTTCCTGTTTCGGCGGAAACCGCCCGTTGGCTGGCGATCCCGATGGGGATCCTGTTTGGGATCCTGCTGCACCGCGGCGGGGTGGCCCGGTACGACGTGATCGTGAACCAGTTCCGGTTCCGGGATTTCACGGTGCTGAAGGTCATGTTCACGGCGATCCTGGTGGGCGGAGTGGGCGTGCTCTGGCTCAAGGGACACGGTTACGCGCAGTACCACATCAAACCGGCGAACATGCTGGGAGTGGTCCTCGGTGCGGTTCTCTTCGGCATCGGCATGGTGCTTTACGGCTACTGTCCAGGCACTGGCGTCGCCGCCCTGGCCACGGGGAGTCTTCATGCCCTGGTGGGCTTCGCCGGCATGCTGGTGGGCGGGGTGCTTTACGCTCTGAGTTTCACCTGGGTCGAAGCCCACATTCAAAAGGTCGCGGCTCTCGGCAAGGTGCGCTTGCCGGAACTCACGGGGGTGCCGGACTGGGGTTGGTTCGTGATTCTCGCCGGGATCGCCGGAGTGGTGTTCTGGCTGATCGAGACCCGCGCGGTGCGGCCCGCTTTGCCGGGCCCGGTCTCTGCAAGTCAGTGACTCGCTAGCCCAGCGATCCAATCCAAACTGCCGGGTGCGTTTCCCCCCGGATCCGCCTGAGCCGGGGTGGACCTTTCGGCCCATGGTCGGAGAAGGGATTCCGGTGACACCGTTTCAGGAGCGAACCGTTGGGTTTGTTCCTGTGAAACCGATCCTCCAAAGTCTCCTCCGTCCGGTCCTCTGGCTCCTGCTTGCCCTGCTGCCCGCCTTCGACTCCCACGGCGGTCCCCTGGACCGTTGGGTGGGAACGTGGTCCCTGGACGAAGGGTTCCAGATCGTGGAACTCACCTTCCGTTCCGATGGCCGTTACCAGATCGACACCCGGAGCACCGATCCGGTCTTTGACCTGTCCTCGACGGATCGGGGTCGTTACGGGGTGAGCGGTGGAACCGTGACGCTTACACCGTACGAATACTTCGGCACGCCGTCGGGCAAGGACTACCGGTTCACCTTCGAGGGCGACCTGCTGGCTCTCACCCGAGTCGACCTCGAATTCACCCAGGTTTATCAATTCAAGCCGGGTTCCAGGGAACGAGTGATCGCTCAGGAACGGGTCGAGCGCGATCTGGTGGGGAGGTGGCAACGCCGGCTCACGTTTTCAGGCACCGACGAATATACTTTCCGGCCCGGGGGTTACTTTGTTCTCAAGCGCAGTTCCGGGGATGGCCAGTTCCCGCCCGACTTCATCCGTGGGCGCTATTCCTTCGAGGGCGAACGGCTTGTCCTTCGGCCGTATCGGGGCGTCGAGGAGTCGTTCGAAGTGGATTTCTTCGGAACCACACTGGCGTTGATTCGGCGGGATCCCTTGTCCGGGGAGGCGCGCGGATACGAGTTGGTGTCGGACTCGCGGACCGAGGTACGGGCGAAGTCGGCGGAGGCGGAGGCCTTCCTGGCCAGGCCGGACTGGCAGGTGGGGGTATGGGAAATCCGGGAGCCGCATTTGAGCGTTCAAGTGACTTTCCGGCCCGAGGGCCGTTACGTGGCGGTGAACACCACCGAGTTCCTGCAGGGCACCGTGCGTGGGCGGTACGCACTCGAGTCGCGCCGGATCCAGCTGCTTCCGTTCGTAGGCCAGGATCCCTATGCCCGTAGCAACGGGGATTTCGGAAAGTTCGAGCAGACCGAGGAACTGGATTACTACGACGGCGAACTTCATTTCATCGACCCCGAGTCGATCTCCCAGAAAGTCATTCTCGCCAGGAAAGTTCCCGGCAGCGAGGCGCAGGTGATGGAGAAATCGCGGCAGGCGCGGATCCAGCGCGAGCAACCCGGCTGGCAGGTAGGGCTCTGGGAGGTGCGGGATCCGTTGGGCTGGATGCAATTCACCTTCCGTCCCGACGACCGTTACCTCGCGATGTCCGGGACGGAGGCCGTGCCCGGTCAGGTGGAGCGGGGTCGATGCGTGTTTGGTCCGGACAAAGTCACGCTGGCGCCCTACGCCGGGCTGGGTGCGTCGAGAGGCTTCGAACTCGATCTGTACGACGGCGACCTGTTTCTCGTCGGAGACAGGGCGCGGATGGTCATCGCCCGGAAGGTTGCCGGCTCGGAGGCTGGCGTGATCGCGAAGACGCGAGATCCCGTTTCCTTGAAAGGCGAACGGGGATCGATCCTGGGACTTTGGACGGCTCCGCTTCCGGGGCAGTCCAGCCGGATGGTGTTCCGGGACGACGGCGAGTTCCGCCTCGATCAGTGCACCCAGGGTGGGGTGTCGAGGGACTACGGACTCTACCGCGTCGACATGACGGCGCGCACGCTGGTGATCGATTCGCGGTTCCGTCGGGTTGAAACCCTGGAACTCGATTTCTACGGCGACACGATGACGATCCACGGGGGGGTGGGGGCCCCGGTCACGTACGTTGTTCATCCCGGCGAGGTCGATGCTGCCATGGCGGCGTCGCACGCCGCCGATGCCGAACGGGAAATCACCGACGACGCATGGCGCGCTCGGGTTCCCCTCCGGTTGCGGGATCCGGGAGCGGTGCAGGTTCCGGTCGGAACCATTCCCGCGGACCCGCAGCCGGGACGGATCTTCGCGGATCCGACGGTTTTTTCCGGTTACCAGCTGTACCGCCGGCTCATACCTGGGTTCGTGTATTTCAACGTCCTGGGAACCATCAAGAGCGTGGCGGTGGTGAACACGCGGGAGTGGCACTTCTTCCCGACGGGGAGGGTTCTGGTGCGGTTCAAGAACTACTACGCGGGAGCGTTCCATCCCTCGACCCTGGAGGAGATCAGTGACAACTGGGGCGCCTACCGCATCGCCCCTGTGACCACGCGGGAGGATGTGCTTCACCGGTATGCGGATGATTCGGTCTTCCTGGAAACGGATCTGGGGGAAGCGGTGGAGATGACGCTGGAGGAAGGGCGTCGGAATCTGTTTTGGGAGAAGGACTATCAGATCCAGTCGGAGTGGGCGGCCGAGCAGAAACCCATTCCCTGCCAGCTTCCGTCGGAGGCCAATGCCAGCCTGCTGAACACCGGGATCCGCCTCGCGACGACGGTGCCGCCAGACGAAATTCCCGAGACTCAACCGGCCCTGCTCGGTCTCGAAATCACCGCGACGGGCAGGGTCCGACTTCGGGGAACGGTCGGGGTGGCCGGGAACGTGGTGGTTGATCGCACCCGGTCTCTCACGCTGCCGAGGAGTTGGGAGCCGGTGCAGACCAATCAAGTGCCCGCCGGCCCGTTCACCGTGGAGGTTCCGCGGGAGGCTGCGACGGCCGCGTTCTTCCGGTTCCGGCGCGGATGATCAGCAGTGATCCAACGCGAGCCAAATCCCCGGATAAGGAACCACGAAGCGCACGAAGGCCACGAAGGAAGGCCGATCGAAAGCATCCAGAACAAAGTGGTTTGGAGCGGGTTCCAGAAAACGCCCCCGCTTCATTTCCTCCGTTCTCTTCGCGACCTACGTGGTCCCATCCGGATTTCCGACGGTTCGTTACGCGGGGATCGCTGCGCAAAGAGCGGGATTGAGACAGGGATTGGCGAGGGGGTAGGCTGACCCGTTCATGAGCGTGCCTGCCTGTCCGATGTGCGAAATGACCGAGGTGATGGAACATCCCGAGCGCTGGGAATGCGCGACCTGCGGCCATGAATGGGAACGTCCGCAGGCCCCGGCTGCCGCGCGCGTGGTGAAGGATGCCCACGGAACGGTGCTCGCCGACGGTGATCAGGTCATCCTGATCAAGGGGGCGCCTCATGTGCTGAAAGGTGGCTCGAAGTCGAAGCCCATCCGCCTGGTGGACGGGGATCACGAGATTTCCTGCAAAATCGACGGCGTCGCCGTGGGGCTCAAGGCCTGCTACGTGCGCAAGGCCTAGAGACGGCCAAGAGTCTGTCCCCGCCGTAGCGGACGTCGGTGCGCTGCGACGATTGGGGATCCCACGGACCCAAGGTCTGTCCCGCTGTTGAAGGGAGCACCCTGGGGTACGACGGAAGACCTGTCCCTCTGTTTTGTCCCTCAGTTGGCGGGGCGAAAAAGTCGGTAACTCTTCGGGGTTGCCAGTCCTCTCATGCCTTGAACATGCCCCTCCAACGCTCCTCCAACCGTCTCCCCGGCAGCATCCCCATGCTTGTCCTGGGACTCTTCACCTCGGCGGCCTCAGGTCAGATTCTTTGGAACGAATCCACCCAGGGGGATCTTTCCGGGGACCGCCTGGTGCCGACCGCGTTATCCCTATCGACGGGCAGTAATCTGCTGACGGCCACCTCGGGCCCGGGCGATCGCGAGTACCTCACCTTCACCATTCCGACGGGGAAGGTTCTCAGCGGCATCACCCTGGTGTCGTACGCCGGATTGGATGGCACGGCCTTTTTGGGCATCCAGCAGGGGTCCGTGTTCACGGAACCCCCGTCCGGCACCGTCGTCGGCAATCTGTTGGGATACGCTCACTTCGGGACGGGTCCCGGGAATGTGGGGGGCAACATTCTGCCGGCGGTGGGCCAAGGCGCCGGAGCCCAGGGCTTCACGGCGCCTCTGCCGGCTGCCTCCTACGCCGTCTGGCTGCAGCAACTGGGGTCGCCAGCCACCTACCAGTTCAATTTCGCGGTGACAGCCGTGCCCGAGCCCTCCCAGGTGGGGATGGCGGTGGGTGGGCTGCTTCTGGCCGCAGCCGTGGTGCAACGATCGCGCAGAGCCCGGTGACCAGCTGTGGTCTGCCCTTTAGAGAGACCGGGCAACGTCGGTGTCCCTCGGGTGCGCCGGATCCCGAATAAATCTGGAATCGTTTAGGCGGGCCGGTTGCCGGGACGGACAATGGGCAGACCGCGGCATCGCCTCAGGAATTGGTTTTGCGGATTTCGAACCGGTGCTTTTTGGGCTGTCGCGCGGCATCGATCCGCGATTCGAGTTCCTGGATTTCGGCGTCGATCCGCTTCAGTTCGGCGTCGCGCCGCGCTTCGATCTCGGGTCCCTTGAGCCAGCCGGGCGGGGAGTAGAGCTGGACGTTGCGCCAGCGGTCGAAGAAGCGGTTGTTTTTCTGGACCACCAGCGACAGGACCTCGCGGGCCTGTCGGGTCACGGCGCCGGCCGTGTTGGAGAGGTTGAGGCCGGTTCCCAGTTGGGAGGCGCTGGCCTTGGTGACGGTCTCGTCATCGATCCGGATTTCGTATTCGCCAGCAGGCAGGCCCTCCACGCGCAGTTCGTAGCGGCTGAGTTCGTCGAGCACCGGCGCGAGTTTCAACGCGGATTCCGCCCGCACATCGATGGGCATGGGCAGCGCTTCGTCGAGTCGGTCGAAGGCGATGCCGGTCTCGGTGCCCGTCACGCCATCCATCCGGCAGGATTCTCCCGTGGCTGTGCGCGAAGCGAACTGGAGGGTGGCCTTTGAGACGGACGGCGTCGCACCCAGGCCCTTGAGCACAGCCCAGGCCATGAGGGTCTGGCCGGCAGGGCCGGGATGGACGGCGTCGCCTCCCCCGATGAAGGCCTTGGGATCCTGGGCCCGGGCGGCCAGCATGAGGTCCAGGTAAGGACCGAACTGGTCGATGTACATGGCGTTGCCTTTGGCGGCGACGTCCTTGAGGCCGTCGGAGAACCGGCGCAATGACTGGTTGCGCACGTCCTGGTCGGGGTCGGGTCGTTTTTCCTCGATGGGTTGCGGGGTGAGGAAGGCGACGCGCGCGTCGCTGCCGGTCAGCACGCGGGCGATTTCGGCCTGGCTTCGGGTGTAGGCGCGGAAGATGTCGGGCCGGAACGCCTGGTAGGAGTGGTCGTTCATGCCGAACTTCACGGTGACGAAAGTCGGTTGGAGGGGGAGCACGTCGCGTCCCAGGCCGCTACCCACGGATTTGACGATCATGTCGTTCAGTTCGGTGCCGTCCGCGGCGAACAGCTTGCCCTCGTCAGGCCGGGCCCGCTGCCGCAGCCACGAGGTGTCGCCGCCCCAGCCGACATTGCGAAAGGTCAGCCGCCAGGTCGGGTGCCGGGTGAGTGCGTAGGCTTCGATGTAGGTGGTGTAGAGACGCTGCTCGGTGATGCTGTCACCGAGGAACACCACCCGGTCGCCATTGCGCAGGGCGAAATCGGCCCCGGAGCAGGCCTGGGTGGCTAACCAGGCAAAGGCGGCCGTCAGCGTGAGGAAACGTGGCAGGGGCATGGGTGCAGCCTGCGCCTGGCGACTGAGGAGACTCAAGGCAACTCAGGGATCCTCCCGAGGTTGTTCGGCAGCGACAGAAGGCTGGACCCGAGGGGTTCGATGGGCATGATTCGCTTGAACTCCGAAACCATCACGATTCCGCACCTCCCCGTCATGAATCCACCAAGCAATCCCGTCGGTTGGTTTGAGATTTACGTCCAGGACATCGAGCGGGCGAAGGCCTTCTACCAGGGGCTTTTCGCCGTGCGCCTGGAACGGTTGCCCCTTCCGGAGCCGGAGATGTGGGCGTTCCCCTTCAACGACAGTGCAGTTGGTTGTGGCGGGGCCCTGGTGCACATGCCGGGCAAGGACTCCGGGAGCGGAGGCACGATCATTTACTTTTCGTGCGCCGATTGCGCGGAAGCGGCGGGTCGCGCCGCCAGCCTGGGTGGGACGATCCAACGGCCGAAATTCTCCATCGGCCCGTACGGGTTCATCGCCTTCGTGCTGGATACCGAGGGGAACCTCATCGGCCTGCACAGCCAGAGTTGAGCCGCCAGTGTTGCGAAAATCAGCGGAGGCGGTGAACGCCCGGTTGGCACGCGCCGCTCTTCGGCGCTAAGTACCGGGGCATGAGCGACAACGTGCTGGCCTTCGTGGACGACATTTATGAGGACCTGGAGCTTTGGTATCCGAAGCTTCGACTGGAGGAGGCGGGGTACCGGACGCGGATGGCGGGGCCCGGGACCGGGTTGGTGAAGGGAAAGCATGGGTATCCCGCAAAGGCGGATCTGCGGATCGAAGAGGTGCAATCGGCCGATTACGCAGGCCTGCTGATTCCCGGCGGGTTCATGCCGGACAAGCTGCGTCGGGATCCCCGCGTGTTGGCGATCACCCGGGAATTCCATGAGGCGGGCAAGCTGGTGGCGTTCATTTGTCACGGGGGCTGGATTCCGATCTCGGCGCGCATCCTTCGGGGACGCCGGGCCACGGGTTCTCTCGGCATCAAGGACGACCTGGAGAATGCCGGCGCGGTCTGGGTCGATGCCCCGGTGGTGGTCGACGGAAACCTGATCTCGAGCCGGACTCCGCTTGATCTGGCGCCCTTCGCGAAAGCCATGGTGGATTTCCTCGCCGCGAATCGGAGGTAGGTGGCGGGAGTTGGCAGGGGCTCAAACGCTTGGTACGGTCCGCGTCGACTTCCCGGACTCCGTGCCCAACCAGAACTGTCGTCTCGTATCACTGTCTTAATCTTTGGACTGCCCATGAACCAAACGAAGGGATTCCTGTTCTCGGTGCTTCTGCTCGCGGCGTCGTGGCTCTCGGGCTGCGGTGATTCCAGGGAGGGCGGCGGGGCTGGTGCGTCGGCAGCCGTTTCGTCGCCGGGACCGGCGGGTGCTGCTCCGGCAGCCGGGCGGCGGATGAAGATTTGCCTGCTGCCGAAGCTCAAGGGCATCCCGTATTTCACCTCGTGCCATGCGGGTGCGGAGGAGGCGGCGCGGGAACTGGGCGACGTGGAGTTGATCTATGACGGTCCGACGGAGGGTTCCGCGGAGAAGCAGGCGGCGATGATCGAGAAGTGGACCTTGCAGAAGGTGGATGCCATTGCCGTGGCGCCGAATGCCCCGGACGTGGTGGAGAAGGCGATGAACGAGGCGCGGCGGGCGGGGATCAAGGTTTTGACGTGGGATGCCGACGGCACGAAGGCATCCCGGGATTTCTTCATCAACCAGGCCACGGCCGAGGCCATCGGTTTTGGCATGGTGGACGCCATGGCGAAGGATCTGGGCGGGGACTCGGCGACGGGCGATGTGGCAATCATCAGTTCGAGTCCGACCAGTGCGAATCAGAACTCGTGGATCGGGCCGATGCAGCAGCGGTTGAAGGACAAGTATCCCGGACTGCGGAACGTGGCGGTGAAGTATCCGGGGGAGGACCAGAAGCAGGCGTTGCAGGACGCCCAGGATCTGATCAAGGCCTACCCGAATCTGCGCGGTTTGTTCGGCATCAGCAGTGTGGCGTTTCCGGGGGCGGCGGAGGGTGTGAAGCAGGCGGGCAAGGCCGGGAAGGTCCTGGTGACCGGGCTTTCCACACCGAATCCCATGAAGAGTTACGTGAAGGACGGCGTGGTGAAGACGGTGGTGCTGTGGAACACCCGCGACCTCGGGTATCTCACGATCCGCACCGCGCACGCCCTCGTGAAGGGGGAACTCAAGCCGGGGGCCACCTCGATCCAGGCGGGTCGTCTGGGTGCCAAGCCCATCGTCGGGGACAACGTGATGCTGGGCGACGCCCTGGTGTTCACCCCGGACAACATCGACCAGTTCGATTTCTGAGACCGCGCCACCGGGACCGGTTCAGTTCAATCGCCCGACGACCGGTCGCGGGGCGAAAGCAGGCGGTGGGCGAGCACGGACACGATCAGGAGCGTCCCGGTCACCACCATGTTCAATTCCGCGCTGCTCCAGCGCCAGTTCACGAATTCCCGGGCCTCATGGATGATCAGGACGCCCAGGAGCGTTCCCGGGATGGAGCCGCGTCCGCCGTTGATGTGCGTGCCTCCCACGACCACTGCGGCGATGACGTCGAGTTCGAGTCCGAGCCCCGACTCCGGGTTGGCCGTGTTGCGCCGGGCGGCGTAGATCAAGGCGGCGAACCCGGCGATCAGCCCGGCGAGCGTGTGCAGGAAGGTTCGGAGACCGGACACAGGAATGCCGGAGAACACGGCGGCGCGTTCCTGATGTCCCAGGGCGCGGAGAAATCGTCCGTGGGCTGACCGGTGGAGGAACAATCCTGCGGCGAGGGCGAGGACCGCGAAGTAAAGGGCGGGCAGTGGAACGCCGCCCAGGGAACCCGCCAGTTCGCAGAAGGCTGGAGGCAGGGGGGTGACGGGCCGGCCCCGGCTCAGTCCTTCGGCGAGTCCGCGATAGGCGGCAAGGGAGGCGAGGGTGATGAGCAGGGGGTGAACCCGCATGCGGGTGACCAGCCAGCCGTTGAGCCAGCCGGCGGCGGCTGAAACGCCCAGGGCTCCTGCGGCGGCGGCGGCGAAGGGGATGCCGGACTTGACCAGCAGTCCGAAGGTCACGGTGGCCAGCGCCATGGTGGAGCCCACCGACAGATCGATGCCGCCGGCGATGAGGATCAGGGTCATGGGCAGCGCGAGCAGCGCCATTTCCCAGATGTTTTCCGAGAGCTTGAGCTGGGTGGCGCCGGCGACGAAGAGGCGGTCGGCGACTCCGGTGCCCAGCAGCAGCAGGCCCGCAAGTGCTGCGAGCACGAACTCGTGGCGGTGCCCCTCCCAGCGCCGTTTCAAGCCGGGCCTCCGTTCCGCGAAGCCCGCCGTTCGGCGAGATGATCCAGGGCGACCGCGAGCAGGATGAAGCCGCCCTGGATGGCTCGTTCCCACTTGGTGGCTTCATCCCCGAGTTTGAGGAAGATGAGCACGGTCTTGATCATGACCATCAGCAGCACCGCCAGGGCCACCCCCCGGAGACGTCCACGCCCTCCCCGGATCGACACCCCACCCACCACCGCGCAGGTCACCACCAGCAGTTCGTAGCCGCGGCCCACGGAGGCGTCGACCACCCCGAGCTTGCCCACCAGCATCAGAGTCGCGACGGACGTGAGCAGCCCGCACCAGGCGAAGACGAACAGTTTGAGCCGTCGTTCGGACAATCCAGCCAGCCGGGCCGCGGGTGGATTGGAGCCGAGGGCGAAGAGGTGGCGTCCGAGGGCAGTGCGGACCATGAGCCAGCCGGTGGTGGCGGCGACGACGGCGGCAATGCAGGGAAGCGTTGGCAGACCGAGGATCGTCCCGGTGCCCCACCAGCGGATGGCGCCGGGGAAGTCCCCGATCTGATTGCCGCGCATCACCCAGATCATCACGCCGCGCAGGGCGGTGAGCAGTCCGAGGGTGGCGATGATGGAAGGCACCCGGCCGACGGTGACGAGGGCGCCGGTGCCGAGGCCGATGAGGGTGCCGGCGACCAGGATGATTCCGCTGGCCAGCCAGGGATTCCAGCCGAGCTGGGTGGTGGAAGCCATGACCCCGAGCAATCCCGCCAGCAGCCCGGTCAGGGAGCCGATGGAGATGTCGATCTCCCCGGTCACGATGACTGGCATCATGCCGCAGGCGAGCACGAGAACGGGGGCGGCGTTCACCAGCAGATCGGTCCAGTTCTGCGGGGAAAGAAACGAGGGGTCGCGGGCCGCGGCGGCGAGGGTCAGCAGGACGATCAGGGCGATCAGGCCGGTCTCCCGTTCGCGCAGCAGGGCGGACACGATTCTATTCACGCCGCACCTCCTGCGCATCCGGCAGCGCCAGCTCCAGCACGGCCTCCTGAGTGGCGGTCCCGCCCGACAACTCGCCGCGCAGCCGACCCTCCGACATCACCAGGATGCGGTCGGCGAGCTGAAGGATCTCCGGCAGGTCGCTGGAGATGAGTAGCACCCCGAGCCCCTGGGCGGCCAGGTTCCGGATCAACCGGTAAACCTCCGCCTTCGCCCCCACGTCCACACCCTTGGTGGGTTCGTCCAGGATCAGCAGCCGGGGTTCGGTGGCCAGCCATTTACCGAGCACCACCTTCTGCTGGTTCCCGCCGGAGAGCGCGTTGACCGGCAGTTCGGGGCCCGGGGTCTTGATGCCCAGGTCGCCGATGAACCTTCGAGCAACGGCATCCTCTCGGGCATCGTTGAGAAACGGTCCCGAGCCCAGGGAACGGAGGACGGCCAGGGTCAGGTTCTCGCCGATCGCCATGGGCAGGACCAGTCCCTCGTGCTGTCGGTCCTCGGGAACCAGGGCGATGCCGGCGCGGATGGCCGATGGGACGTCGCCGGTGCGGAGTGGATTTCCCCCGATCTCCACGGTGCCGGAGGCCAGCGGGTCGACGCCGAAGATCGCGCGCGCCACTTCGGAGCGGCCGGCTCCGACGAGTCCGGCCAGTCCGACGATTTCCCCCGCGTGCACCTCGAAGGAGATGTTCTGGAATCCATGGCCGCAGAGGCCGTGGACCCGGAGCACCCGGGCCCCCGGGGTGTGGCTGGAGGGCGGGCGATCCCTTTCCGTGACTTCGCGTCCGACCATGCGCTGGATCAGTTGAGGCCGGGGCAGGGCTTCCGGGGTTTCCGTGCCCACGTGCCGGCCATCGCGCAGCACGGAGATGCGGTCCGCCAGCAGGTAGATCTCCTCCATGCGATGGCTGACATAGAGAATGCCGACACCGTCGGTGCGCAGCTGTCGGACGATGCGAAAGAGCGTCTCCGTTTCGCGCCGGGAGAGCGCTGCGGTCGGTTCGTCCATGATCAGGAGCCGGCAGTCCTGCGACAGCGCGCGGGCGAGCGCGACCATCTGGCGCTGGGCGACGGTGCGTCGGGACAGGGGCACCCGCGGATCGAAGTCCTCGCCGAGCCGGGCGAGCAGGCTGCGCGTCCGACGTTCCATTTCGCGTCGGTCGAGGCTTCCGAAGCGGGTGCGCAGTTCCCGGCCAATGAAAAGGTTGTCGACCGCATCGAGGTCGGGGAAGGCGGCGGATTCCTGGTGGATGACGGCGATGCCGGCTTTCTCGCTCGCCCGCACCATCCCGGGAGGCAGCGGGGAGCCGTCCACGACGACGGCTCCGGTGTCGGGTCGGACGATGCCGCAGAGGATTTTGATCAGGGTGGATTTTCCGGCGCCGTTTTCGCCGCAGAGCGCGTGGACCTCGCCTGACTCGAGCTTCAGGCTCACGTCGCGGAGGGCCTGGACCCCGCCGAAGCGTTTGCTGAGGTTCTGGAGCTCGACGAGCATGGTGGGCCGCGGGCGTCCGCCGGGAATCGCAGCGCGGGAATGCGGGTGCGAGGAACGGGGGTCGGACGGGACGGGCGGCAGTGACTCTTCGGGAAGCCGCGCCGGGGAGGCAAGTGCGGGGATGGCCCGTCGCGAGGGCTGGGCGCAGGATTCTGATTCCCTTGCGGAAATCCGGGGGCACAAGTCGCGGGGCATCCGTTGAACTGGATTCTCCCCATCGAAAGGATCGCCAGTGGCCCTGCGGCCTCGCATGGTGAAGGCCGCCATGCGGCTTTCGGAACTGATACCCATTCTCCAGGTGGCCATCGGGCCGGTGATCCTGATTTCCGGGGTCGGCCTTCTGTTGCTCTCAATGACCAACCGCTACGGCCGGGTGATCGACCGGGCGCGGGCGTTGTCGGATGCCCTTCGTCGGTCGCCCGGTGGCCAGGAGCGGGCCTACCGGCCGCAGCTGGCGATCCTGCTGCGCCGTGCGCGCCTGGTGCGTCTTTCGATCATACTGGCAGCCTCCAGTCTGCTGATGGCGGCCCTGATGATCATCGCCCTGTTCCTGGCCGTGCTCCTGGGGCTGGAGAACGGTGATGTGGTGGCGCTGCTCTTCATCGCGTCGATGAGTTCGCTGATCGGTTCCCTGGGAGTGTTCCTGGTGGACATCAATGTCTCGCTGGCGGCGCTGAAGCTGGAGATCGAGTCCCACCCGACGGATCCGTTGGAGTCATGACCCGAAGGAAGCGTACTGCCGCAACAGACGGTCGATGGTGGGGCGGTGGGCTGTGAACGGTTCGGCGGGCGGCGGAGTCTCGTGGAGCGCCACCGCGGCGGCGAACGGGGTCCGGGCCGCCTTGAGGTTGTGGGCCTTGATCAGGAGCGACTCCAGATTCACCACGTCCCGGATGTTGTACGCGAGCAGTGTCTCGAGGGCCTGCGGATTATTCCGGGTCTGGTAATCCCGCCACAGCAGGATGGCGAAAAACCCGTCGACATTGGCCAGGTCCCCACGGTCGAGTCCGAGCATCCGTTCGCACCCCTTCAGGCCCCCCTTGAAACCAAGGCTCGCCAGCACATAGCGGAGGTCGATGTGGGCCTGATCCAGCGCCAGACCGAAGGCCGCCCGGAGCATGGGCAGGTCAAAGCATTTCCCGTTGTAGGTCACCAGCAGCCGGTAGTCCCCGATGTCCCGCGCGAAGTCCGTGAGGTTTTGTCCATGGACATAATGCCGGATGCTTCGTCCGTCGTAGAGGGCGATGGTGGTGATGTGGGCGGTTGGGCCGCCCAGCCCGGTGGTTTCGATGTCGACGTAGGCCACCGAGTCGCGGAACTGGGAATAAAGCCGCCAATGTTCGCTGGACGGTAGGGTTCGGGCGAAAAAGGCCGCGTTGGCCGCCTCGAGCTGGCGTTGCGATTCCTCCAGGTGCCGGGCGAGCCGTTCCTGCCGGGCGGGGCCCAGGGTGGCACCGGCCTGCGCGGCGGCGTCCCAGGAGGCGACGCCAGCAGCCCAGAGACTCTCCTCGGCTTTGAGGCTGATTCCCGGCACATGACAGAAGGTCCGCCGTAACACGGGCTAAACCTGCCCACGGCGGTGGGCAGCGGCAAGACGCAGGATGTTCCCCCGATCCCCGCGTCACGGATCGACGGAAAGGCGGATTGCACCACGAAGGCACGAAGGGCACGAAGGGAATGCGGGAGTTGAGATTTCCGGGTTGCGCCCAAACGCCTCTGTGCCGGCAGCTTTTGAAGGGCTTTCCCTTATGGCCTCGTGCGTTTCGCGGGCTCAACGAAGGGGCTGGGACTCGGGGAAGGGTCTGGCGTCTGGGGGCTCGGAGATCGGAGATCCGAGTTCGGAGTTCGGTGCGACGCACGACCTTCGACCCACGACCCACGACCTACGACCCACGACCCACGACCCACGACCTACGACCCACGACCTACGACCTACGACCTACGACCTACGACCTTCGGGCGACCTCTCCGAGGGCGCCCTGGAGTTTGGCCATTTTCAGGCGTCGCGGAGCGACAGGAGGAT
>CAYZAE010000117.1:0-21807 GCA_964476125.1 uncultured Verrucomicrobiota bacterium | reverse complement strand
CGCCCCGTGGGGGGGGGGGGGGGGGGGGGGGGGGGGGGGGGGGGAAGGGGAGGGGAAGGTGGGGAAAAGGGACAAGGGGGGGGGGTTGGGGGGAGGGGGGGGAGGGGGGGGGAGAAGGGAGGTGGGAGCTGGATTGCGCGCGGATAAGCGAAGGGAGCGTGGAAAAGCTAAATGGATCTACGTCCGTCACCCCCACTCCGTGTTTGATCGCTCACGGAGGGTAGGGCGCGACCTCCAGGCGCGCCGCCCTTCGAAGCCCCGTGCCTCCCGAAGTTGTGGGGGAAGGTAGGGCGGCCTCTCCGAGGACGCCGCACTGGAGGTCGACGTGCAGGGACGGCGCGCTCGGAGATCGCGCCCTACCGACAACTTCGGGATGCACGGTGTGGGCGATTTTGCGGGGCTTGTGCCTCGGGTGGCAAAACGCCACCCTCTTCCCATGGGACAACCCGTAAGGCTGTCCGAGAGTCTCGTTCTGGCTGCCCGGCTCACCGGGGAGGTCGCGGAACGCTCCATTGCAGGACAGATCGAGTTTTGGGCCGGGCTGGGCCGGGCGGTCGAGTCGCTGTTGCGCGCCGACACGGCGTTGGCGCTGAAGAGGCGGGGGGAGACAGTACCTCTTTCAACCTGTCTCGAAACCATCGGTACCAGCGCCGGCCGGGCGCAATTGGCCAAGGTGCTGGACGAGCGTCCCTACCCTCATTTCGAGCCCGCTTCCCAGCCGGGGTTGATCGTCAGGATTGATAAGGATGGCACGCGGACGCAGGGACGATTCGTGAAGCGGGAATTCCGTCCGTCCAAGTCCCGATGACGCCCTTGCTGGATGCACGGCCTGTCGTGGTCGCCATCACCGGTCCCAAGGGCGCCGGAAAATCCACCTTCTTTCAGGCTTACCTGCAACCCGCCGGCCTGCGCTTCGTCAATGCCGACGATCTTGCGCGTGATTCGGGAGCATCCCTGCCTCCTGGTTTACGACAATAGCGATCCGCATCACCGCTTTCGCAATTCGCGAAAGGATAGCATTTACCGTGAAATAGCTCATCCGGTGGCTGGAGTGGGCCTACCAAATGGACATCATCGTATGCATGAGGACTACGTTGAACCTCGATGATGCCCTGCTTGAGCGAGCCCGGGAGATGACGGGTAAGACTGAGAAAACCAAGCTGGTGCATCTGGGATTGGAGGCGTTGATTCAACGGACGGCCGCTCTAAGGCTAAGGGCTCTGGGTGGGACCGATCCGGAAGCCGAGGCGGGCCCCCGGCGGAAAGCACCCCTCCTGACCCGGGATCGCGCGCTGTGAGCTGCCGCGAAGGATTTGGATCTGGAATTCCGTCCCGGCGCGTCGCCTGCCCGGGGCCAGGGCTGTTAGAGACGCGAATCCCGAAGCGCCGGCAGCCGTCCGGATGAATACAGTCGGATCGGGTTCGGACTGGTAACGGTCTGATTTCGGACTACGCTGCGCCCCATGAAAACGATGCTGGTGAGCGAAGCCAAACCGATCCTTGGCGAACTCGTCCGCAAGGCGGCGATGGGGCAGGAGATTCGGATTTCCACCGGCGGGTTTGTTGCCCGCTTGGTCGCGGGCACCGAAGCCCGAAGCACGGGCAAAGAGATGGTTGCCCACATGACGGGACGGCGGCAGGGGCAGTTCCGCACGGATGACGTGATGAAAGCGGTCCGCGGCTGAAGTGATGACGCTGGTCGATTCCAACGTCATCCTCGACCTGGTCACGGCGGACGAACGCTGGTTGGAATGGTCATCCGTGCACCTCGCCGAGGCGGCAGATTCCGGGCCGGTCGCGATCAATCCGGTCATTTTCGCCGAATGCGCGTATGGATATGCCGACGTGGCTGACCTCTTCTCGGACTTGCCTGCCGGAATGGAATTTCTGCCGCTGCCCTACGAGGCGGCGTTCCTGGCGGGCAAGGCGTTCGCCGGCTACCGGCGTCTGGGCGGAAGGCGCGAACGGATCCTTGGCGATTTCTACGTCGGTGCCCACGCGCAGGTGACTGGCCTCACGTTGTTGACCCGCGATGCGGCGCGCTATCGGACCTACTTTCCGAAGGTGAAGTTGATCGCGCCCGCCTGATCTTCCGTCACGCTCGGCCTAGCGTTTTCACCATTGATTTTATTGGTGCCGATGGCGGGACTTGAACCCGCACGACCGTTGCCGGTCTGGGGATTTTAAGTCCCCTGTGTCTGCCATTTCACCACATCGGCGCCGCTGATTTCCAACCTGTTGCGAGGCTTGAAAGCCGCCGGGATTGCCACTGCGGCACGTTTTGCTACAGACGTGCGGCATGAATCCGGTCGAAAGCGTGCGGCATGCCTCCCGGGTCTCCAAACCGGGCCTAAGCTACCTCCCGGTCTCCGAGGGTCGCAAGCGACGGATTCGCGGGTGACGGCAACGGTCTGGCTCATGGCTGGAATTGGAATTGCGGGCGTGGTTGCGGGTGCCATCCTCGACCAGGTCTGCGTCTGCTGAAAGTCGTCTCCATGACGTCGCGGCGAAAGCCGGTCAGGCAGAAGGCGGGCCTAATTTGTTTTCGGCGGTGAGCGGGTTGCGTTTGTCGTAGTAGTTGCGGCTTCCCTCGTACTTTTCCCGGTCGTAGAGATCCACGACCAGCCGGATCTTCCCCGAAAGGTAGTTGTAGAATCGCAGTTCGCCCTGCTCGAACACCCGTTGGACGGCCCAGGAAAGATAATCCGCGACCACCAGCAGGGGCTCGGTCAGCGGTGTCTGGACGTTGAAGACGACCCGCCGCTGGATTCCGCCGTCGCCCCATTTCTTCTCGGCCCGGGAGGTCGCCAACTCCAGGGCATGGGAAAGCACTTTCTCCCGGGTGCTGGAACCGCGTTCGGCGACGTTCAGGACCAGTGTTCCCGGCCGCTTCAGCCGGGTCTTGATGAGGTGCGCGAGTAGGTCCGCGTAGAACTCGTCTTCGCGTCCGTGGTGCTGTTTCTCGAACAGCGCCGGAATCTTGCACGTGACCACGCTACAATGAATCGCCCTCCTCGGCCGTGGAACGTGGTGTCTCCGGTCTCGTCCAGGAATCGATGTTCCTTGGCGGTCGGGTCGTTCTCTCCCGTTGGCTTACGCCCTCCATGCGGCGAGGAGGATGCGAACGGGGCCGAGGCTCGTCGAGGCGTGACGTGCCGACGACTTCATCGCTGTCAGATTCCGGGGGGACTGCAAAAAAAGTCAGATTTCCTTCCTGCGCCGAAGGGCCCGTTGGAGCTCACCGAGGAGCAACTGCAAACAGTGCGTGTGCTTTACCTCCCAGACCTGTCTGGTCCTTTGGAACTCGATCGTGGTGGCGCGCTGGATCACCAGTTGGCAATCGTGGACAGGTCCTTGGCCTCCGGGAAGGAGGCGTGACCGGTACCGGTGGGGTTGATGTGTGTCAGGATCCGACCGGCGCTCCTCGATTTGGGGGAGCGTTTCGACCTGGGGGCGTCGGGTCACCGTCGGCATGGAGTGCCCGACTGTCCCCGCCGCAGGAAATGAAGGGTCAGCAATCCAAGTCCCAGGAGCGGCCCCGTGGACGGGTTGTCCGGCACAGGGGAGAAAGTCATTTGGAACGTAAAGTCTTTCCCCCCGATATAGGATTCTCCGTTGGCACCCGCGTCCCCTCTCTCAGAGGCGATGCCATACAGGGTGTATTCCCCGGGCCCAAGCACCCCGCTGACGACACCGTTCACGCCGTCGCGCATGGCGTGGAATACGGTGCCCATGCCCTGCTTGGTCAACTCCACGAATCCATAGCCGTTGTAGTTGAACTCATGGGAGGAAGTCAGACGAAACCCGATGTCGAAAATGGACTCACCAATGGCGAAGGCGTTCGCCGAGGAGGATGAACCACCGGGGTTCCTCGCTCTGGCCTGCGCAAAGGCACTCAGGTTGGCGAAGAAGGCCAGCGGCTCGATCCGCGAACGCTGGAACGCTTCGCTCCGGGCGCCCGCTCCACTGACCCCGCCCTCTGCGGCAATGGTGGCCGTGAAATCGGAATAGGGGGATGTCGGTGCGGCCGTCTTCTGATCCTTGTCGTGCAGTGTCACAAACTCAAAGCTGCCTCCAAGGTCGATTAGTCTCCAACCTGAGCCCTCCGCGGTGGCAGTCAACTTTCGGCCGTCCCGTGTGAAAATCATTTCACCGAATGAACAATTGGCGATGGCGGTGGCTATGACACAGAATCCCAGCAGTTTTTGGTTGGCGTTCATGAAAGCAAGGGGAGGCGGAGTGTTTTCGATCGACCTCAGTGGCAGATGCTTTGGCTAAATCCACAAAGTCCGGATTATTCGGAAACAAAGTAACACTCTTGTTCCAAGAAATTTGTTGGGCAATTGAGGCGAATGCAAGTCAAGTTACCCGAATATCTCACGAGCAGATCTTTGACTGCTCAAGATTCCTGTTTGGCATGCGGTTTTCGCTGGTCCAATAAAACGATTTCTCCTGGCTTGGGATCCGGCTCCAGGCAGCAATCGAGTTGAATTGGGGGATTGATCCAGGCATTCTCGTCTCCACCGCAAACTGATTATGCCCGCTAAAAAGAAGAAAGCTCTGGTTGTTGAAAGTATCCCTGCCATGGAAGTTTCTCCGGATGAGAATCCGGTGCAGGCCGCATTCAAACGGGTTTCCACCCTTCTGAAACAAAGGTCCAAGCTGGATGCCAAGCGGGCGGAGGCTCTCGCCCTGGAAGCGCAATTGGCTGATCTGAAGGCGGAGAATTCCGCTTTGGAAAAGCAATTGAAGGAGGCTGAGAAGGCGCTGCGAGCCGAGATTCCGGAGGCCGCTGTGATTCTCGACGCCAGCACGCCGAAGTCGGAGGGCTCTGCTGTCGCGGTCGTTCGTCGTGGACGCGGTCGGGCGGCGAAAGGCGGGAAGCTGGCGCCGGATCAGGTGGACAAGGTGCTGGCGGTGCTTTCGGAGCCCTTTGGGGCGAATGATTTCTCGGCCAAGGCGGAGGAGTTGTTTCCGGGATTGATCAATGTCCCGATCAAGAAACTGGCGGCTGGGAAGATCACGCAGGTTCCCGGGACGGCGAGTCGGGGAACGAAGTACACCCGGGCGTAGGCCGGGGCGGTGCCCGAATGAATCCTTCCCAGGTCCTGCAAACCGTGGGGAATGTTGGTGTTGGGCTGGCGGCGCTGATTTACATCCTGCCCCTGCAATTGCTTCTGTTCGAAGTCCGGCGGAAACGGGATGAAGGCGGGAGCGGGGTGTTCGCCGGCTTGCTGCTGATCCTTCCGATGTGGCTATTGCTTCTGGTTGGGCTTGGGTGTGTCAGCGCCAGCGGCGGGTTTGATGGCTGGGGGTGGCCGAGGTACGGGGTGCATGCGTTCATGGTTTGCGCGTCGCTTTCCATGGCCGTGATGTCGTTCGCGTGCTTCGAGTTTCCCCGGCATCGGGATCTCCTGGTGCGGCTTTCCGGAGCCGTGCCGGTCTACACCTTTCCGGTGGCCACCCTCGTGCTGGTGGTTCTGAGCCTGAATCCCGGTCTGGCCCCTGGCATTCCGGTGGCGCCGGTTCGATGGATCTGGTTTGCGTGCGCGGCTTTCAGTCTGGCGATCGTCGGTGGATATCTTGTTTGGCGCGTCCTATGGATGCGCCTCCGAGGGGGATTCGCTGCCGTGGCGAGTCGATTTCGTCGAAGCGGTCCAACCGAAGGCGAAATCCTGTCCAGGATCGCGACTCTTGATTCGCGGGACGACTTCAGGGAACTGCTTCGTCGGGCGGCTTCATTTCAAGGTCGGACAGTCCGTGATGCCGCCACCCGTCGCCTGCGGGAATCGCCTGAATTCCTCGAGACCCTGGCTGCCACCCTGAGCTCTCTGGACCCGGGGGATGCGTTGGAATTTCTCCTGGGTGCAACGCTCTCCCCGGCGGAACAGACCCGGCTTGCGCTGCCATCGCGTTCGGCGATGGAACGGTTCATCAGCGATATTCCCGCTCCGAATTTCATGTCCCCCGATCGCCGCAAGACGCTTCTGCTCTGGGGCCGGAAGACCCTTCCGGCCATTGCTCAAAAATTCAGCTCCACAGGCGTCGATTTCAGCGGTATTCCGGCCGCCTTGGAACACGCCCTGCGTCCGGATGATACCCGGCGTGGATGAGGTTGCGTGCCGTCCTGGAGACGAGATGAAGCCGACCCCGGAACAAGAAAGGGAACTCTCCCGATTTCCCGCCGCTTTGCGTGCGCTCGTGGAGGCGGAATTGGCGGCAGGCAATGTCGTGGTGGAGATTGGTCAGGGACGACATCCGGCGCCACCGGTCGGAGCCTATGTTCTGTTCGCGAACAAGGTCACCACCCGTCCCCGCATTTCCGGCAGGGGCCTGGATTTCTACGAGCGGAATGGGTCTAGCCATTCGGGAGAGTTTACCGACGCCCAACGGTATTTCTTCGTGCTTGAACCCCCGAATCCACCGCCGCCCGAGCCGGACATGGATGCCATCCGACGGGCGCTTGAGCCGAAGCCCAACCCGCTGGCCCAACGCGCGCAGCGCCCTGCCGGGGGCAGTCTTCCAGGTGCGGATCCGGAAGCCAGTGCGGACCGGGGTTCGCGCCAAGCGAAGAGCCGGAGCGACTCCGCAGCCCCTCCCTTTGCCGAGACGGAGGCGCCCGCGGGTTGGACGCGCGTTTTGTACTTCCGGGACAACCGCCCCCCGCACGAGGTGCAATTTGCCTTGGAACGCGAGTTGATGGTGCTGTTCACGGCGAAGGTGGAGGGCGGTCGGCTGAGCATGGACGCGACAGCGGACGTGAACGGTGCACGCTATGATTTCCAGGTGCAGTTCCTCGCCGCGTTGAAGTCCTACAACGTCTTTATGCTGCGCACCGTGGCCTCGTGGACCGATGCCGCTCCGACGCATCACGAGTACCACCGGAAGAGTTCCGCGGGCTGGTTCGAGTTGTGGACGCGCGAATTGATCAGTGCCACGCCGCCGGCGCCCGGGGAGAATCGGATGGAGCGTTACCAGCAGCACTGCGAAGCGGCCGTGGAAGCGCAGCGGCATTTGGATTCTGTCGGGAAAGTGCAGCAGGCGATCGTGGATGGTTTGAAGCGGGGTGGAACGTATGGCACGTCGCACAAGGAGGGCGGCTCCACCCTTTACTGGCGGGTGGATAGGTTCATTCGCTCCGACTATGGGGATGATCCGGGCCACAGGTCCTACGCGACCGAGGCAGAGTTCCTGCCCATGCTTTGGCAATTCTGTCAGTTCGAGGTCAATCGCCACGCCGGCAAGCGTGGGTGGACGGAGTTGGAGGCCTGGAAATTGATTTTACGTCGCATGAATGCGGCGGCGCCGTCGCAACCGGGGGGACTGCCGAGCGGTGGAGCAGGAGGCTATGTGGCGGCGCTGGCGGCTGCGGCGACACTCCCGTCTGGCGGTGGCGGCGTCTCGATGCGCACGCTTTATTCGACGCCCCTCGCGATCGGACTGACGGTGGTGGTGCTTGGGCTGGCTGTTGCGGCTTTGGCGGCTTGGCAGTTTGCTTCCATCAAGTCCACGGGCACCCCGTGGGGTGCGGCGGTGCGGACGCCCACGCATATTCTCCAGCTGGTCAGCACGCGGGAGCCTTATCTTCCGAGGCTTCATCGCGCTCCGGGAAAGGACCGGTACCGGATCGATCTCCTGGCGATCTCCGTGGCGGACCCGACGAAGACGGAAATGTTCCCGCTGCAACGCCAGCAGCAGGCGAACGCCATGACCCCGATGACCAAGATCCTGGGGGCTGACGGCGAGGTGGCCTGGGTGGAGGCGCTGGAACTCTTCGCGGTGAACCTGAAATCGAAGCGCATTTTCCGGGAGGCTGATGTGCGGAAGGCCAATCCGGAGCTGGTCGTCTTCATGCACTCCGCGAAGGCCCAGTTTACGGATCGCCTGCTGGTGGTGTCGCCGGACTGGGGGAAGGCCTATCAGATTTCTTCGGAGACTTTGAAAGCGAGCGCGTGTCCGCCGCCTTCGCGGGGTTCTTGGATGGAGGAACGGTGGGGAGGAAAGATCGAAGCCAGCCTGTGTTCGGGCGGTTTGATTTCGAGCAATGAATGGATTGCCCTGGCGACGCCGGAGGATGCCCGGAGCGACTTTCGGCAGGGGTTTTCAATCCCGCGTGATTACTCAGCCAACGAAAAGGATCGAAACCGCCAGGTGTATCGCGGCACGGCGGATACCACGCAAACGCGGCCGCCCATCCAGGACCACCGGATGATCTCCGAGACCGAGTATCGCAGCGCGAACTTTCTCCGGTCGCGGCCCGGGGGGTCGATCTTTCGGGGGGCGGGTCCGGACAGTGTCTATCTCGTGCATCGCACCGGAACGGAACTCTTTGCTCCCTACACCTTGCGGCGCCTGACCCTGGACGGGAAACCCGTCTGGAGCGCGGACACGGGGATTGGCCGGCTGGATCAGGTCCTGCCTGGTTCTGATTTCATCGCGGTGATTGGTGAGCGCCCGCCCATTCCCGACAAGGTTCCCGAGCCCATTCTGGTGTTGGTGAATGCCGCGACCGGCAGCACGAACACCGTTTCCCTCTGGAGATAGGGGGCGAGGGGCGGTGCGTCCCGAAGTTGTGGGTAGGGTTGTCGCGCTGCGACAACCCCGCCCGCGTTGAGCGGGCGGTGGCCTTTGGGTGTTGTGCTCTGGCGATGCCATTGCGCCGCTGGACGCGGCGCAACCTGGAGTTTGGTCATTTTCAGGCGTCGCGGAGCGTCAGAATGACGGTAGCCGTGGGCGTTGCCCACGGTTTGCGTGGTTTTTTCGGTTGGCGTCGCGGAGCGACGTACGACCGTTAACGGAGGCGTAGGCGAATCGAAGGGTTCGTGAGGGAATTGCAGACAAACGATTCCGGCGTCGCGCCGCGACGCACCCGAAACTCACACCGGGTCCAGGGGCTGAAGCCCCTGGCTACCCTCTTCCCGTCGCTCCGCGACTTATGCGCGATGCGCGAAAAATGGCCAAACTACAGGGGCATGCCGATAGGCATGCCAGAAATTCGTCCCATGAATTCTGGGGAACGACCCCTTCCTGGAGGCCGGAAGGGTGCCGGAGTTTCTCCCGGTAGCCACAACTTCGGGAGGCACCGAGCGGGGGGCGGGGGGAGAACCGGCTCTTTCCCATTGAACGCCGCCACCTCACTGCCCAGGGTTTGAGACTCCGATGAGTTCCACGAAAGACACTCCGCCAGCCATTCCTGATCATGAGCTCGTGGAGTTTGTGGGGGAGGGTTCCTATGGGGAGGTTTGGCGCGCGCGAAGCGTTCTGGGTGCGGGCCGTGCGGTGAAGTTTGTGCGACGCGACCGATTCGATTCGCCGCGGCCTTACGAGCGCGAGTATGTCGGAATCCAGCGCTTTGAACCGTTGTCGCGTCGCCATGAGGGGCTTGTGGACGTGCTTCATGTGGGCCGAATCCCGGATGGCTCCCTGTTCTACTATGTGATGGAGCTTGCGGATCCGGTTCCTGTGAGGGAATCGGGGGGCTCGGAGAATGTGACGGGAGGGCCGGGTCAGCTCGGATTGGAGGCGGACTCGGGCGGGGAAGGTCGATCCGGGTTGTCGCCTTACCGGCCGCTCACCCTTCGTGCGTTGATCCGATTGCGTGGACGTCTTTCGGTGGAGGACGCGGCGGAGTTGGGAGTCACGCTGTGCAGTGCGCTGCACCATTTGCATCGCCATGGCCTCGTCCACCGCGACGTGAAGCCTTCCAACGTCATCTTCGTGGAGGGCCAGCCCAAGCTTGCGGACATTGGCCTGGTCACGGGCCTCGACGAGGCGAAGTCCTTCGTTGGGACGGAGGGTTACATTCCGCCGGAAGGGCCGGGCACGATTGCGGCGGATGTCTATTCGCTGGGGAAGGTCCTCTACGAGGCGGCCACCGGGCGCGACCGAAATGACTTTCCGGATCTGCCTGACGAATTCCGCTCGGGGGCGTCGGAGGCCGAGCGATTTGCCGACCTGAACGAAGTGTTGTTGCGTGCCTGTGCACCCGATCCTGCAGATCGATATCCCTCGATGGAGCGGATGCGTGCGGAGCTTCTTCTGCTCCAAGCCGGCGAATCCGTGAGAGGACTTCGGGCCAACGAACGGCTCCTGCGCCGGTTGAAGTGGTCGGCGGCGATTGGATCCTTGTTGGTGTTGCTGGCGATCGCCGTGGGGTGGTGGGAGCGCCAACGGGCCTTCGAGCGCATGGCGCAGCTGCAGGAGTTGGCGGCGAAGGAGGAACAGCGTCGCCGCACCGCCTATGCCGCCGACCTGGCCATCGCCTACCAAGGGTGGGAGACGGGACGCGCGGAACTGACGCGTCAGCTGCTCGACGAGCAGCGTCCTCCACCGGATCGAGGGGACTTGCGTGGCTGGGAATGGCGTCATTTGTGGGCGCAAAGCCGGACACGCGAGATTCGCCAGTTTCGTACGGACAGCGCCTATGGCTTTTGGAGCTGCGCACTTTCTCCGGACGGTCGGACGGTGGCTGGCGGAACCGCGGATGGTCAGGTGCACTTGTGGAACCCGCACGACGGCGAGCCGCTTGGCCAGTTGAACGGGGCGAACTTCAATGATCCGGTGGACAGCCTCGTCTTCACCCGTGACGGCCGGACCTTGATTCAGTCGCTGAGGTTCAGCGGCCAGGTCGTCGCCTGGGATCTCACGACGCGACAAACACAATTCCGGTTTGGCCCTGGGCGTTCCGGTGTCCGCCAGGCCCTCTCGCCCGACGAATCCCTCATCGCCACGGCGGATGGACCTGCTTATGTCGCCACCGGCCCCGGCGAGGTGCGGCTTTGGGATGCCACGAACAGACGTGAACTTGCTCGCAGCGCCCCGCAGCCAACCTTTCTGATCCGGATGGAATTCTCGCCGGAGGGAAGGCATCTGGCCACCACGGGAGGACGTGGCCACGCCAAGATCTGGTCCGTTCCCGATCTCCGCGAAATCACCGTCCTGCCGCATGAAAATGGTCGCGAGATATTCGGGCTGGCCTTTTCGCCCGACGGCGAGCGTCTGGTCACGGGAAGTCTGGACGGCCTCGTGCGGGTTTGGAATTGGCGATCGGGGCAGCTGCTGGCGCTCTGGTCGGGGCACCCATTCGGCGTTGAAGCGGCCCGATGGTCGCCCGACGGGAGCCTGCTGGCCACCGGTGGACGTGATCAGATCGTGCGACTCTGGCATGGGACCCATTTTGCCGAGGTCGCCGCTTTCAAGGGACACGCTGCGCGGGGCAACGGCCTGGTCTTTTCGTCGGACGGCGGCCGGTTGGTGTCGGCCAGCGAGGACAAGACGATACGCCTCTGGGAGGTCCCGAAAATGCCGGGCAACCCCGGGCTGCATCCGTGGGCTTCCTCCATCTTCGATCCTGAACTGGCGCTTTCCCCGGACAGCAAGTGGCTGGCGCTTCGCGGCCGGAGCAATGGGGTGGAACTGTTGAGCCTGCCTGCGCTCGCGGTGGTTGGCCGCGTGGCCGGAGATCGGCCGGTTTTCGGGCCGGAGAGCCGCTGGGTTGTCACACGCGTGACGAACCGGTTGGAGGCTTTCAGCGTTCCGGAGGGTCGCCCGCTATTTGCCGTGAACGCGTCGGAACCCCTGCTCGGCACGCCGGCCGTGGCTCCGGATGGCCGGCATCTTGCTGCGGCAACGACGGGCGGCGCGGTGATGCTCTGGGCCATCACCAACCCGGTGCCTGCCTTGCGTCTGGCCTCACCCACGAACCGACTCGAAGGCTTGTTCTATACGCCGGATGGACGCGAACTCATCACGCTGTCGGCCGCGGACGGGAGACTGCGCTGGTTCGATGTTGCGACGGGGCAAATGCGGCGAGAACTGCCCACCGGCCAGGAAAGCGTCACCTCGGCGGCGTTGTCGCCCGAGGGAACGTTTGTGCTGATCGGCGAAACCGCCTCCCGTGTTCGCCTGGTGGAACTCGCGACGGGGCGTTCCGAGCTGTTGTCCGGAGACACAGGTTCCGTGCTCTCCGTGGCGTGGTCGCCGGATGGACAGACTCTCGCGGCCGGAACCTTCGAGGGTTTCATCAAGCTGTGGAACACACGCACGCGTCGCGAGTTGGCGGCGCTGCGCGGCCACACCAGCATGGTCACCGCGCTGGAGTTCAGCCGCGACGGCCGCCATCTCGTCAGTGGCAGTGTGGACAACACCTGGCGGATCTGGTCCGCGCCGATTTTGGCCGAAACGGATCGCTAGGCAGGCCACCTGCCTAGGGCGCCGAGGCTGTGGGGGCTTCTTCAGTTCACAGTTTTCGAAGCCGGTAGAAGACCTGGTTGGCGGACACGGGGGTCCGGAATGTTCGCCGGGATCCCTCACTGACAAGGCTTCCTGCCGCCGCGCTCCAGTTGTCGAGACTGCCCGCGGTCATTGTCTGCTCAAGGGACCAGGTTGCGTCCGCGGATTCCCACGAGATTGTCAGATCTCCGCTGGCGGGCCCACGGACGACAGTCAGTGCGGGCGGTCCCGGCATGACGGCCAGGCAGGCGGAGAATTCGGAAGTATTGCCCGCCACCGTGCTGGTGGCTGTGGCGGTGATTCCTTCGCCGGCGATCACGTGGGCGGAAAGCAACACGTCAAACGTCACATCACCCGCGGCATCGGTGGCCACGCTGGCGGAGCCGAGATAGCGTTGTCCCTGGCCGTGGCCGGCCGCCCCGCAAGCTCTGTTGGCGTAGAAGTCCAGGTCGAAGAGAGTCGCTGGCGTCGAGTTCAGTCTCCCGCGAAGACGGGCGCCTGAGCCTGAAGTTTCTGCCAGGGAGAGCACCGGAAAGTTCTGGTAGGTGTTGGGACCGGCGTCGATGTCACCCACATCATTGGGGGTGATCCCGCGGCCGGAGAGATGGCTGGGAACCAGATCGATCCCTTGTTCGCCATTGGCGAAGATGGAATTCCCGCGGATGCGGTTGCGCGTGCTGGGGGAAGTTCCGTTGCCGGTACCGATCCAGACCCCCGCCCAGTCATTGAACGCGATCACGTTGCCTTCCCCGGCGTTGGGGCCGCCGATGATGTTCTGGGAGGCGCCTTCCAGCAGGGCCACGCCGAACTGGGAATGGCCGAGGTCCACGCTCCCGCTGCGGTCGGTGCCTACGATGTTCCCCACGATGACATTCTGCCGTACGCCCGGGTAGCGCAGAAAAATCCCGTTGAATCCATTCGCGCCGACGACGTTGTTGGAGACCACGTTGGCCGTAACGGACTGACTGAAGAGCGGGTCGGCGTCGAGACAAACGCCGGCCATTTCGTTGCCCAGCGCATTGGTGCCGCTGACATCAACGCCCACCCGATTGTCGAAGATCAGGTTTCGTGAACCATCACTGACAATGACGCCGCAGCCCTTGTTGGCGGAGAGAACGTTGCGGGAGATTTCATTGGACGAACCGCGGCCCGATATGTCGACCCCGAAGAACTGTTTCACTTCGAAACCAAAAAAGGTAAGCCCGGGTTGGAGTGGTGCGTTCCCAGTCCGATCGGGCCCGATGATGTTCCCTACCACTCGATTCTGGGAACTGTCGTCAATCACCACGCCTTCCACGTTTCCGGAGATGAGGTTGCGGGAATCAACCTGATCACCGCCGATCACATTCCGGCTGGTGCCCGAGGTGAGGAATACGCCGAACGATTCGTTGGGTACACCTACGGTACCGGAAGGATCGCTGCCGATGAGGTTGCCTGCCACGACGTTGCTTCGCCCCCCCTCGATCACCACGCCGTGGCCCACGTTGCCCGAGATCAAGTTGCCTGCTCCAGGACGGGTCCCTCCGATGAGGTTTCCCGTCGAGTTGAGCACCCGGATGCCGGTCTGAAATCCTCGTTCGCGTCCATCCGTGAATTCGGCCAGGCCGTCGAGATTGCAGCCCAGCAGGCACCGTTCCACGACATTGCTGCCCCGCCCCGTGAGGACGATCTGGGCACTGGTGGAGCTATCGGCACCCCTCCCGAATCGGCTGATCGCCAGCCCTCGGACGAGGCTGTTTCCGGCGGTGATCCTTATGCCGACGGGAGCCTTGGTCGTCGAAGTTCCTGTGGATCCGTCCAGTTCGATGACCGCGCGGTCCACGAATCCGGGTTGGGTGGTGCCATCGATGAACAATGGAGCGCTGATCGTGGGCAGCGCTTTCGGTGGACGGATGGAGAAAGGCGGGTTTCCGGCGAGGTTGAACGCAATCGTTTCGGTGCCGGGCGTCCCATTCGCATCGAGGATCGCCTGTCGAAGCGAGCCGGGACCGCTGTCGTCGGTATTGGTCACGATAAACGTGGCGAGGGACTTCGGGATTTCACCCTGGATCTCCAGATAACCGATGCCCTGGCCGGTCTGTGGATCCTGCAGTTCCGACCAGCCCTGGTTCCGCACCTCGCCGGTGGCGCCCGAAAGGCGTCCCGTGCCGCTGACAATGTGTCCCCCGCCGGAGAAGGTGAGCTTCGTCTGCGGGTTGACTGGATCGGGAATCGTTTGTGCCTCCAGATGCACGACCAATCGGTCGCCGCCGGCGGTCGTGAGGGTGTAGTCGGCCACGGCCCGTCCGGTGGGCAGGTCGGCGAATTGGTTGGTGGTGAGGCAGGAAGACGGGCCGAGGTCCGAGACTTCGCCCTGACCGCCCACCCGCACTTCGAGCCGGGCTGGCAGGGAAGGGTGTGGGAAAACGAGATTGGTCACATTGAATGTGGCGCGGAAGGGGATGGTATCGTTCGCGCCGGCCAGGCCGGTGAAGAGAACGAGTAACGACAGGTGGGGCAGGAGGTTCATGGTGTTGTCAGGGCATGCAGGGAATTCTTGCCGCCGCGGCATCAAGAACTCCGTTGCGGGGAATACGGGGGCTGGGCGCCCGGTCTAACGCAGTTTCTTGGAAAGTGTCATTCTTCATCGCCGGCTGTTGGCTGCCGGCCCCGGCCGGGGGAAGGAGGGAGGGAGCCCAGGAAGGGTCGTGTCCCGGGGGGGGGCCTCGAATCTGACGCAATGTTGGGCCCTGGTTCCGCGGTGCGTCCTGAGTTTGTGGGGAAGGCAGGGCGACCTCTCCGAGGGCGCCGCCTTTGAGGGTGACGTGCAGGGGCGGCTCGCTCGGAGATCGCGCCCTACCCGCAAACCCTTGACGCACCGCTGGTTCCGATGCGTCCGGTTAGATTGTCGCCTGCGGACACGTATTCCGTTAAAATGCGATCCACCACCATGTCCGGTTCCCCCATCTCGGACGACTCGGCCACCGCGACGCGTCGCAGCCTGCTGACGAGGCTGAAGCATTGGGACGATGCGGAGGGGTGGCGGCAGTTTTTCGACAGGTATGGCGGATTGCTTTACCGGTTCGCGGTTCGGTCGGGCCTGGATTCTGCGGCGGCGCAGGATGCCGTGCAGGAGGTCATGCTAGCCGTGGCCAAGCAGATGCCGGGATTCCGG
This sequence comes from uncultured Verrucomicrobiota bacterium, assembly GCA_964476125.1. Lineage (GTDB taxonomy): Bacteria > Verrucomicrobiota > Verrucomicrobiia > Limisphaerales > CAIMTB01 > CAIMTB01. The sequence continues at coordinate 6,422 of CAYZAE010000117.1, read as the reverse complement.
TACGATCCTGCGAAGGGCTCTTTTCGGGCGTGGCTTTACAATCAGGCACGCTGGCGCATTGCGGACAGTCAGCGCCGCCGCCGTCGCGCCGGTCTGGCCGGGCCGCTCAACGCCGACGGCACGACCGGCGTGGATGAGGTGCCGGAACCGGGCCCGGCCGCGGCGAACGATCTGGAAGCGGACTGGGACAGGGAATGGCGGGAGAATCAGCTGGCGCGTGCGCTCGAGCTCGTGAAGGCGCGGGTCAATCCGAGGCAGTTTCAAATGTTCCATCTGGTCGCCGTGAAAGGCTGGGCCATTCCGGAGATCACGCGCACGCTCAAGGTGAACCGGGCCCAGGTGTACATGGCCCGGATGCGCGTGGGCCGTCTGGTCCGGGAGGTTCTGGCGCAGCTCGAGGAGTCCTGATTGCGACCCTCGGGGAATTGCCGGAAGGGAACGAACACCCGGGGCGCCCGGTGGACTTCGGATTCGACGATGTCGGTGAGGGGTCGAGGCCAGGCCAGGCCGCCCTTTCGGGCGATCTGGTTTTGGTGAAAGCGGCGATCCTCGGCGCGAACACGGTTTCCCTCGGGCGGTCGAGTTCGGGGGAAGGGGATGTCAGGATTTGCTGGTTCTGTCCGAGCCTTGGGCTGTCTGGGGCTGAAACAACATGGCGAGAAGGTCGAGCTTCCTGCGAACTTCGTCGTGAATCTCACGGGGTGCGACTCGAGCCGCCAGCCGGTGGAAGTCGCCCTTTCTGAGGAGAACTGGCATGCCGGTTCTAGCGGCGAGGCGACGGAAGAATTCCTCCGCGAACGCGCTCAGCTTCAGCCGTTCGGTTTTGGATTCCCAGATCAGGCGGGCCACTTCCGGCGCTGCGGCCTGATAGATCACAAGGTCATGCGCGGCGCCCCCGAAGATCATTTCCTGGAGCAACGCATGGAGCACCTCCTTGATGTCGACCTGGTGACCTTCGAAAAGCTCCATGTCTCCGAAAGACTCCCTGGCATAGCCTGCGAGCAGCGAGGGGGTGATGAAGTAGTTCTCTGTTTCGTAGCGCTGCCAGTACGTGGTGGTCAGACCGCCGTCCTCACTGTCGACTCGGACACGGCCGTCATTGTCGAGAATCGCGAGTCCGCGCAGTTCGGGGAGAAGATCCCGGAGACCGTGGAAGTGCCTGGATGGCGTGATTCCGTAGCCCCCTTCCACGCGCTCAAGTTCGCTTTCCGTGGAGACGCCAGGGAAGTTGTTCTGCACGTAGTAGGCATTGATCTGTTCGTCCCAGAACCCGGCCACCGGATGATCAAGCCGCTCGGCGAGCGCGCGAAGCATGTCGACATCGGTGCCGCCTTCGACGTACAGCACATAACCGCGCTCCCGGGCTTTGACGTAGTGCGCGGTGCCGTAGTGTTTGAGCGCATTGCGGATCTCCGACCGGTCGCCGATCGTTTCAGCGCGACCATCGATCAGCAGTGTCGGATTCCGGTCCAGCGCTTCATCAAGGATGACTTCGGAGTGGGTCACAAGAACCACCTGACTCCGGTTTTCCGCGGCGATCTCGCGGAGGAGGACGTAAACCTGCCGTTGTCGAAGAATCTCCAGATGAGCATCCGGTTCGTCGATCAGCAGAACGCTGCCTTTGTGGGAGAACAGATAGGCGAAGATCAGCAGCAATTGCTGGAACCCTCGACCCGCCATGGCGATGTCCAGACGTTCCTTGACCCCGGGTTGCTGGTAATGGAGTTGGATGGCACCGCGGACGGTTTCCTCCGGCACTCCCAACTCCAGATTGAAGAGCCGCCTCATGAGTGTGCTGATGCGTGTCCAGTCAGACGAATTCTCGCGGGCGACAATCAGGCAGAGGTTTCGGAGCACCTGGGCGGTCTCGCCCTGGCCCAGGAGGACATTGATTCGGCCCTCTTTCAGCACGGGTTCCTCCGTGGTCAAGCCGGACATCGGGTAAAGCAACTCAACATCAATGGCGGCTGCAGCCCTGAGAAGGCCCAGATCCTCGAGTGCCGCCTCATCGGGGACGCAATAGACCAGTTCGTCGCCCTGGAACCGAAATCGCATTTTGACGGGTGCAATCGTTCCCTTCCAGAGCAGGCCCGCCGTGATGGTCATGGGAATGGCATCCTGACCGGAGTGAACCTGCGTGTTGTGCCAGAAGTAACGGGTGCGCTGTACGGGGACCGCGGTGATGGCGAGTCGATTGAGGGGTGTGCCTGGGCGTTCGCGGGCTGAGGTGTCCTCCTTCGCCTCCAACCAGGTTCGAACGGCCTGGGACCAGAGTGCGATGGCCTGGATGACGCTGGTCTTTCCGCAATTGTTGGGGCCGATCAGAACCGCAGGATGGTCCAGTTGAATGCGTTGGACCCCGCCCAGACGCTTGAAGTTCTCGATCTCGATGTAATGGAGGAGCCTCATGCGACGAACTTTTCGAACATTGCTTCAAGGGCGGGCGGGCGTCGATCCTCCACCGTGATCCTGGAATGAAACCAAAGTACCGGATTGTTTTAGGAATTCTCGCCGTAGGGTGGCTTGTCGTCCTGGGGCCGGCGGTGCCGGGCGCTGCGGCCGCGTCGATTTCCTTCGGGGGTTACGAGTGGACGGTGCGGTCGGGGCAGGGCGGTCCCGGGCCGAACACCTGGGCGGAGTCCAATGTCTGGCTCGATGCCCAGGGAGGGCTGCATCTGAAGATCCGCCAGCAGGAGGGGAAATGGTCCTGCGCCGAAGTGACGATGCGGAAGCGGCTGGGGTTCGGGCGTTACCAGTTCCAGGTCGAGGGCCGGATCGACCGCTTCGATGACCACGTGGTGCTGGGCTTGTTCAACTACCCGACGGCGGATGTCGGCGGGGACTCGACGCACGAGATTGACATCGAGTTCGCCCGCTGGGGAAGGGCGACGAATCCGATGGGCAATTTCACGGTGTGGCCGGTGGACAAGGCGGTGAAGCAGACCACGAAGACGTTCCCGTTCACCCTGACCGGCGGGACCTCCACCCATCGCTTCGACTGGAGCCCGGGACGCGTGTCCTACCAGTCGCTGCAGGGGTTGCGTGACGATGACGGGGAGGAGATCGCCCGTTGGGTTTTCGAACCGGCGGACGCTTCGAAGCGGGTCTCGGCGCAACCGATGCCCATGCATTTCAACCTCTGGCTCTTTCGGGGCCAGCCGCCGAAGGACGGGAAGGAAGTCGAGGTGGTGATCCGCAGCTTCCGATTCAGTCCCCCTTGAGCGGCCCGGCGGGGGGTGGACAGAGGGGCTTTTTCCGGCGATTCAGAAATCTGAAACTTCCTGAAAGAACCGATGAGGCCGATCCGTATAGGACTCAAATACGAGTCCTGTGAACGATCATCCCAAATATTGCAGTGAAGGTTGGGTGGAGGCTGCTTTCGGATCGGCCTGGCGGGCTTTCGCGCTCCTGTTCGTCGTCATGGCTCTGATTCTTGGGGCCTATCTTGGCATCCACCTGGCGCGACCCAAGCCTGAGGTCCCCTGGGGTACGGCAGTCCGACTGCCCGACGATGGGCGGTTCCAGCCGCGGTTTCAGGTGGCCGTTCTGGAACGTTTCTTTTCCGAGAAGGAACTCATTCGCCTTAAGGACATCATCGGCAAGCGGTGTGAGGAGGCGCGGTCGGAGACCCTCGCGAGTCGGCGTCCCCTCCTGACCGAAATCCAGAACTTCAGAATCTCCCATTGGCATGGAGGCAACCTCCCCGAAAGGCCTTCGATCCGGGGAAGATCCGGCTTCAACAACGCTGAAGACGTCTCTGCGCCGCGTGTAGGCATAAATCCAGGGCCGGGGTCGGGGTTGGGAAGTGGGGCTGTGCTCCCTCTGAGCCGTGCCGCGGAGTGGAATGACGCGGAGGTGCTATCCCAGTCGCTGACCAACGTGATTGAGTCGTTCCGGATTGAATTGGTGAATGTAAGCGCGGAGACGCGGGAGCGAGGATCGGTGCTGTTGAACCGGCTGTTGAAGCAGGATGCCGATGAAATCACGCTCCGTGCTGAAATCGAGCGGGAGATTCGGGCTCTGGAGCCGCCCTTGAACTTTCTCTGGCTTTACCATGAGGGCTCGGGGTGGGTTTTCGAGGTCGTGGTCTGGACGCTGCTCGGCGTCCTGGCCAACGCTGTCATCTCGATCATTCTGGCCTGCAAAGACGGCCAGTATCAGCCCAGCCTCTTCGCGTATGTCATCCCCAAATTCTTTCTGGCCCCTCTGATTTCCGTGGTTTTCGTGGCTCTGTGGGCGGCGGGCATAACGCAGTCCAACGTGACCTCGTTGAATCTCCCCTGGTTCATGGCGTTTTCGTTCTTCCTGGGGTTCACGACGGAGAATCTCTACGCCCGGGTGAGGAAGTTCGCGGATGCGCTCCTTGGCGGGGCGACGGAGCCGTCCGGTGCGACGCCCGGGGGGCCGGGAAGGGACTACCACATGTGGCGCCATCCTCGCGTGGATCCCAAGGATGTTCTCACGTCCGCCACCCTGCCCCAGTTGAGGGAGGCGTTGACTCTGGTGGCCCAGGGGGAGATGGAACATGCGATGGTCACAAAGTCGGTGAAGTAGGATGAATTCGAGAAGCACATGAACTCCATGATACGAGCCGCGTTGCAGTGTTTGCCTCGACAGAGGCCGCAAATCCCGAGAGGGCTTGTTCTGATGTTGGCGGCGGCTTTGTTTGCCGCTGGCTGTGTTGGGCGAAACCAAGCCCTGGTGACGACGCAGAGGTTGAAGACCTCAAGCGAACAGGCTTCAGCCCTGGTCCTGCTTGCGAAGACCAATGAGGTGGCGGGTGTGCAGGCCCATCGAGAACTCCGTGCGGGCTATCGGCAGTTGGTTGATCGCGCTTGGCTGAGCCTCCTGGACGCCCATCAGAAGGCCCTTGAATTGGAGTCGCAAAAGACACTGACCCGGATCGAGGCCGAGCAATCACGAATTCTGGGGGAGATTCTCAAGGAGGATGCCAAGGTTCAGGATCTGATCGATGCCAAACTCGACCAGAGCCTGGCTGAGGTGGAGCGCGGGGAGGCGACCTTGGAGTCCGCGGCGCTTGAGGCGCGGAGGTATTCCCGGGAGGCGCCAAACGATCTGAAGCTGCTGCAGAAGAGCCTTGAAGTGGACACTCAGTATTTTGCGGTGGCGGCAAAGGCCCGGGACATTGAGTTGCGTGCCCGAATTCGCCTGGCGCAGGAGTTGGCCAAGATCGATGCGGGCATGCAGGAGCGGGTTCGCAGTGCCGCGCTGAAGCAGCGGGAGCGGGTTGTGGAGGCCTGGGTAAAGGCGAAGGAGAAACTCGCCGGCTCAAAGATGCCGGAGATCGATCTCGGACCGGATCCGGAAGGGAATCCTGGATTCTACGACAGTATTGCCGGGTACATGAACAGCACCCAGCAGGCGGGACGCGCGCTGGAGGATTATCTGGAGTCGAACTGGTTCGGCCGGAAGAGCCTGCTGGTGGAGTACCTGCGAGCCACAGGAGGCGGATTGGTCAGTGGTGCACTGAAGCCAGGGGCGGATTTGAAGGGGAATTTCGAATTGTTGGCGGGGGCAGCCAAGGGGTTCGGACAGGACCTGCTGGCCGATGTCAAGGAGTCGGGGCAGACGGCCGTGAGCGCGCTTGTCGAGGAAGGCAGGAATTTGCTGGAGAAGAAGATCGAGGAATCCGTCAAGGCGGCCACGAGTGCCGCCGGTGATTCCAAAAAGCCGTGAAGTGAGAAAGAACTCAATATGGGACGTTTACCGAGACAGTTGAATCCTGAGATTCTCCGGGATCGTTTGCCCGAGAACTACCGCGTGGTGCTTGAGCAGGCGGAAACGAATGTCAATCGTGCCGTGGAGGAGGTCATTCAAGGTTACGAGAAGAACCTTGGCACTCTGGCGAAGCAATTGGAGGACGGAAAGTTCCCCGAGGAATTTCAAAGGTACGTGGACGGTCTTTTCGCCAGCTTTGATGCCCAGGTGTCGGGACTTGGGGGAAGCATCGATGAGATCAAGAAATTGGCGGCAAAACTCGCCGCGGAGCAAAAGCCTTCTCCTACGGATCTGAATTCGATTGCGAAGGCGCTGTCCGAAGAATCCAGCAAACTTGAGACTCGGCTTAAGGAAGCCCGAGAGAAGGCGCGAAAAGTGGGTGACGCCTCTGGCAAAGTGCTGGGGAGCGCGCTTCGGAAGATGGTGACGGGGGGGATTTAACGCTTCCCGTGCTCAGGGCAACCGGTTGGCGAGCGAAGCTGTCCGAGTGCTGAGGCGAGGAAAATCCCCGCCCGTCTTGGTTTGGACGAAGGGCATCGGAAAAAGAGCGGTTGGCAGACCGTGGATATTGGTCATGGGGCGGTGACCGGGGTGACCAGTCGCAGGTAGCCGGAGGGGGCCGGCGTGGGCAGCGGGAGGGTGCGGAGCTGTTCCATGGCTTCGGCGGGGAATTCGGCGAGGCG
>CAYZAE010000116.1:21718-21959 GCA_964476125.1 uncultured Verrucomicrobiota bacterium | reverse complement strand
GGAGTGGGGAGCTTGAGTCCGGTTACTTCCTGGGTTTGTCGTCGCCGAGCAGGGAGGAAAGTTTGTCGTCGGCTTTGCCGAGGTCGGCGGGGGTGGGCTTCGCGGCGGCAGGGGACGGCGAAGCGGGTGTTGCCGCCGGGGCCGGGGCCGGGGCGGGGGTGGATTGAGACAGACTGGCGAGCCGCTGTTCGTCGATGGCGGGGGGGTCGCGGGGGGGCGGGGTGACCTTGGGGGTCGGGTC
>CAYZAE010000116.1:9219-21708 GCA_964476125.1 uncultured Verrucomicrobiota bacterium | reverse complement strand
GGGGGGGGGGGGGGGGGGGTGTGGGAGGGGCGGGGGGGGGGGTGTTTGGGGGGGGGGGGGGGGGGGGGGGGGGGGGGGGGGCCCCCTGGGGGGTGGGGGTGGTGGCCGCGGCGGTGAGACTGTCGAGCACGCTCTCCCCTTGGTTGGTGGCGGCGGTGCCGTCGCCCTTGAGGTAGGCGGCGACGCGGCCGCCGGAGGTGGCGCCGGAGGTGTGGGCTTCGGCGGCGCGGGCCCGTTGGACCACACCGAGGAAATAGCTTTCGAGATTCTGGGTGGGCGAATCGATCCGGACGGCGTCGGCGGAGGTCTCGGTGCGGAGGATGTCGAGGACGCGGTCGAGGGTTTTGCGGGGCAGCAGCGGGGTGGTGATCTGGAGTGAGTCGCGCTCGGTGAGCAGTTCGGCGAGCGTGCCCATGGCCTGGATCTTGCCGCCGTAATAGATTACCACCCGGTCGCAGACATCCTGCACATCGGCGAGCAGATGGCTGCTGAGGATCACGGTTTTGCCTCGTTTCGCGAGGGCGAGGATCAGGTCCTTCACTTCGCGACAGCCGATGGGATCGAGCCCGGAGGTCGGTTCGTCGAGAATGACCAGGTCGGGGTCGTTGATGAGCGCCTGGGCGAGGCCGATGCGGCGCTGCATGCCCTTGGAGAATTCCCCGACGACGCGGCGCTGGACGTTTTTGAGGCCGACCATTTCGAGCAATTGCTCGGTCCGTTCGCGGCGTTTGTCGGAGGGCAGCTGGAACAGGTTGCCGAAGAAGTCGAGCGTCTCGCGGGAGTCGAGGTAGCGGTAGAGGTAGCTTTCCTCGGGCAGGTAGCCGATGCGGGCCTTGGTGGCGACGTGACGGGGGGAGCGGCCGAACACCTCGATGACGCCCTTGGTCGGGTAGAGCAGTCCGAGCAGCATCTTGACCGTGGTCGATTTCCCGGAGCCGTTGGGTCCGAGCAGGCCGAACACTTCGCCCCGGCGGACCTCGAACCCGACGTTATCGACGGCGCGGGCCTTGGGGCGGCCCCAAAAGTCCTTGAAGACCTTGGTGAGGCCGGAGACACGGACGACGGCGTCGGAGGTGGGCTGGGGGTTTGGGGCGCTGCTGGCCATGGTGCGATTCAAGGTTGGGAGGAATGTCAGAGGGCTGTAGCCAGCGCTCGAAAACAGGCGGCCAGTTCGGGTTTGGACATTCGTCGGATGGCGATTGCTTCCATGCAGGCATGGAACTCGAGCGGATCAGGGGTGCGGTATTCGGCATTCATGCCGAGAAACACGAGTGCCGCAGCGACTCCGGTGCGTTTGTTGCCATCGAGGAACGCCTGGGATTGGGCGATGTGAAAGGCGTAGGAGGCGGCAATATCGAACACGTCTCCTCCGCCATAGAGGAAGTTGTTCCTGGCTGCGACGACCGCGGATTCGATTTGCCCCAAGTCTCTGATACCGGCCGAGCCTCCGAATTCACGAAGGGATCGGTCATGAAGGATCAAGACCTGATCGAGAGTCAGGAAAATCGGTTCGCGGAGCGTCATTGGGCCAAGCGACGGAAAAGCTCCCGATTTTCCCGGAAGACTCGTTCCGCGGCTTCGTCGAAAGTCTTCTCCCGTATCGCGTTGGCAGCGTTCCCTGCAGCGGTTGAGGGAAAACGCTTGGCGAGGTACTCGGCCACCCTTTGCTGTTCGGCCACGGGAAGACGTTCGATCTCTTCGATGACCTCGGTCGAGCTCATGGTGGCACGTTAGCACTGGGTTTGTGGCGGTTGCAATTCCCCCTCAGGCCAGCTTGGGACGCAGTTCGGACTGCGGGGTGGCGCCCTGGCCCTGGGGACTCTTGGGGGTGGCGGGCGCCTTGGGTTGTTCCTGAATGAACGGTTCCAGTTCCTCCCCCTGTCGGACGAGGCGGAAGCTGTTGAAGACCACGAGCAGGGCGCCGACCACGTGCATGATGGCGGCGAGGATGGGGGAGATGAACTTCATGGCGGCGAGCACCAGGCCGCCGATGACGAAGATCACGCCCACGAGGAAATTCTGGTTGATGACCGAGCGGGTCATGCGGGAGAGGCTGATGAGGAACGGGAGGCGGCGGAGGTCATTGTTCATGAGCGCGATGGAGGCGCTGTTGATGGCGACTTCGCTGCCGGCGGCACCCATGGCGACACCGAGATCGCCGGCGGCCAGGGCGGGGGCGTCATTGACGCCGTCGCCGACCACCGCGACCCGATAGCCCTTGGCGCGGATGGCCTTCACGAACTCGACCTTGTTCTGGGGCAGGCATTCGCCCACGACTTCGTCGCAACCGACTTCGGCACCGACGCGGGTGGCGACGGGGGTGCGGTCGCCGCTGACCATGGCGATGCGGCGGACGCCGATTTCCTTGAGCCCGACCAGGGCTTCCTTGGCTTCGGCGCGGGTTTGGTCCTTGAGTCCGACCCAGCCGATGCATTGTCCGTCGGCGGCGACGAACACGAGGCTGAACCCTTCGTTCTCGGTGAGGTCGGCGGCCCCGGTGAAGTCGGCGGGCACGCCGTTATCGACGAGCCACTGGGCGCGGCCGACGAGCACCTTGCGGCCGTCGATGGTGGCGTTCACGCCACGGCCGGCGGTTTCCTTGAAGTCCTTGGGATCGGCGAGCGGCACGCCGGCTTCCTCGGCTAGGGCGGAGAGGGCGCGGGCGGTGGGGTGATTGGAGAAGCGTTCGGCGGAGGCGGCGATGCGGAGCAGTTCGGCGGGGCGCACTTCACCGATCGGGGAGAGGCGGGAGACGGCGAGACGTCCGTGGGTGAGCGTGCCGGTTTTGTCGAAGACGAAGGCGTTGATGCGGGCGGCCAGTTCGATGTTGGCGATGTTTTTGACCAGGATGCCGAGGCGGGCGGCGGCGGAGAGGGCGGCGACCATGGCGGTCGGCGTGGCGAGGATGAAGGCGCAGGGGCAGGCCACGATGAAGACGGCGATGACGCGGCTGAGGTCCGAGGTGAAGGTCCAGACCAGGGCGCCGATGACCAGGACCAGCGGGGTGTAGAAACCCATGTACTGGTCGACGATCCGCATGATGGGGAGCTTGGTCTGTTCGGCGGCGAGGATGAGGGAGCGAACGCGTCCGAGGGTGGTGTCCTGGCCGGCGCGGCTGACCTTGACCTCTAGCACACCGGTGAGGTTCTGGGTGCCGGCGAACACTTCGTCGCCGGTCTTCTTGTCCACGGGCAGAGATTCGCCGGTGATGTTGGCCTGATTGAGGGAGGTCTGGCCGGACAGGATGACGCCGTCGGCGGAGACGTTGTCGCCGGGCCGGACGCGGATCACATCGCCGACCTTGAGTTCGGAGACGGCGATTTCGTCTTCGCCGCCGTCGGAGCGGAGACGTCGGGCCTTGGTGGGGGTGAGTTTGATGAGGGACTCGATGGAGCGGCGGGCGCCGTCGGCGGTGCGGGTTTCGATGATTTCGCCGAGCAGCATGAAGAAGGCGACCATGCCGGCTTCGCGGTAGTTGCCGGAGGCGAAGGAGGCGATGACGGCGAGGGCGACGAGTTCGTTGGTGGAGAGCCGGCCGGCGCGGAGATCCTTGAGGGCGGTGAGGACGATGGGCCAGCCGAGGATCATGGCGCCGAGCATGGCGGAGGCGTCGGCGGCCATGAGTCCGCGTTCGAAGAACCAGTCGACGAGGAAGGCGTTGACGACGAAGAGCACGCCGAGCACGACCTGGGTCAGTTTGACTTCGGAATGGGAGTGGTCGTGACCGCAGGAGGAGCAGGATTCGCCGGGGCCATGGTTGTGGTTTTTGTGCCCGTGATCGTGATCGTGACCGTGGTCATGATCGTGGGAGTGGGCCTTGTCCTGCCGGCTGAGAAGGGAGGTGACTTGCATGGCGTGGCGTGGCGTGGCTGGGCGTTGGCTTGGGCGTGGGTGGCTCGGGCGGGCGGTTGGTGGGCGAGGGGCGGTCGGAGTGGGGGCTGACGGGATCTTACGGCAGCACCTGTTTCACGGGTTTGACCGGTTCGCGATTGATCATGAGGCGCAGTTCGTCGCCCTGGTTGAGCGGCGCGAAGAATTTTTCCTGGGAATTGGTCAGGATGCGGCGAAGGGCCTCGGTTTGGAGGCGATCGCGGAAGTACTGGGGATTCTTGCGGTACTCGGGGAGCAGCCCGGTGAATTTCTGGGCCTCGGAGGCGAGATTCTGCACCAGCCGATTGCGGTCGGTTTCGCCGGTGTTGATGCGGGAGGTGGCCTGGCCCTGGGCTTCGTTGACCACGCGGTTGGCGTAGGTCCGGGCGTCGCTGAGCACCTTGGAGCGTTCCTGTTCGGCGGAGGTGACGCCGGCGAACTCGGTTTTCACCTGGCGCGGCCGGAGCGTGTCGATCTGGCTGGGTTCGATGGTGACGCCCAGGTCGTGGGCGGCGACCAGTTCGTTGAGACGCTTGAGGGTGACTTCCTTGAAGCCGGTGACGTCGAGGCGGACGGCGTCGTCGAAGCGGTAGCGGGCGGAGGCGTAGGAGAGGGCGTTGTCGACCAGGTTGGTCATGACCGAGGCGCCGTCGCGGTGGTTGAGGAAGAACTTGAGCGGCTCGGTGATCCGGTAGCGGATGGAGGCGCGGGTATGGATGATGTTGCCGTCCCCGGTGATGGTGTAGCCCTCGGCGGCGGGGTTGAGCGAATTTCCGACTTCGGGTTCGGTGCCTTCGGCTTCCTGGGCGGGGGTGGTGGCGTACCAGCCGACGGTGGAGACGGCGGTCTGCAGTTGGGCGACGGGCATTTTGATCACCTCGTCGATGGGGTAGGGAAACGCCCAGTGGAGGCCGGCGCCGACTTCGACCTGGCCGGCGCTCCGGAGAGGTTGGCCGAAGCGGAGGACGATGGCGCGTTCCTGGGAGGTGACGGTGAAGATGCCGCTGCCGAGGAAGTAGATCACGAGGGCGGCGAGCAGGATGCGGACGATGACGAAGCTGCTGCGCAGCGCTTCGGCGAGGGCGACGGAGCCGGCGTCCTCGCCGGACTCGGGGGGCCGGGCGGGGGCTGGGGCGGGCGGGTGCGAATGCCCGTGGTCGTGCCCGTGCTCGTGCGTGTGGCCATGATCGTGATCATGGTCATGATCATGGGAGTGCGAATGCCCGTGCCCGTGGTCATGACTGTGACTGTGGCCGTGGTCGTGGCTGTGACCCTTGTCCGGGTTCGGGCCCGGGGGTTTTTTGGAGGAATCGGCGCTCATGGGCGGATCAAGTCACGTCGCTTTACTTGAGGCCGGGGTTGGCCGACTTGGTGTCCGGTTTGACGAGCAGGTCGAACGGGGGTGTGCGGGGGTCGACGATGAGGGTGGCCCGTTCCTTGAGGGAGGTTTCGAGGGCGTTGAGTTTGAGCAGGAGGACGGCGAGTTCGGGGTCCTGCTGGAAGACGGAGAAGGATTTGGCGGCTTCGGCTTCGCCTTCGCTGCGGATGCGGGAGGCCTGGGAGTCGGCTTCGGCGAGCAGGCGATCGCGCTCGCGATCGGCGGCGGAGCGGATTTCGGTGGCTTCGCGCTGCCCTTCCGACTTGAGCCGTTCGATCTCGGTCGTCCGTTCGGCCTTCATGCGGTCGAAGACCTTTTCCGTGACGCTTTCGGGGAGCCCGATGCGTTTGATGCGGACGATGTCGACGGAGATGCCGAGGGCTTTGGCATCGGACTGAACGGCGGTGAGCACTTCCTTCTCGATGTCGTCGAATTTGAGGTCGTCTGGTTTGACGGAGACGAAGTGGGCGAAGGGGTGGCGTCCGACGGCGGCGTTTTTGGCGGTGCGCAGGATGTTTTCGAGGGAGCGTTCGGCTTCGACGACGGAGCCGCCGCTGGCGCGGCTGTAGAAGAGGGCGGGGTCGGAGATGCGCCAGCCGGTGAACATCATGATGATCAGGCTGCGGCCGTCGGAGGTGAGGGTTTCCTCGAACTTGCCTTCGGAGCTCTGGAGACGTTTATCGAGCTTGGTGACCTTCTGGATGGGCCAGGGCCACTTCAGGTAGAGACCGGGTTCGGTGATGGGGCGGGTGGTCTTTCCGAAGGTGGTGACGACGGCGACCTCGGTCTGCCGGACCTGGAAGAGGAAGAGCAGGAGGAGGAACAGCGCCAGCAGCAGGGAGCCGATGACGAGATTGATGCGACTGGTCTTCATGAATCGGGTCGGGAGGAATCTGGGGTCTGGGGTCTGGGATCTCGCGTCTGGGGGGCTGGCGTCTGGCGTCTAGGGTCTAGGGTCTAGGGCCTGGGGACGGGAGATCGGAGTTCGGAGATCGGGGATCGGGACGGGTCAGCGTTTTCCTTCGACGGTGACGTCGAGAAGGTCGGGTCGGAGTTTGTCCTCGAGATTCAGGTTGAGACTTTGGTGGGCGTTGGTGGAGGTGAGCACGATTTTGCGGGAGTTGGCGGCGCCGGAGGCGAAGGCGTTGAGGTAGGCGCGCTGGGTGTAGACGGCGGGCGCCTGGCGGTAGGCCTTGATCTGGTTGGTGAAGCGGGCGGCCTGGGCGGCGGTGTCGGCGATGGTGCGGAAGCGGTACGATTCCGCCTGGCGGATGCGGTTGGTGGCCTCGGCGCGGGAGAGGATCACATTGGTCAGCGAGTAGGTGCGGGCCTGTTCGATGATGGCTTCCTTCTGCTGGATGGCGGCGATGACGGCGTTGAATTCCTTGCCGACCTTGACCGGGGGATGGACGCCCTGGAGCCCGACGAAGAGGATATTGACGCCGAGGTTGCTGGCCTTGGCTTCGCGCTGGATGTTTTCGCGGAGTTTGTCGGCGGCGGCCTGGCGGCCGGTGGACATGAACTCGAAGAAGTCGACGCCGACCAGGTAGCGGACGACTTCGCGGGTGGCGATTTTTTCGAGCAGATTGGTGGCGCTGGCGTGCTGGGTGGACCAGGCGCGGAGGTCGCTGATCTCGTATTGGACGGGGATATTGACGGTGAGCAGGTTGACCGGCGGGGGTTGGTCGCGGCCGGCGAGGCTGGAGTCGCGGGAGGCGACGAGCAGGTTGTACTCCTCCTTGGCGTGGGCGACGGTCCAGAGGATGGTTTTTTCGTCGACGGGCGGTTTGCGGCCGCCGTGTTCGTCGTCGTCGTCGCCGCGTTCAACGATTCCGATGAGGAAACTGCGGACTTCCTTGGTGCGTTCCCGGTGGATTTGGTCGATGGGCCAGGGGAGTTTGAAATGGATGCCGGGGCCGAGCACTTCGCGGCCGGCGACGGGGCTGCCGTTGCGTTCGAGCAGGGCTTCCTCGCCGGCGTCGATGAAGGCGACGCAGGTGGAGAGGAGGAGGAGGGAGACCTGGCCGAGGAGGATCCAGGCGGCGGAGCGTTGGACGAACTGGTAGAACCAGGTGTCGGAGACCTTGAAGCCGAACTGGTAATCGAGGGCCTGGGCGACGGTGGAGAAGATGCCGGCGGGTTGGCCGAGCAGGCCGACGAGTCGGCTTTCGTAGATGACGCGGGTATCGACGCGGCCTTTGACGCGGGGCCGGTAGACCTCAAGCACGAGGGAGACGAGCGTTTCGACGGCGGCGAGACCGAGGATGATGGTGAAGGCGCGGCCGAGGTAGAGGTCGACGCGGGGGAAGCCGGCTTCGACGGCGCCGATGCCGAGGGCGACGAAGAAGGTGACGGCGGCGCCGAGGAGGACGCTGGCGGAGCCTGGGCGGAGGAGGCGTTGGTTGTCGAGTTGGGCGAGTTTGGCGCCGTATTTCCCGATCAGGAGGAGGATCAGGGAGAACATGCCGAACATCGCCATGAGCAGCATGGGTTGTTCGATCTTCCCGACGATGGGGTTTTCGAGCCAGAGCCAGAGGGCGATGGTGCCGGCGGTCTGGGCGAGGAAGAGCAGGACGGTGACGGCGGGGACGATGAAGCGCTCGAATTGTTCGCGGGCGCGCTGGGCGGGGAAGATTTCGGAGTCGCCGGTATCGAAGAGCGTGGAGCCCTTGGCGGAGCGGGCGAGTTCCTCAAGTTCCAGTTTTTCGAGGCGCTCGCGTTCCTCGAGGCGCATCTGGAACCAGCTGAGGATGGCGACGAGGATGCCGCAGCCGAAGAAGGCCATGCCGGCCTGGCCGGCGAACGATCCTCCCTGACGGGCGAGCAGGAGCCCCGTGGAGCCTGCGAGCAGAAGGAGGACAAGGTTGACGAGTCCGATGCGTGTGAGGTTCCGCGGCATGTCAGCTCAACTCCCGGTTTTCGAACAGCAGCAGCGCCAGTGCAAGCGCCGCGGCGAGGTAACAGAGCATGTAAACGAAGGCACGGCCGAGGTAGGCCGTGGGAATGGTCTTGGTGCCCTGGAGGGCGTCCGCGAGCCAGAAAAGCTGCCAGTTGGGGACGATGGTATAGACGGCGCGGGCCCAGAGGGAGCCGGAGAGGCCGGCGTTGGAGAGGGCCTGAAGTTCCTCGCGGGTGAGGGAGGTTTCCTCGTCGTAGCTGAGCCGCCCTGACTTGTCCGCGTCATGTTTGGAGACCACCTGGGTGAGGAGGTCCTTTTGGGCGGGGTTCCAGGGGGAGTTTTTGAGTTCCTCGAGGCGGATGGAGAAACTGCGCCAGGCGGGTTCGGCGTGGCGGCCGAAGAGATAGTCCGACATCAGACCGAGCACGAACACGGCGGAACAGATGGCGAGGGTCGGGATGAGGTCAAGCCGGGTGGCGCAGGCGATGGCGAGGGCGGCGAGCATCCAGAGGGCGAAGAGGAGCAGGAGCACGGCGGGCACCAGGCGGGGGTCGGCCTTGCCTTCGTAGCCCTCAGCGAACATGTACCGGGTGTCGATGAAGTAATTGATCACCACGAACGCCACGGTGGTGGTGAGGGCGAGGGCGAAGACGGCGTCCGAGACGAAGGGTCGGTTGAGGAAGAAGTTGTTGAACCCGCCGATGGCGAAGGCGAGGGCCATGGCGCCATAGAAGACGGCGAGCGCCTTGAGATTCGGTTCGCCGTAGGAGGTGAACGCCAGCTTGCTGGCCACCAGGGCGGCCATCAGGTTCACGAAACAGAGCAGGGTCAGGGCACCGGCGACTCCGACAAACTTGGCGGTCAGGAATTTCACCCGGCCGATCGGTTTGGCCAGGACGGCCAGGGCGGTGCCGGAGCGGATTTCGTGGGCGACGGAGGTTGCGGCACTCAGGACCGCCCCGAACAGGCCGGTGACAAAAATGACCGCGAGGATGCTGTCCTTGGTCATCTTCGGGTCATCGCCGAGCGCGAAGTAGTAGACATTCGCGAGAAAGACGATGAACGCGGTCGACACGCTGAGGAGCACCAGAAAGACGGTCTGGCGGACCAGCTCCATGAACGCGTTGATCGCGATGGTGGCAAATTGCCGCATTTCAGTCAGTTTGTTGCCCGATACTAAATCCCGCCCAAGCCGGTGCAAACGTCTTCAGGCCACTTCCTCGTTACGGGGTTGGGGATGGTGGAGAGACGGCCGCCACAAGGAAACTGTGTTTTTTGCGGCACAGCGCGGGGGGGCATCCCCCGAGGTTGTGGGGAGTCGTCCGGAGGTCGCGGAGCGACAAGGTGATGGTAGCCAGGGGCTTCAGCCCCTGGACTCCCTGGAAATCAAAAGGCGAACCAGCCGGCAAGCATCGCGGCCAACAGGGCCAGCGCCACCCAGGTCCAAAGCTTTCGACGTCGTTCGGCGGGCGTAAGGCTCCGTTTCCCAGCTCCCCGACGCGCCGTCCGTTCGCCGAACTCCGAGCGTTCCCAGGCGCCGTGATCGAACGAATCCGGGTCCGGGGGAAGCCCGAGGCGGTCCACGGTGGCCTCCTCGGACCAGCCGGTGCGTTCATCCGCGCCGCAGCCTGGGCAGGAACGGGCGCGCGAGGGAACGTTGGCGCCGCAATTGGGGCAGGTTTCGGGGGTCACGACCGGGGCGGCGTGGAGGCGGCCAGGATTGATTCCACGCGGGCGGCGTCCTCGGGGAGGTCGACGCCGATGCTTTCGTAGTCGACGCGGGCGACGGCGATGGGGATCCCGTTTTCGAGGGCGCGCAGTTGTTCCAGCTTTTCGGCGGCTTCGAGGGGGGAAACCGGGAAACCGACCAATTTGAGCAGCGTTTCACGTCGGTACCCGTAGATGCCGAGGTGTTTAAGGAACGGGAAGGCGGCCATTTGCTCGCCGGTGGGGAGGGAGGTGCGGTCGCGGAGGAAGGGGATGGTCCGGCGGGAGAAGTAGAGGGCGCGACCGGTGACGGCGAGGACCACTTTGACGACGTTGGGGTTGTCGTATTCCGAGGGAGACCGGAGGGGGGTGGCGGCGGTGGACATCTCGGAATCGGCGAGCGCAGCCGCTACGATATCGATCACGTGGGGGTCCATGAGGGGTTCGTCCCCTTGGACATTGATCACGGCGGTGCAGTCGAGGCGGTCGGCCACTTCGGCGATGCGGTCGGTGCCGCTGGGGTGTTCGGAGCGGGTCATTTCAACCCGGGCGAACTGGCTGGCGACGGTGGCGATGCGGGGGTCGTCGGTGGCGACGATGACTTCGGCAAGGGAGTGGGCGAGCCGGCAGCGTTCGACCACGTGTTGGATGAGGGGTTTGCCGGCGATGGGGTGCAGGGGTTTGCCGGGGAAGCGGGTGGAGGCGTAGCGGGCGGGGATGATCACCAGGATGCGGGGTTGGGAGGGTGAGGGTGGGGCCGCTGGGGGTGGCGTCGGCATGGGAGATTCGTAGGCGCAGGAGGGATTGGGGGCAAGCCGTGGGGAGGGGGGGTGGCGTCTGGACGATTGATTTCCGAGGCGTCGTGGCTTGGACTTTGGGCATGTCGAAATCGAGTTCGAGCGTGAAGCCGTTGCCAGCGAAGACCGTTTATTTGATTGCGAACGGGGATCTTCGGATGTCCGCGAACCAGAAGTGTTGGGCGGAGCAGGCGAAGATGGAGGAGACGTTGAAGAAGGCGTTGGGGGAGGCGGGGTGGAAGGTGGTGCGGGGCCATGCGCCGGACAAGGCGAAGGGGCATGGGTTCATTGATTCGCAGAAGATGGGGATGGAGGTTTTCCGGAAGTTGGATCCGGAGGCGCCGTTGATCGTGGCGGAGAGCGTGTGGCAGTACAGCCACCACGTGTTGCATGGGTTGTTCACGCACCGGGGACCGATTTTGACGGTGGCGAACTGGTCGGGCACGTGGCCCGGACTGGTGGGCATGCTGAATTTGAACGGGTCGATGACCAAGGCGGGCATCGCCTACAGCACGCTGTGGTCGGAGGATTTCCAGGACCGCTATTTCAAGGAGGGCCTGCGTCAGTGGTTGGAGACGGGTCGGGTGACGCATGACGCCTCGCATGTGAAGGACCTGGCGAACCTGAAGCTGCCGGCGGCGGACGAGGCCTTCGGGCGCGACTGGGCGCGCGGGTTCCGCCGCGAGAAGGCGATCATGGGGGTGTTCGACGAGGGTTGCATGGGCATGTTCAACGCCATCATTCCCGACGAACTCCTGCATCCGACGGGCGTGTTCAAGGAGCGGCTGAGCCAGTCGTCGTTGTATGCCGCGATGCAGACGGTGACGGACGCGGAGGCGAAGGCGGTGCTGGCGTGGTACGTGAAGAAGGGATTGAAGTTCCAGTGGGGGAAGGATGAGGAGACGGAACTGACGGAGGCGCAGACCCTGCAGCAATGCCGGATGTATCTGGCGTCGCTGCGCATCGCGGACGACTTCGGCTGTGCGACCATTGGTATCCAGTACCAGCAGGGATTGAAGGATCTGGCGCCGGCGTCGGACCTGGTGGAGGGCACGTTGAACAACGTGGATCGCCCGCCGGCGAAGTCGGTGGATGGCCGGGAGTTGTTCCCGGGCGAGGCGTTGCCGCACTTCAATGAGGTGGATGAGTGCGCGGGATTGGATGGTTTGGTGACCTACCGGTTGTGGCGCGAGCTGGGGTTTGCGCCGGAGAACACCCTGCACGATTTGCGGTGGGGCCAGCAGTACCGGGACAAGACCCTGGATGCGTATGTCTGGGTGTTCCTGATTTCCGGGGCGGCGCCGCCGGCGCATTTCAACGGGGGTTGGAAGGGCGCGACCAGCGAGCGCCAGCCGTCGATGTACTTCCGCCTGGGGGGCGGGACGTTGAAGGGTGTGAGCAAGCCCGGTTGGATTGTGTGGAGCCGTGTGTTCGTCATGGGCGGCCAGCTGCACGCCGACCTTGGGGTGGCGGAGGTGGTGGAATTGCCGGAGGCGGAGACCGAGCGGCGCTGGCGAGAGACGACGCCCCAGTGGCCGATCATGCATGCGGTGGTGAAGGGCGTTTCCCGGGACCAGATGATGGCGCGCCACAAGAGCAACCATATCCAGGTCGTTTACGCGCCGAACGAGAAGCAGGCCCATCGGGCGTGCCGGATCAAGGCCGCGGCCCTGGCGGAACTGGGCCTGCAGGTCCACCTCTGCGGCGACGTCGCGTTGGGTTGAGTAAGGTAGGGCGGCCTCTCCGAGGCCGCCGCTGGGGTTTGGGCAATTTCGCGAATCGGGCGGAAGTCGCGGAGCGACAGGATGATGGTAGCCAGGGGCTTCAGCCCCTGGACC
>CAYZAE010000116.1:5128-9119 GCA_964476125.1 uncultured Verrucomicrobiota bacterium | reverse complement strand
GAAAACCACGCAAACCGTGGACTGAAGTCCACGGCTACCCTCCTTCGGTCGCTCCGCGACGCCTGAAAATGGCCAATCCCCGAGGGGCGGCCTCTTCGAGGACGCCGCACGGCTGGGGATCAGGAAACGCGACGGGGTGGGGTGACCTGAAAGGGTGGCCGAACGGGTGGCGCGCTCGGAGATCGCGCCCTACCGTGCCCTACCCGACGCGCTGATGGATCAGGCGCTGGAGAGCCACGACGTTGAGCAGCGCCTTCGGCACGATCGAGGTGACGTCGAGGTACTCGGGCACCTTGGAGCCGTCGGGGGACCGTTCGGAGCAATGATCGTTGTCTCCGTGCGGTCCGAGACCGTCGAGGGTGGGGAACTGGAGACAGATCCAGTTGCCGTCGCTGAGCCCGCCGCGTTCCTCGGAAGCGAGGGGCAGCCCGAGGGAATCGGCCGATTCCTTCCAGATCCTGAACAATCCGTCGGTTTTGGGGTTCCGGGGCCAGGGCGGGCTTTCCTCGAGCAGATCGATGCGCACCTGGCAGGGGTGGTTGTCGGCGGCGCTTCGGATGTCCCCGGGTCCGGCGAGGCCTAGGATGGCCTGGACGCCGTCGCGATAGACCTCGGGGGTGAATGCGCGCATTTCGATTTCGGCGGTGGCGAGGTGGGGAACGCGGTTGACGGGGCCGCCGCCGGAGACGGAGCCGACGTTGAAGGTGAGGTGACGGGAGTAGTCGGTCAGTTGGGCGATGCGATCGACGACGCGGGCCAGTTGGACGACCGCGTTGGCTCCGCGGGGGTGTTTGGCGCCGGCGTGGGAGCCGCGGCCTTCGACGGTGAGGCGGAAGGTGGCGCGGCCTTTGCGGGCGACGACCAGGCAGGGGGTTCCCTGGGGGCGCCCTTCGGCTTCGAAGACCAGGGCGGCGAGGGTGTGATCGTGGGGGAGATGGTTGCGGCAGATCCGGGCGAAGTCGCGGGAGAGGGTTTCCTCCGATGAATTCCAAAGCAGCACCCAGGAGGTGGAGTCGAAGCCGGCGGGGTCGGAGGCGGCCAGTTCGGAGAGGACCAGGTGCATCATGGCGGTGCCGCCTTTGATGTCGATGGTGCCGGGTCCGTAGATCCGGGTCCCTTCCGGTTGCCAGTGGAAGTTGTTCCGTTGTTCCTCTTCGGGCGGAAAGACGGTGTCGAGGTGGGAGATCAGGGCGATCGTTTTGGGGGAGGAACCGGGTCGTTTGAGCACCAGGTGATCGCCGCAGTCGGGGTTGGAGTGAGGGATGAACTCGGGGTGGAACCCGAGCGGTGCGAACTGTTCCGCGGTAAGCCGGCCGAGGCGATTCACGCCGTCGCGATGGGCGGTGAAGCTGTTGATGGCGACCTGCTGGCGGAGGAGTTCGAGGGTGGCGGGCAGGCGTGCCTCAAGGGAGGCACGAAGGGCGGAGGGCTGCATGCGAGGGAGGAGGGGGGATCTGACCGATCGGACCGATCGGACCGATCCGACTGATCGGACTGATCGGACTGATCGGACTGATCGGAACTCAAGACCCTACTTGGCGGCGGCTTGGTAGCCGGGGAGGGGTTTGCCGTCTTCGGCAAGCTTGCCGCAGGCCCAGAGCAGGCCGCGGGTGGTGAGATCGAGGAACCAGGGTTGTTCCATGGTGGCGTTGTAGTGGCCGATGGTGGTGCCGAAGACGCGGGCCTTGCCGTAGGTGTTGATCCAGGCGTTGGGTTCGTGGCGCTTGGTTTCGTGGCTGTAGCCGGAGGTGAGCGGGTGGGCGTCGGGCCAGACCTTCTCGATGATGTAGAGCTCCTCTTTCGGCGTCTGCCATTGGGTGGGCAGACCCTTGACGATGGGGTGATCGGCCTTTTCGAGGCGGATGGGGTAATCGAAGTGGGATCCGTGTCGGCGCGAGGTGACGCCGCAGAACTTGAACCATTCGTCGGAAGGCGCGCGGTAGCAGTGCATGGCGCAGTGGATGACCAGACCGGGCACGCCTTCGCGATGCGGCTTGAGAATGCGCTCCAGCCAGGCGGGGTCCTTTTCATCCGAGAAACACTCGTTGTGCACGATGACATCGAAGTCCTTGGCCCAGTCGTCCTTCTGGTAGACGGCCACCTTGGCGCTGGTGCCGGTGCTGGGGTCGCGGACGATCGTCCACTGCACATTGGCGCGGGCGCTGATGCCTTCGGAGAGGATGACGTCCTGGCGCGGGTAATCGTGGCAGCAGCCGCCGCTGATGAGCAGGGCGCGGATCGGTTTGGCGGGGGCATCGGCGGCTTGGGAGGACAGGTGGCCGAGCAGGGCCAGGGACAGGAGGGCGAGGGCTTTCATGAGTGGGGAGTGGGGAGGGGGGAGTTGGGAGAAGGGTCTGGGGTCTAGCGTCTGGCGTCTGGGGTCTGGCGTCTGGCGTCTGGGGTGGGGAGGGGGATCGGAGTTCGGAGATTGGGAATTGGAGATCAGCGGGTTTGGGGGGAGAGGGGGACTTCGATGACGGGGGTTTTGGGATGGGTGGTTTGGAGGGTGAGTTTGGCTTCGGCGGGGGGTTGGGGGAGGGACCAGCCGGCGGGGAGGGTGAGGCGAACAATGAATTCGTTGGCGCGACCGCCGGGTTGGATATCGGGCATGGCGAAGGCGGGTCCGCCGTCGAGCACGGCGCTTTGGACGACGAAGTTGGTGGTGCCGTCATTGCAGCGGACGAGCACCTGGTGGTGCCGTTCGGCGGCGAGCACGCCCTCGGGAACCATAAGACGCTGGGGGATGACGGTGATGGCGCGCTCGATCTGGACCCGGGCGGCGAAGGCGAGTGTTTCGGGCCAGCCGGCAGGGACCGGTTTCTGGAGCGCCACCATGAGGGCGGTTTGCTGGACGCCGGTGGGCAGGGATTTGCCGGGGCGCACGACCAGCTCATAGAGCCGGCTGGGGGTGACTTCGCGCAGGACGGCTTCGAAGCCGGGGTTTTGGGAGGTCACGGACTGGATGCGGGCTTCCTCGTCGAGTTCGAGCCGCATGATGCCTTCGGTCGGTTGCGGGTTGTCGGGGTCGACGCGTCCGAGGTCAAGCAGCGCGGGGGTGACGCGGATCGGTTTCCAGGAGACGCCCTTGAGGTGGACTTTTTCCTCGGGGTTCTGGGCGTTGCTGAAGAGGGTGACGGTTTGTTCGAAGGGGCCGGGGTCGCGGGGCACGTTGACGGCGATTTCCACCAGTCCGGTGCGGCCGGATTCGATGGGGGTCTGGAGGCCGCGGAGGGTGCGACCGCTGTTGGGCACGGTGGCGCGGCTCAACTGGAGTGTGGCGAGGCCGGCGTTGGAGACGGGAATGCCGAGGGTGGGGCCGGTGCCAGCGAAGAGACGTCCAAGATTCATCTCGGTCCGGGGCAGGGCGAGGATGGGAAAGCGGTCGCGGACCAGGTTGAGGTTGTCCTTGAACAGGTTGTAGACGTCGGCGGCGTCGACGGGGGAGCCGACGACGATTTTATCGCCGATGATGAACTGGGGGATGGAGCCGCTGCCGGTTTTGGCTTTGTTGGCGGCGTGGATTTCGCGGGCGAGATCGAAGGTGGACTGGGCCCAGGCGCGGGTGGCTTCGCGGGCGGCTTCGAGACGGCCGGGGCCGAGGCGTTGGGAGAGTGTTTGTCGGACCACATCGGGACGGAGCGGGATCCGTTCGAGGTAGAGATCGGAGGCGACGTCGGCCCAGATTTCAGGTTCGAGTTTCCAGGCGGCGAGCATCATGAGCTGGAGTTCGAGGGAGTCCCCGCCGTGGTGGCTGGGGAGCATGGTGATGCCGACGCGGCGGCCGTCGAAGACATTGCGGACTTCCTTGATGATTTTGTAGGCGGCGCGGCAGTGGGGGCAGGTGTAGTCCGAGATCATGAGGATCACATGCTCGGCGTCGGGGGATCCGTTGCAGGGGTAGGCGTGGGGATCGAGGGTGAACTTGCCGCCGTGCAGGACGAGGCGTTTGGGGGCGGGGGCGGGGGCCTGCGTCTGGGCCGGGGCACCGCTG
>CAYZAE010000116.1:0-5118 GCA_964476125.1 uncultured Verrucomicrobiota bacterium | reverse complement strand
GGGGGTTGGGACCGGGGTGTTGGGGATTGCGGGGGCGGCGGTGGCAGGGTTTGTGGCCTGGCCGTCGGCACGGGCGGGGGTGTTGGTGGAAGTGCCGGGAGAAGTGGCTGGGCCGTCGGACATGGAGGCCGTGAGCATTTTGGCCTTGGGAGGCTCGGGGCTCAGCGCCTGGGCGAGGGCGAATCCGGCGAAGGCGAGCCCGGCGAGCCCGGCGGCGGCGCCCCAGGCGGGGGCGGCGGCGGGGGAGGGGCGCTGGGATTTGCGGGGGGAGTTCGAGGGGGCCGGGTGGGTGTCCTGGCGCCAGGCGAGCATCATGAGGATGGCGCCGAGGGAGGCGATGGCGTGGGTGGTGCAGCACCAGGGGCAGAACGCCTTGATGACGAACATCTGGAGCCCGACGAACCAGAGGGCGGCAGCGGGGATGAGCAGGGCGAGGGCGGTGGCGGTGATGCGGGCGGGTCGCTGGGAGCCGGGGATGGGGCGGAATCCGAGCAGGAGGAGCACCAGGTAGGAGGCGCCGCCGAAGAGTCCGACGGGTACGCCGAAGACCTTGGCCCATTTGCTGCCGAGCACGACGCCGCAGTTTCCGGCGTCGCAGCCGGCGACGGGGCCGGAGGCGAGGGAAAGGTGGACCAGCCAGGCGGAGAGCGCGGTGGCGAGGCCGAGGAGCACGAGGGCAGCCGTTCGGAAACGGTTGCTGGTGAGGGCGGGAGTGGGTTGGGGCGCGGCGGAGCGGGCCATGCCAGTGGGAATTTCGGAGTTGGGGAACGGGTTAGGGACGTTGGGCCTGATACCCGGCGAGCGTCTGCTCGAGGGTGGCGCGGAACGTGGGATCGGAGGTGGCGGCGACGGCCTTGCGCTGTTGTTCGATGGCTTCGCGGGTTTGTCCGGAGGCGTTCAGCGCGCGGGCGTAGGTGTCGAGAATGTGCGGATCGCGTCCACCGGACCGGGTGGCGGCGGCGCGGGCGGCGCTCAGGGCGAGATCGAGATCCCGGGTGGGGACCCTGGGATGGGTGAGGAGGATCCAGGCGAATTCGTTCAGGAGCTTGGGACGGACGGACGGATCCTGCACCAGACGTTCGCCGAGTTCGCGGGCGCCGGCGGTTTCGGAGGCGAGCAGGCGGGTGAAGTAGGTGTTGATGTCGGCTTCGTGGCCGGCGGCGCGGCGCGCGGCGGCGAGGTCGAAGCGGTTGCCGACGACCTCCTCGAGGGCGGTGTCGAGGCCGTCGAGGGTGTGGCCGTGCCAGACGATCCGGTTCTGCCGATCGACGATGAAGGCGTGGGGCAGGCCGTCCTCGTGGAAGGCGTCGAGGTAGGCGCGGGACGTCCGGAGGTTATCGTCGAGCGCGATGGCGTAATCGATGCTGTCGCCGTTCTTCCGCAGGTACTCGGTGACGCGTTGGGCGGGTTCGCGGGAGATGCCGACGATGGAGACGCCCTGGGAGCGGAAGCGGGACTGGAGGGAGGAGAGGAGGGGGATGCTGGAGCGGCAGGAGCCGCAGGTTGTGGACCAGAATTCCACCACGACGATGGGGGCCGGGGTTGGGGAGTTGGAGGCGGTGTCGGTGCCGGGAGAGGGTTGGGACGGGAGGGAGACCGGTTGCCCCTTGAGCCAGGAGGTGACGCGGAGTGGCGGGGCGGTCATTCCCAGTTCCGATTCCGCACCTTGGGCCGCGGCGGTCCAGGCCGTGAGAACGGCGAGGGCGAGCTGGCGGCGGAGGTGCATGGAGGGGCGACTCAAACACCGCGGCAGGCAAAGTCAAACCGTGACAACCGGGGCGGGGTCGTGGCAGGCGTTGGGTTCGGGAAACGAGGGCGCGACCCGGCCCGAGCCGAACCTGAACCATGACGACTCCCACGATTGAACCCTGGCCCCTGCTTCGCACCGAGAACCTGGGTGATTTCCGGATCTTCCGGATTCGCCGCGACTGGCGACGATCGCCGCGGACGGGGCGGGAGCATGACTTCTTCGTGTTGAACGCGCCGGACTGGGTGAACGTGATTGCCCTGACTCCCGACCGCGAGGTGGTGTTGGTGGAGCAGTTCCGGCATGGGACGGCGACGGTGGATCTGGAGGTGCCGGGCGGTGTGATGGATGCCGAGGATGCGGATCCGGTGGCGACGGCGGTGCGTGAGCTTCGGGAGGAAACGGGTTATGTCGGGCAGCACGCCCGTCTTCTGGGAGGTGTCGCGGCGAACCCGGCGTTTCTCTCGAACACCTGCCACACGGTGCTGGTGGAGAACTGTGTTCCGGTCGGGGAGCGCGAATTCGATCCGGGCGAGGACATCGCGACGCGGCTGGTTCCGGCGTCGGACCTGCCGCGCCTGGTGGCGGAAGGGCGGTTCCGCCATTCCCTGGTGGTGGCGGCGATCTACCACTTCGAACTGCACGAGCGCGGGTTGAAGAAGATCTGACCCTGACCGCACGTCGCCATCTGCCCGGCGCACCAACTGTCTCAGATCCGCGGGTCGGTGCACCGGGCAGTCCACTATTCCAGGAGACGGGCGACGTCCGGCCCGCCTCATCCGGGTTCCCCTCGGGGAATGGCTGGCGCGACGACTGCGAGGATCGCGTGACGTGGGCGGCCCTTTTCGGTGGCGGGTTCCGCCCCCCAGTCGGATGGGAATCCGGACGAGGGGAGAACGCGGGAAACCGCGTGGGCCTTACAACAAAAGTGCCGGAATCAGCGTTGGACCGCGGCGGAGAGCGACAGGCGGCCCGGGCGGAGCAGGCGCCTGGCTTCGGAGAGCAGGAATTTCGCGTCGGTGAACGGTTCGTGGCCGATGTCCTGCCAGCGCACCTGGCCGGTGGCATCCACCAGGAACGCGCCGTGGAGCGGGATGTCCTCGAAGTCGTCATACGTCCCGTAGGCACGGAACCCGGTCCGTGACGCGTCGGACAGCACCGTGATGTCGAGGTGCCCGTCGGTGCCCGCGCGGCGGGCGGTGCGGGGAAGGTCGGTGGGGGAGTCCAGACTCACGGCGATGAGTTCGATGCCGGCGGTTTTGAAGTCGGCGGCGAGAGGGCCGAAGGCCTTGAGCTGTTCGATGCAATGCGAGCAGCCGTGGCCGAGGTAGTAGATGAGGAGGTGCGCCCGCCCGGCGTATTGGGTGGAGGAGACGGGTTGATTGTCGGTGTTGGCGAACTGCCAGGCCGGGGCCTTGGACGGCTGCCAGAGACGGGGCCCGAGCGTGTCGAGGTCC
Source organism: uncultured Verrucomicrobiota bacterium (assembly GCA_964476125.1). Classification (GTDB taxonomy): domain Bacteria; phylum Verrucomicrobiota; class Verrucomicrobiia; order Limisphaerales; family CAIMTB01; genus CAIMTB01. Next base: position 1,914 of record CAYZAE010000116.1, on the reverse strand, counting down.
GGGCGGGGGCCGAGGTCGGGAGGTGTGACGTAGGGCGTCCGCCAATCCGCGGGAAGACCGAGTGCGACGGCGAGCGGCTGGAGCCGTTTCAGCACGGGCAGTTCGAGGTCGGCGAAGGCGGCGGCGGGGCGGACTTTGGCGAAGGCTTCCCGGGCCTCGTTGGTGCGGCCGGCCTGCCAGAGGACGTCGGCACGGACGGCCAGTTCATGGAGTTGGTTGGTGGATTTCTCGGCGGCTTCGGTGGCGAGACGGATGGCCTGGTCGGGGTCGCCGGCGCGGAGCCAGAGGTAGGCGAGCCGCGATTTGGGGGCGGACTTCACGAGGGCGAGCCGTTCCTTGACCTGATTGGTGTCCTGCCGTGCGGCGGCTTCCCAGGCGCGGAGTTCGGCGATGGCTTCGTCGAGGGGCAGCACATCCTTTTCGTAGCCCTGGAGGGCCTCGGTCATGGCGCGGCCGACGCTTTCGCGGTCCTTGTTTTCGCGGCGGGCCTTGGCTTCGGCGTCCTCGGCGGCCTTGAGACGGTCGCGGGAGACCTCGGTGCGGATCGATTCCAGTTCGGTGAGGGTGGGAAGGGCGGCGTTGGTGCCGTGAAGCTGGGTCTGGGCGAGACCGAGGGTGAAGAGCCGGAGCGTGTTGTGTTCCCGGTTGTCGGAGGGGTTGAGATGGCCGGTGTCGGGGTGGGTTTCGGCGATGGCCTGGTCCCACAATTCCCAGCGCAGGAGCGTGGCGGCGAGCCGCCAGCGGCCGTAGGACGAGCTGGAGCCGCCCTTGCCGAGGTGGTTCCACTTCGGGTGCCGCGGCAGTTCGGCGAGGTTGCGGGCGATGGCGAGACTTTCGGGAACGCGACCGAGGTGGCTGAGGGAACGGGAGAGCCACTCCTGGTTATGGGCGTAGTTGTGGATCTGGTCGGGAAGGATGCGGGCCCGGATCATGTGGGCGTGGTCGACGCGGGCGGAGGCTTCCTGCTGCCAGGCGGCGTCGGCGTAGCGCTGGAACTTGTCGTAGGTATGCCCGGGCATGTGCCACAGGTGGGCGATGCCGGGACCGGACGGTCCGCCTTGTCCGGCGGCGCCGAGGGCGCGCGCGGGTTTTTCGTTGTCCCAGAGATGAATCCGGTAGTGGTGCGCCGGGTGGAGCGGGTCTCGGATGAAGATCTGTTCGAGCAGGGTGTCGACGGCCTGATGGCTGGTGATGGCGAGCGGGCGTTCGTTGCCGAAGCCGGCGTTGTCCCAGACCTGGACGGCGAGGAAGGCCTTGGCTTCGAGGTCTTCGGGGAAATCCTGGACCAATGATTCGAGGGCGCGGACGTAGTTGCGGCGGCGGTCCTTTTCGGGACGTTCCTTCTTGTCGCCTTCGGTTTCGCGCTCGCGGTGGTAATCGGCGAGGGCGTCGATCCAGCGTTGTTCGCGGGGGGAGGCCTTGGATTTGCGGGCGACGGCCTGGGCGATGAATTCGCGGGCGCGGGTGGCGTTGTTGACGTTGGCCATGGCCATTCCCCAGAAGGCGAGGGGGCAGTCGGGGTCGAGTTTGGCGGCCTGACGGAAGGAGCGTTCGGCCTCGAAATACCAGAACCCGTGGAGCTGGCCGACGCCCTGGTTGATGAAGGACTGGACTTCCGGGTGGGCGGAGGTGACGGGGAAGTGGACCCGGGGCATGCCCTTGAGAAGGGTGGCGGCGCCGCGGGGTCCCTCGTTGAAGGCCTCGCCGTGGAGCGAATGGCCGGCGAGCGGCGCGGAGAAGGGGGAGTGGGTGTCCATCGGGCCGCCCGCGTCCTCGGCGTGGAGCCGGTACCCGCTCCCGACGCAGGAGAGCAGCATCAGAAGCAGGGGCAGGGCGCGCGGGGCGCGGGCACGGTTGGACAACATGGGGCGGGATGTAGCGGCCGATGCATCCCCGCGGCAAGACGAAAGGCCG
>CAYZAE010000115.1:21654-21990 GCA_964476125.1 uncultured Verrucomicrobiota bacterium | reverse complement strand
CACGGGCTGCAGGACCACCTGCAGCCCGTTTTTTTTTGGAGTGCGGCAGCCCCCTGCCGCTTTCCTACAACCGTCCCCTCCCCACCCCACGCCCGTCCTCCACTCCACGCCGGCACCAAAGCGCCAGAGGGCTGGCGCACTCCACACTCCCCGCCTCGCGCCCTATGGACTGCGGCTGCCCCCTGCCGCTTTTCAACGACCGCCCCTTCGCCTCCCCCGCGCTGGCCCCCCCTCCACCCCCCCCCCCCAACCCCCAACGCTAGAACCCAAACCCCCCACCCCCGACCCCCCCCCCCACCCCCCCCCCCCCACCCCCCTTCCCCCCCCCCCCCCCAA
>CAYZAE010000115.1:0-21644 GCA_964476125.1 uncultured Verrucomicrobiota bacterium | reverse complement strand
CCAGACGCCAGCCCCCAGACCCCACTCCCGACTCCCTTCTCCCCCCTTCAACCAAGCACCGGCCGCACCACCTCCCCATGAATGTCCGTCAGCCGGTAATCCCGGCCCTGATGCCGGAAAGTCAGGCGCTCGTGATCGATGCCGAGGCAGTGGAGAATCGTGGCGTTGAGATCGTGGATGTGCACCGGGTCCCGGACGATGTTGTAGGAGAAATCGTCGGTCTCACCGTGGACCGTTCCCGGCCGGATGCCACCACCGGCCAGCCACACGGAGTAACAGCGCGGATGATGGTCCCGGCCGAAATTCGTCTCGGTCAGTGTTCCCTGACTGAACACCGTGCGCCCAAACTCCCCGCCCCAGATGACCAGCGTATCGTCCAGCAACCCGCGCTGCTTCAGGTCCTCGACCAACGCGGCGCTGGGCTGATCGGTGTCGTGGCACTGGCTCCGGATTCCCGACGGCAGGTCCCCGTGCTGATCCCAGCCACGGTGATACAGCTGGATGAACCGCACCCCGCGCTCCGCCAATCGACGCGCCAGAATGCAGTTCGCCGCGAAGGATCCGGGCTTCCCGGATTCAGGTCCGTACCGTTCAAACGTGGACCGGGGTTCCCCGGAGAGATCCGCCAACTCGGGAACCGCAGTCTGCATGCGGAACGCCAGTTCATACTGGGCGATCCGCGACTGGATCTCCGGATCCCGGTAGTCGTCGAACTTCATCCCGTTCAACCGCGCCAGGTCATCGAGCATGTCCCGGCGCCGCGCCGCATCGATGCCCCGGGGATTGGAGAGAAACAGGACCGGATCACGGCCCGGGCTGAAGCGGACGCCCTGGTGCACCGACGGCAGAAAACCCGAACCCCACATGCGCTCATGCAGCGGCTGGGCGTTGGTCGGACCGCTGGGACGCGAAATCATCACCACGAACTCCGGAAGATTCCGGTTCTCCGAACCAAGACCGTAGGACAGCCAGGCGCCCATCGACGGACGGCCGGCGTTCGTGTGCCCCGTCTGGAGCAGGGTCATCGCCGGATCATGATTGATCGCCTCGGTATGCAGCGACCGGATCACACAGATCTCATCCGCCACCCGCGCCGTGTGCGGCAAAAGCTCGCTCAACCGCAGGCCGCTCCGGCCGTGCGACCGGAATTCGAACGGGGACGGCGCCACCGGAAAGCTCTTCTGATCCGAAGTCATGCCCGTGAGGCGCTGACCCCCACGAACGGAATCAGGCAGCTCCTGCTTGAACCGCTGACGCAGACCCGGTTTGTCGTCGAACAGGTCCAGTTGCGACGGCGCACCCGCCTGGGTCAGCCAGATCACCCGGCGCGCCCGCGGTGCGAAGTGCGGCAACAACGGCCTCGGCACGGATGCCCCTCCCGCACCAATCGCGGACGACGCATTCAACAGCGACGCCAGCGCCACCGTCCCCAAGCCAAAGACCGTGCGACTCAGGAAATGCCGGCGCGTCGAGGCCAACGACGACACCGACGCATCAGGGGGAAGGGGAGCGCTCATTCCTTGGTCAGAGTCTCATCCAGGTTCAGCAGGATCGCCGCCACCGTCGCGTACGCCGCAAGTTCCGCGGCTTCCAGGTCCTTGTCCGCCGCCGATTCGCCCACCGCGAGAAACCCCGAAACCGCGGCGCGATCCCCGCGAAAACCCGACAAAGCGCGGGCCCAACCCGACACCAGGACTTCGCTTTCAGCGGGCTTCGGAGGTCGTCCGGCCACGCGCTGGAATCCATGGGCGATCCGGGATTCGGGATCCGCTCCTCCCTCCCGCATCATCCGCTGGGCGAGACCGCGCGCCGCCTCCACATACGTTGGATCGTTCAAAAGATTCAGGGCCTGCAACGGCGTCGAGGTCCGCGCCCGCCGCACCGTGCAGGTCTCCCGAAACGGCATGTCGAACACCAGCAGGGCCGGGTTGGGCACCGACCGCTTCCAGTACGTGTACAGGCTCCTGCGATAGAGTGCCGCGCCGTGGTCCTGCACGTAGGTCGAGGCCGAGGACCCCGCCACGACCTGTTCGTACAAGTCCGGGGGATGGTACGGCTTCACCGAGGGTCCCCCGATCTGTTCCACCAGCAAACCGCTCGCGAACAAGGCTTGATCACGAATGGCCTCCGCCGACCACCGGTACCGGGGTCCGCGCGAAAGCAGCCGGTTCTCGGGATCCTTCTCCGCCCACCCCGGACGCAACCGCGAATCCTGACGGTAACAGGCGCTGGTCACCATCAGTCGAACCAGGCCTTTCACATCCCAACCGGTCCGCACGAACTCCGTGGCCAGCCAGTCCAGAAGCTCCGGATGACTCGGTCGCTCCCCCTGCACCCCGAAATCCTCGCTGGTCTTCACCAACCCGGTTCCAAACACCGCCTGCCACAACCGGTTCACCGTGACCCGCGCGGTCAGGGGATGGGACGGATCGACCAGCCACCGCGCCAGTCCCAGTCGGTTGGTGGGCTGGCCGGGAAGAAACGGCGGCAGCTTGGACGGCGTTCCCGCCGCCACCCGGTCCCCCTTCCGATCATAAACCCCGCGCATCAGCACGTGCGTGGGACGTGGTTCCGCCATCTCGGCCATCACCAGCGAGATCGGAATCGAAAGGTCGGTCTCGTCGATCTGCTTCTTCAAACCCTCCACCCGCTGGGTGAGAGCGAGGCGTTCCTTGGATTTCTCGGGGGCGGTACTTCGCGCCAGTTCCGCCTGCGCCACCGTCAGTTCGGCATTCAGCCGCAAGATCCTGGCCTCCGCCTCCGGCGCCGGAAGCTTCACGGAAGGCGGCGTGTTCCGACGGATGCTCGCCCCGTAGGTTCCCACGCCGCTCTCCGGCACATTGTGAAAGAACGCGAACAACCCGTAGTAATCACGCTGGGTGACCGGATCGTACTTGTGATCGTGACAGCGCGCGCAGTTCATCGTCAGCCCCAGCCAGACGGTGGCCGTCGTCTCCACCCGATCCGCGCAGTATTCCACCAGGAATTCCTCCGGAATGATCCCCCCCTCCTCATTGATCATGTGGTTCCGGTGAAACCCCGTCGCGATCCGCTGATCCAGCGTCGCCCCCGGGAGAAGATCCCCTGCGAACTGTTCGATCGTGAACTGGTCGAACGGCATGTTCGCGTTGAATGCCCGGATCACCCAGTCGCGCCAGGCCCACAACTCCCGGTCCCGATCCACCTGATAGCCATTGCTGTCCGCATACCGCGCCGCATCCAACCACTCCTGGGCCATCCTTTCCCCATACCGAGCCGACCCCAGCAAACGATCCACACACCGCTCGTAGGCATTCGGGGCCGTATCCGCCAGGAACGCCGCAACCTCCAACGGCGTCGGGGGAACCCCCGTGAGATCCATCGTCAGCCTCCGAAGCAGCGTCACCCGGTCCACCTCCGGCGACGGCTCAAGGCCCGCCGATTCCAGCGCCGACATCACGAAGGCATCCACGGAGTTCCTGGCCCACCCACCCGATCGCACGCGCGGCAGGGAAGGTCGCACCGGGACCTCAAAAGCCCAGTGCTCCCGATACCCCGCCCCCGCCGCAATCCATCGACGCACTCGCTCCCGCTTCTCCGAATTCAGTGCACGATGCGAATCCGGCGGCGGCATCTGCTCTTCCGGATCCGCGCTGAAGATCCGCCGCAGCACCTCACTCCGGTCGGGTGACCCGGGAACGATGGCGGGCCGGCCGGATTTTCCGGGTTTCAATGCCTCCTCCCGCAGATCCAGACGCAATCCCGCCTTGCGCGCCTTGGCATCGAACCCGTGACAGGAAAAACAGGCCTCCGCCAGAATCGCCCGCACCTCCCCGTCCTCCCCCCTCCGATCGATTTCCGCAGCGCCCGACGACAAACCCAGCCCCACCCCTGCGAACCAGAGGATCAGGCGAGGCCAGCGCCCCATCAACCGAAGTTTCGATGCTCGCATGGAGGAACGGCCGCGAACCTAGGCCAGCTCCCCCGGCCGCGGAACCAAAAACCCGACTTCCCACAGGGGGGACAGACAATCGGTAAACCACCGCCAAAAGCCTGTCCCCCTGTCGCGCCTCCGAACGCCATTGCCCTTGGGAATCGCCGCTTCTATGGTCCTTCCATGATTCCTGCCATGCTTCGCTCGTCGGCCTGTATTCTCGCGGCACTCGCACTCTGGGTCACCGGATGCAGCGAACCCGCCCCGAAAGTCGACCTGAATGCCCAGATTGCGGGATTGGCGGGCGACGCCGACGCCAAGGCCAACGCCCTTGGCGAAATCTCCAAACTCGGCCCCGATGCAGCCGCGGTCGTCCCCAAGATCCTGCCCCTGCTGAAGGACGCGGATCCCCTCGTGCGCCGCACCGCCGCCTACACCCTCGGGACGATCGGGCCAGCCGCCAAAGCCGCCGTACCCGATCTGAAAGCGTTGCTCCAGACCGAAGACCGCGACCAGATGACCGCTGTCGCCAATGCCCTGCGTGCCATCGACCCGGCGTCAGCCCCGGGATTCAAGGTGGAAAACGTCACCAACTAGCAGGCTGCGACCCTGGGTGATCATCCCTGGATTTCAGCCCCAGCGTCCCAGACCTTGCCGCCACCCCAGCCATCCCCCAGCTCCAATTTTGGGAGGATGCCACCCTTTCGGCATGTAACCACCCTGCCCGAAGGGTCGTCTCTTGACCGGGCCGAACGCCCCATGCACCCCCTGGACGCCCGATTTCTGCCCCTTTCCGACCGACTGCTCGGTCGGTGACGTAAACACAACCAAACCAAGTACCAACCCGCTAAGTTCACACACCCATGAGTCATTCATTCATCCATCCGCGCTCCGTGCTGGCCACCGTCGCCGCCTTCGGGCTCCTGGCGGCAACCACCACCGCCCTCGTCACCCAGGCCGCCGACAAAAAGAAGCCGAAGCATTCGATCGAGGAGATCATGAAGGCCATCAACAAGGGCGACGACAATGTCTGCAAGCGCGTCGCCCAGGGCAAGGCCTCCAAGGAGGACATCGCCAAGCTCGTGGAATACTACGAGGACCTCCCGCTCAACAAACCCCCGAAGGGCGACCAGAAGAGCTGGGACGAAAAGACCGCCGCCCTCGTCAAGGCTGTCCACGCCCTCAAGGACGGCGCCCCCGACGCCGCCGCCAAGTTCAAGGAAGCCGTCAACTGCAAGTCCTGCCACAGCGCACACAAGCCCGACTGACCCGCCCGAGTCCGACTCGGCCCCGAGCCGTCGGCCCCGGCCCAATTTCCAACCCCGCGCAACTCCCCGGAGTTCGCGGGGTTTTTCGATTCTGCTGATTGGATTCAGGAAGTAAGCAAGAACGCAGGCTTCCAAGCACGTTTCACCCAAACTCGATCCTGACTGCCCACGGCACCTCTGGCGCCCGACTCGAAATCGTCGAGCACCTTCGGCAGACCCATCAAATTCACATCGCGCTCCCGGACTTCCGGGGGGAGGAATCAAAAAGACGCCGCACCAGCGGCTTTTGGATCACTTTTGTGGGCGCTCTCATCAGCCTGGCCGCTTGTCTTCTGTTCGTTCCCTGATCGATCCAGGGCTTCGACGCCTTCCAATCGTCACCTTTCACGGCCCGAAAACCATGGAGGCCATGAAATGATTTCTACGATGATCACGTCATTCGGATGGAATTCTGGCGGGAACGGTCCATGGATTACGCGTGTCGTATGCGAGGCCAGGAATCGCTCCAAGCCCGCACCAATCTTGAACCACTAAGCGTCGTATCACCTGTGGAAACCCAGCTCGTATCTTCCCGCACCAAACGCCGTCGGCCGCACATGCCCCGTCCGCCGGTCCTCTCCAGCTCGGAGGCGCCTTGGAAAGGGATCCATGTGGAGCACTTCAAGGGCGGCCCCGCCGAGGCCGATGACGAAGCGCCACTCTGGCACCATGTGCTCGTCCAACTGGACGAACCCAGCTCCTTCGAATGGCGCGAAGGCGATCGCACCGGCCGAACCTACGTGCCCCCCTGGAACGTCGGCATCTACCCCGCCCTCCGGTCCCTGAACGTCAGGAACCGTGACACCCGGGACTTCATCTGCCTCTCCATCGAACCCGAGTTCCTCCGTCGCGCCGCCCACGACATCTCCCAGATCGACCAGCTGGAACTCGCCTTCCGCCCCGTCAACGACGATCCCCTGGTCCGCGGCCTGGCTCTCGCCCTCAAATCCGAACTCGAAGCCGGCTGCCCCGGCGGCCGCTGGTACGGCGAATCCCTCGCCAGCGCCCTCGCCGTCCATCTCGTCCGGCGCTATTCCACCGCCGCCAACCACGGCCATTCCGCCTCGGGCACCACCGATACCGGCGGCTCAAGCAGCGACGGAAGTGGTTCCTCCACCGGCCTGGGACGAAACCGTCTCCGCGAAGCCGTCGAGTTCATGCACAACCATCTCGCCGAGGATCTTCGCCTCGAGCAGATCGCCCAGACCACCGGCCTCAGCCCCTACCACTTCGCCCGGCTCTTCAAGCGCTCCACCGGTCTCGCCCCGCACCAGTACCTGATCCGCCGCCGCGTCGATCGCGCCCGCGAACTGCTGCTGAGCACAAACCTCGAAATCGCGGACATCGCCACCCAGGCCGGTTTCTGCGACCAGAGTCACCTGACCACCCACTTCAAGCGGATCTACGGCGTCACGCCCCGCGTCTTCATCCAGGAATTCGCCCGCCGCAAGAAGCAGGGCTGAGGTGTCTCGGGGCGACGCCTGGAGTTGGGACGTTTTTCGAAATTCTCAGGCCCGAGCATGCCGATGGTATGCCCTGGAGTTTGGCCATTTTCAGGCGTCGCGGAGCGACACGAGGATGGTAGCCGTGGGCAACGCCCACGGCTTGCGTGGGTTTTTAGGTTGGCGTCGCGGAGCGACGTACGACCCTTAAGAGCCCGTCTGAAAAGCACTGGATCCAGGGGCTGAAGCCCCTGGCTACCATCGTCCCGTCGCTCCGCGACTTTTGTGCGTGGGCGAAATGGCCAAACTCCAGGGTTCCCTTCGGGATCCGATCTTCTCCCTACTCCACCCGCCCTTCGACCCTTAGCCGCTGGAACCGAGCCCTGGCTCCCACACCCAAACCTCCGGATCCAGGAACAGCCACCCCGGGAACAGGCAGCCATTCGCCGGACCTCAATCCCGTTCCCCCCACGCTCCAACGCCGCAGGTCCTCGGACACCTCGAGTGCGTACCGCCATCCGTCCACCCCTTCGATGCGCCAGCGAGGGCCATCATCCGTGGGCACCCAAGCCAGTCGCGGCGCCGACGGCGTCGCCCCAGGCGGCTCGGGAAGATCCAGGTTGTCGATCCACACCGCATCCGCGATCCCGCCGAAGGTCCGATCCCGGCGGAATGTCCACACCAACCGGTTGATCCCGGCGGGCACGTTGAACTGGAACGTCTGCCATCCATTCACCCCCGACCAGCGCCCGACCAGCTCCCCGTTCAGCTGGAATTCCAGAAAATCCCAGCCCGCCTCGGACGCCGTGCGAAAATCAAAACTCGCACCCCCGGACTCCGTCACCCGTTCCAGCGCCAGCACGCTGGCCGTGGAATCCCCCACCCGCCCGGACCTTGCCGAATAACGACCGCTGGACGCGGTTTCGTTCGTCACCCCCCAGCCGGACGACGCCTCCGTGATCCACGGCAACTCTCCGAATCCACCGGTCTCAAACGTCTCGAGATAATCACGGGGACGGAAACGCGCCCGCAGCACATGGTCACGATCCATGCGCAGAAGGAGCGGATTATCCGCCGAGGTCACGGTGCCCTCCCAACGCGCGAACTCAAATCCACGATCCGGGAAGGCTCGAAGGGTCTGCACGGAGTTCGTCGGGAACCGCCCTCCCGTCGGCACGGCCAAGCCGCCCGGACCTGATTCCACCACCAGGGTGTGATGGGTGGGCAGGCGATCGTCATCCACCACCGTGATGCGCACCGACGATTGCGATCCCACCGGAAGTCCCGTCCCCGCCTCGCTCAGCACCACGCGAAACTGTTCGTCCCCTTCGATCACCGCATCGTCCCGCACCATGACCCGGATCACTCCGGTGGCGGCTCCAGCGGCGAACTCGAACACGCCCGTGGCCTCGACAAAATCCTGCCCGGCCGTTGCCGTGCCCGACTCCGTCCGGTAGGCCACCCGCGCCGGGCCCTCGACCGATCCGCTGCGCCGGACTTCGAGCGACAGCGATCCAGCCTTTTCATCGACCTCCACCCACGGCAGTTCAAACGCCACCGCCACCTCGTCGTCCAGGATCGACAACGCCGCCGTGCCGCGTCGGCCCACCAGCGACCCGATCGCATTGGTCAGCACCAGGCGCACCGTCTCCGAGCCTTCCGCCAGTTTGTCGTCGAGCACTGGAATGCGGAAGGTCCGGCTCACCTCCCCGGCCGCGAACTCCAGTTCCCCGGACGTTCGCTCGAAATCCAGTCCCGCCTCGGCCGAATCCGGGAGAGCGAGGTAACCAACCCGGGCGGGCAACTTCGCCGATCCGGTCCGACGCACTTCAACGACCGCTTCGCCGACCGCCTCGCCGACCCCGAACACCGACGCCGAAAACTCCACGAAACCCTCCGCGAACTTTTCATCCGCATGAATCCGGGCCACGCGCGAGCGCGGACGCCCGTTCACCTCGGTGAAATCACCACCCAGGACAATCGCTCCGTCCGGCTGAATCACCAGGGCCCGGACGGCCTCGTTCGCCCCGGTTCCCCGGAAGAACGCCTCGTCCACCCGCCCATCACCCAGCAGACGCGCGAACCGCCCCACCGGGGTTTCCCCGAATTGTTCGAATCGACCGCCGACCATCACCCGGTCGCCGCCCGTCAACCCCGCGCCCAGCACCGTCCCATTGGCTCCGGAGCCCGGGTCGAAGGCGGAATCCACCGCCAACCCGCCCTCCAGCAGACGCGCAACACCGGCCCGGGTGAAACCACCGATGGCACTGAACTCGCCTCCCAGGTACACGCTTCCGTCCGGCGCCAGCACCAGGGTGTGCACGGGACCGTTCGGAGCGAGTCCGACCGGGAATCCCCGATCCACCGCCCCCTCGCTTCCCAGGCGAACCAGATTCTTCGCCCCGGATCCGTCCCAGTTGTCGAACACGCCACCCACCAGCACCCCTCCCCCCGTCACCGCCAGGGCGCGCACGGATCGCGCCTCGCCGCCGGAAGCACGGAAGGTCGCGTCCCAGACCCCGGACCGTGACAACCGGGCCACGGCCGGACAGGGCGCTCCATTGATGGTCGTGAAATCCCCACCCACGTACACCTCGCCGGTCGACCCCGCCGCCATGGCAAACACCCGCACCGCGGCATCCGGTCGAACCGCGAAATCCGTGGCCCGGGTGCCGTCCGGTTCCAATCGGGCCAGGAAGGGCAGCTCGACATCATCGACATTCGTGAACGATCCCCCGGCCATCACCCGTCCGTCCGCCACCTCCGCCACCGCCCAGACACTGCCGTCCAGACCCCGGCCCGGATTGAAGCTGCGATCGACAAACCCATCCGCATGCAACCGCGCCAGACGCGGCAGGACGAGACCGTCGAAGGTTGAGAAGTCGCCGCCGACCAGGATCTTTCCGTCCTGCTGCACGGCCAGGGCGCGAACCGGCGCATCGGCTCCCAGACCGGGCTGGAAGCTGTCGTCCACGCGCCCCGGAGCCTCGTTGTCGCGGATGCTCACCGTCAGATTCGTGATCGCCCCGGCAATCACGAAGGGAATCGTGAATCCAGGATCGCCCGACCGCGGATGGACCAGAACGGCGCTGAACGCTTCATCCCGCTCGCCTTCGCTGTCGTTCACGATGCGGATCCGAAACGTCCGGTTGGTTTCGCCCAGGCGGAACACCACCTCACCGCTCCCATTGGTCAACGACTCGAAGCGGTTGCCCAGGAACGCCAGAGTGCCCAGCACCGGCTCGTAATCGTCCCCCTCCGTCGCCGTGCCCGACACGGTCGCGTAATCAACCTTCACGGGCTTCAAGGGCGAGCCCACCCGATCAACCTGCAACTCCACCATCGCCCCATCCTCATCCACTTCCACCGACGCCACCGAAAATTGCAGCGCGCAATCGTCGTCCACCACCACCACCGACACCTCGCCCAATGGGGCTCCCAACGGGGTCGAGATCCGGAGCAACAGGGATTCCTCGCCCTCGATGACAAAGTCGTTGAGCAATGGCACCCAGACCCGCGCCTCCCGCTGATCCGCGCCAAACACCACAAGGCCCGAGACGGTCACGTAATCCTCGTCCGCCGCCGCCGTGAAGTCCGCGGTCTCATACGCCACCTCCAGCCGCTGATCCACCGGCCCCGACCGCACCAGGACCACCTCCACCCATCCCTCCGTCTCGATCCCGGCCACCGTGTTCGTTCCCGTCGAAATCAGGGAATCATCATCCCGGATCGTCAGCAGCGCCGTGTTCTGTCCGCCCAGCGGAAACAGGCTCGAACCCCGCGACAATCCGAGGCGCACGGTCTTCGGCCCGTCGGTTTCCTGATCATCCAGAAGCGACACCTCGACCTCCTTCAGGCTCTCCCCGGGCGCGAACGACACCTCGGTTTGGACCGGAAAGAAATCGCCCGCCCAACCGCCATTGGTCAGGAAGGCTTCCTGCGCCGAACCCGCCACCGCCTCGAACTGCGCGGTGGCGCCCAGGCTGAGATCCCCCTCCCGACGCACCACGACGCGGGCCACGGGATCCGCCTCCACCGCCGTGAATCGCGCCGAACCGAACTGCAGGGTGCCGTCGTTGTCCTCGATGAACAGCTCGGCCTGCGCCATCGACGAGACGCGTGAACCCGGCGCATCCACCAGCGTCAGGACCACGTTCTCCCGGTATTCCATTTCCGGATCGTCGATCGGGACGATCTCCACCTCGACCGACGTCTGGTTGGGCTGGAGCACGACACGATTGGATACCGCCAGATAATCCGCCCCCGCCGAGGCCAGGCCGCCCAGATGAAACAGCACCGGCTGCGGCACGTTGGTCTGGCCCACACGCTCGATCACAAACCGCCCCGGCGTTCCCGCCCCTTCCCGCGTCGTGCCCGCCACCGTCCTCACGCGCACATCGCTGCGATCGTCGTCCACCAGGGTCAGGGTGTGGACGGCATAAACGTCCAACACACCGTTGGTGTACAATTGCGGCGGCTGCTCCGGATCCTCCGCGGGAATGACCGTCGGCGCGATGCGCAACCGGACCACCACCGTCTCATCCCGCTCCGGCAGGAGGTCGTCGATGACCTTCAACGGAATGAACGCCACCCGGTTGCTCAACGGCGTCGCGCTGCCCGGATCCGCATAGGCAAAGGAAAGAGTGCCGTTGGTCAGCACATAGTCCTCCCCACCGGTCGCCGTCCCACCCAGCACCTCCCACGCCACAGTCACCGCATTCTCCGGGCCGTCCTCCGGATTGCCCGAAATCCTGACCGAAATCTCCGGGTCCTGCCTCGACTCGGGAAAACGCGAGGTCAACAAACCGAAACCCACCGCCAGATCGCTGTCGCCGTTGTCCGCCAGGGCAACGGCGGCACCCGAGGGCACCCCGACGATGTACGCCGGATCAGGTTCGAGTTCGATCGCGATGGTCTCCGCATCCTCACGCAGGGAATCGTCAATCGGCGTGACCACCAGGTTCGCCTGAACCTGCCCGGCCGGAATCGTCACGCGATCCCCGCTGGCCACGAAATCAGCCTGATGCACCGCGCTCCCCCCAAAACGGTAGCGCACCACCAAAGGCTGATCGACCGGCCCCGTCCGCCGCAGGGTGAACAATCCCGGATCATCCCCACCCTCCATCGCCTCATCGTCCGTCGCCTCCACCGTCACGGTCGGAAACTCGTCATCCCGGATGATCACCACCGCCCGCGACGGAGAGACGGGATTGTAGACCGGACTGTCCCCGATCGTGATCACCACCGTCTCATCCCCCTCGAACAATCCATCATTCATCGGCACCACCTCCACGGTCGCCGTGCTCAACCCCGCCGGAATGACGACGCGGCCCGGGAGCGTCGCATAATCCACCCCCGGCACCGCCGTGCCGCCCGCGAGATAATCCACCTCCAACGGCCGATCGAGATCCCCGGTCCGCTGGAACGTCACCCGGCCCCCCGCCCCCGCTTCCTGAACCACCGGCTCCGTGGAACTCACACTGACCAGCGGCAGGTCGTTGTCCACGATCACCACCACAGCCTCCCGGGCGCCCACCCGATACCCGTCGCCCTCCTCCAACCGGACCACGACCGTCTCGTTGCCCTCCACAAACCGGTCGTCCAACGCCATCACCACCAGGCGCACCGCGTCCACACCCACCGGCAAGGTCACAAATCCACCCAGGGGCTCGTAATCGTCCCCCGCAGTCGCCGTCCCCGCCACCCGCAACGGGATGCGCAACACTCCCCCCGGCACCCGACCCACCCGGCTGATCAGGAAGGAGGCGGAATCCCCCGGGTTCTCCGAGGTCCCCCGCTCCAGGGCCACAATCGAAATCGTCGTCTCCCCCAGGGGCGAACCATCCCTCACCACCCCCACCGCCTCCGCCTGCGCGCCCAACTCATACTTCACCCGCGTCTGAAACCAGGTGTCCCGGCCGTTGTCCGCCGTCACTTCCCACCCCGGAATGTCCACGGTGTTCGTCTCCGTCTCCGTCATGGTCGTCCGGGTCACCGGATACTGGAGAGTCACGGTCAGGGTCTCGTCCCCCTCGGCCTGGGTATCCTTCGTCACCGCAAAACTGAGGTTCGTGAATCGCGCCCCGGGCGGGATCTCAGCAAAACCAAAGGGAAGGACCTGGTTCACCGGCTGCAACGCCGTCGGAATGATATTGGTCTGGGCCTCGATCCCCTTCCACGGAACGTAGTCCTCGTCCGGAACCGCCGTTCCCGAGACGCGGAAATACACGCGCAACAACTCGTTCGTCGGCCCCCGCCGCGAAACCTCGTACACCACCGGACGGCCCGCACCGTCATCGCCGTCCGACAACACCCGCACCGCCACCCGCGGCAGCGCGGTCGCGATCAGGTCCACATCCACCCCCGTGAACTCGTTCAGGATCAGCGGCCGCGTGAAATTCAGCGGGCGCGCGGTGTACCCCGCCCGGAAGCCGCCCACCTCGTACTCCCCAGCCGTCAGTCCCACCAGGGTGTAGCGGCCCTCGCTGTCGGTGAGGGTGCTGCGGAACTCCGGGGCATACGGACTGTTCGTCCCATACCGACCGTTGTGAACCCGCACCCCCGCCAAGGGCTCGCCACTCTGGTCCAACACCGTGCCCGCGATGCGCAGGGTTCCGACATTCCCCACCCGCACCACGCGGTGCTTCGAGGCCACGCCCCCCCGGAGATCCGTGATTTCACAGCGGACGACATAATCCCCCGGCTGAGCCCACACGTTGGTGATCGCCGCGGCGTTCGGCGCAGGCACGCCGTCTCCCAGGTCCCACGCGTACGCCACCGGGTCGCCATCCGGATCCGTCGCCGACGCCTGCAGGATCACCGGCTCACCCGGGAGCGCCTGGTCCGCCGACACACTGAGTTCGAGTTCGGGTCGGCGGTTGTCCGGAAAAGGTCCCAGGTTCACCGCCACATCCAGGGCCGGCACCGGAACACCCTGCACGGGCACCATCACCCGCCGAAGCGGCGTCACGAACACCTGCGCCGCCTCGTCGACAAACGTCCGGCCCACCGTCAGCGCCGCATCAAGTTTCCCGGGCGCGGACCCCGGCGTGGTATCGATCAACTCGCTCGAGGCGATGGCCTGATGCCACCCGTTCCAATGCAACTCCACACCCTCCGCCAGCCAAGGATTGTTCCGCACCGCACCCCGGACACTGATCCAGTAAAACCGTTCCGCGTCCTTTCGCACACGCAGGGAATGACTCTCGCCCGACGCCAGCACGCCCAGGTCATGGGCATGCACGCGGTACACACCACTGTTCGTCACCGTCCGCACCCCGGCCTCCGGCACCCAGCCCAGGAGATACTTGTGAAGCGCCGTGTAGTGCGCCGACCCACTGCCACCGCTGCCCATGACGTCGAAGGGATCCCCATACTCAATGTCGTCCCCCGGCCCGATCGCGCTGTCGATGCCCACCAGGCTGCCGGCGTCGAACGGCAGGTTCTGCGGGTTCGCCGGCGGCTCGGCGCGCACGGTGTTCCAGAAGTTGGCGTGGCTCAGGCCGAGGTTGTGGCCGAGCTCATGGCAGATCACGCCCAGCGCCGAACTCTGCAGCCACACCCCGCGTCCCCCCACCGACGCCAGCCCGGCCCAGGTGAACCCGGGCACGTTCACGAACCGGACCATGTCGAGATCGAACACCGACGACTCCACCCCCGCCACCCGCGTGGCTTCGCGCGCGTCCTTCAACAGCACCGCCGTCCCTTTGACCGCGTAGTAAAGCTTCGGCTGCGGCAGGGTCACCAGCGGGCCGACGGTGGTGATGACATCCAGGGTATTGAACGAGGCCGACACGAAATACTCGTTCGCCAGCCGCATCACCTCCGCCGCCTCCGCCTCCGAGACCGGCTCCCGCAGGTCGTCCGGAAATCGCACGCGCATGAACAACAGGCGCTTCACCCCGTGCGACCACTGCCCATAAGTCGGCGGCGCGATGGGACTGCGAAAACCCGGCTCCACCGACGCCAGCCTCGACTGGAGTTCCGCCGCCCGTTCCGCCCCGGCCACCGGCATCAGCTCACCGCCATAATCCAACACCACTGGCCCCCCACCGCCCCTCGCACCGTCGGCCGACACCCCCGTCAGCACGCAGCGAAGCTCCCCCGACAGCTCACCCGCCGCCCGCCGCGCCCGGACCTCCTCCGGCTCCAGCAACCGCGCCGGCTCCTCCGAAACCGCCATCGCCTCCGCGATCGCGATGCCCTGGAGAACCACCGCTTCCGCAGTCTGCTGCCCCAACCTTCGCCCATACACATAAGCCCGGAACTCCCGCTCCCCCACCGTGAAGGTGCGAATCCAGGGATCCCCCGGACTCGACGTCGCGACGCGCGCCGCCCCACCCGCCCCAATCACCGCACCCGGCCCCTGCCAGGCGCACAACACTTCCAACCGGCCCCGGGCCGAAACAGGTTCCTCCAATTCCACCACCACCGCTCCTGGCAGCCGCTGGCGCAACCGCCAGGGCAACGCCATTTCCAACGCCCGACGCGGATCCGTCCGAATCAAGGTCTCCATCGCCACCCGCCGCTCCTTCGCCAGGGCCACCGCACGATCGAGCCCCAGGGCCTCAGGAACGACCCCCACCGCAACTCCTTCCGCCCACGCACGAAACGTCTCGAAAATCGTGCCGGATGGACCGACAACCGCCCTCGAAACTCCCGTCTCCACACCCGCCTTCGCCGCTTCCGTCCCCGCCTCCGGCCGCGCCGCAGTCCGTACCGCGCGCCCAAGGACCACGCCCGCTTCCTCCGCCGCCGCCACCGGAGCGGAGGTCGACACACCGCGGGTCCAGACAGGACGAACCGGGCCCGTACCCCGCCGTCCGCCGGCGAGGAACAGGAACACAAAAGCCGCCAGCACGACGCCGAGGGCCCGGAGAATGCGTTGATGGGAATGCATGCAATACCTCCGGGCGTCGAACGACCAACGCTTGAGAGGATTGGACTACAGTGCGAGTCCGGTGGCGGACTGTCAAACGACCTTGCCCGGCACACCCCCCACACCCAGGCTGGCGCTCCGGTGCGCGCCTCATCCCCCTCCCTCCCCAGCCCCAGAGCCACCGCCGGTGCACCGCACCGCTTCTTCCGAGCCAGCCGCTGACTCCTCACAAGCTCAGCGAATGAGGCGGTAGAACAGCGACGGCGCCTGGGCCGACACCTCGTGGGGACTCGCGGCCCCCGCCACGTCCTGCCAGGTCGCAGGAACCAGCACGGGCGTCGATTGCAGTCTTCCCACCCCCGGCCAGCTCAAACGCAGCCGGTTCGCCTCCCGAACCACCGACAGGGGACCCGGAGCGGAATGACGGGCGCCCCGCGCGCCGCGTTGGCAACGCCCGACATCGGGATGGACGCGATCCATCGCCCGAATCTAGATGGGCCCGTCGTCGAGACGCATGAAACCACGCCCATTCCTTCCGAGATCCACCGTGTTCCTCGTATTCCAAAGCCTCCTCGCCCCCGCTCTCGCCATGGCTCTGGCCGTCCTTCCTTTCGTGGCGGGAGCCGATCCGGTGGACGACCTGATCGCCGCGGAAGTCACCCAGCGCCACGTGCCCGCGGTCTCCATCGCCATTCTTCACCAGGGGAAGCTTCTGAGGACCGCCGCCACCGGTTTTGCCAACCTCGAACAGGAAACCCCCGCCAGCCCCGCCACGGTTTTCCAAATCCAGTCCGTCACGAAAACCTTCACCTCCGCTGCCATTCTCCTGCTCGCGGAGGAGGGCAAACTCAGTCTCGAGGATCCGGTCTCGAAACATCTCGAAAGCACTCCCGACACCTGGAAGGAGATCACCCTCCGCCACCTCCTCAGTCACACGTCGGGAATCAAGGACTTCATCAACGCCCCCACGGCCAGCCTCCGAATCGAGGTCACCGAGGAGGAGGTGCTCCGGGCAACGGCGGCCCGCACCCTTAATTTCACCGCGGGCGAACGCTACGAGTACAGCAACTCGAACTATCACCTGCTCGCCATGATCGTCAGGAAACTCACCGGAAAATCCTACGGCGAGTTTCTCCAGGAACGGGTCTTCGCACCTCTCGGCATGGCCAGCACCCGGATCGTCAGCCATTCCGACCTCATCCCGCACCGGGCTTCGGGCTACTTCTGGACGGGATCCGGGTTCCGAAACGGGGAGTTCATCGCCGAATCGATCCTGTCCTACGGCGGCGGCGGCATCGTCTCCACCGCCGGCGATCTTGCCCTCTGGGCCCAGGCTTTGCTCAAACCGAAACTGCTCAAACCCGAATCCATCGCTGAAGCCTGGACACCCGCCCGATTGAAGAACGGCACTGCCTCCAGCTATGGACTGGGCTGGGGCATCCAGACCGTGGCCGGACACCGTGAAATCCGACACAACGGCGCCCACGCCACCGGCTTCACCAGCTGTCTGGCGATCTATCCCGAGGACTCTCTCGCCATCGCAGTGCTGATCAACGGCCGCGGCGGCAACCCCGACCGCCTCGCCCGCCAGCTCGCCGGCCTCTATATCCCCGGACTCACCTCCCTGGACGGGAACTGAGTCATCGCGGTGCATCCCGGGTTCGTGGGTAGGGCGCGATCTCTGAGCGCGCCGCCCCTGCCCGCCTCCGCCGAAATCACCCCCGCGAACGGCTTCGTCGTGTTCGCGCGCGATCGCGAAATCTGAGGCCGGCTGGGGTAAACACCCCATTCCCACCCCACCGGACCCGGATTCAACTCTCCCGGACTGGACCTCCTTGCGTCATGCACCTGATCGGCCTCGGCACCGCGGTTCCGCCCTTTCGCTTCACCCAGACCGAATGTTGGGAGGCCTTGAAGAACGCCCCCCAGTTCCCCGACCTCACCCCCCGCTCGCAGGCTCTCCTGCGCCGGGTACTCTCAGCCGACAACGGCATCGCCACCCGGCACATGGTCATGAACGGCTGGGACGAAGCCTTCGTGGTGACCCCCGACACCATGCACGCCCGCTTCACCCGGCACGCCCCCGAACTCGCCACCGAGGCCGCCGGACGCGCCCTCGCGGCAGCCCGCCTCTCCCCGTCGCAGATCGACGCCGTCATCGTCAGCACCTGCACCGGCCAGCTCTGCCCCGGCCTCACCAGCCATGTGAATGAACGCCTCGGCCTGCGCCCTGACGTCCAGGCCTACGATCTCGTGGGCCTGGGCTGCGGCGCCGCCCTGCCCAATGCACGTCTCGCCGAGGCCCTGCTCGCCTCCGGCCATGCCCACCACGTGCTCAGCGTCTGCGTCGAGATCTGCAGCGCCGCACTCTACCTCGACGACGATCCCGGAGTGCTCATCAGCGCCTGTCTTTTCGCCGACGGCGCCGCCGCGGCCGTTTGGTCCTCAAACCCCGTCCCGCACTCGCGGACCGTCGAATGGACCAGTCCCCGAAGCCTCCACAGCCCGTCGGATCGCGATTCACTGCGCTTCGAGCAACGCAACGGTCTGCTGCGAAACATCCTCACCCGCGAAGTGCCCGCGCTCGCGGCGAAATTTGTCGGGAACCTGCTGGATCAGATGCTGGAAATCTATCCGCTGAAACGGTCCGACATCACGGGCTGGATCCTCCACGGCGGTGGTCGCGAGGTGCTGTCGGCGGTTCAAAACCGACTCGGCCTCCGCGAGGAGGATCTGCGCTGGAGCGCCGGTGTGCTGCGCGAGTTCGGCAACGTCAGCAGCCCCTTCGTCTGGTTCGCCCTCGAAAAAGCCCTCGCCCGCCAGGCCGACGGCGGATGGTGGTGGGTGTCGTCGTTCGGGGCCGGGTTCAGCAGCCACGGCGCCTTCCTGAAAGTCGAGTAACCCATGCGCCGCGAAATCGAAGCGGAACTGCTCGACGACCTTCCCTCCACGGACTCCCGGGCCGTGCGTTCCCGCGCCGATCTCCGACTGCTCAACCGGATCATGGGTCATCCCCGGATCCTGACCAACGTACTCCGACGCTGCCTCGGCCGAAGGCCGGTGCAGACCAGGCCATTCGAGTGGATCGAACTGGGCGCCGGCGACGGCACGCTGCTTCTCGACCTGGCCCGCCGATGGTCCGCCTGGGGCGTGACCGCCCGGGTCACGCTGGTCGACCAGCAAAACATCGTCGCCGAAAACACCCGCCGGAGCTTTCAGACCCTCGGCTGGCCGCTGGAATGCGTGACCGCCGATGCCTTCAACTGGCTCGAGAAGGGAACAACCACCTCCGACGTGGTGTTCGCCAACCTCTTCCTCCACCACTTTCCCGAGGCATCGATCACCCGCCTGATGCGATCCGCCGCGAAACAAACGAATCTCTTCATCGCCTGCGACCCACGTCGCAACCTCGCAAACCTGATGGCCGCCAGATGCCTCCCGCTGCTGGCCTGCCACGCCGTCACCCGACACGACGCCGTCGTCAGCGTGCGCGCCGGCTTCACCGGCAGGGAACTGTCCCCTCTCTGGCCCGCCGATGATTCCTGGATCCTCACCGAACGAGCGGCCGGCTGCTTCAGCCATTCCTTCGTCGCCCAACGCCGTGCCTGAGCCGATCACCATCGTCGGCGGCGGCCTCGCCGGCCTGACCCTCGGCATCGGTCTGCTCCAGACCGGCACCCCCGTCACCCTCTGGGAATCCGGCCATTACCCTCGTCACCGTGTCTGCGGCGAATTCATCAGCGGCGACGGCCTTCAATCGCTCTCCAGGCTGGGACTCCTCCCCGGATTGCGTGAGGCCGGAATGCATCCCGTGGCCACCGCCCTGTTCGTCGACGGCTTCCGCAGTCTCCCTCCCCGATCCCTCCCCGCCGCCGGGCTCTCCCTATCCCGCTGGATTCTTGATGACTGGCTGGCCCGCGAATTCTCCCGTCTCGGCGGCGAACTCAAATCCGGCGTCCGCTGGACCGGCACCTACGGCGCGGGAATCGTCAATGCCACCGGCCGCCGACCCGAACCCGTTTCGAACGGACCACGTCTGTTCGGCCTCAAGGTCCATGCCCACGCCCTCCCGATGAACGCCGATCTTGAGATGCACCTCGGAAAGTCCGGCTATATCGGCCTCTGCCGGCTGGCGGACGGCGCCGTCAATGTCTGCGGATTGTTCCGCACCCCAACCCCCATCCCCGACCTGGGCCAACGCTGGCGCGAATACCTCGGAGGCTCCCCCGATTCCACCCTCCACCAGCGCCTGTCCCGCGCACGACTCGAGGAGGATTCCTTCTGCTGCGTCGCCGGTCTCGGCCTCACGCCCCACCGCGCCACCGAACGACACGAATGCTGTCTGGGCGACGCACTCACCATGATCCCACCCGTGACCGGCAACGGCATGTCCATGGCCCTGGAATCCGCTGAAATCGCCGTGGAACCGCTCGCCCGATTCAGTCGTGGCGAACTTCCCTGGAACCGGGCCCGGGAACGAATCGCCCTCGCCTGCGACCTCCGGTTTGCCCCCAGACTTCGGGCCGCAGCCCTCCTGGAATGGGCGCTCTTCCGGCCCGCGGCGCGATCCGCCCTCTGGCTTCTGGCCAGGCATTCGAACTGGATCTGGAACCGGATCTTCGCCGGCACGCGCTGAAGCCCAACCGCCCCCGCCCCCCCAACCGGTCAGGGGGTCGTCCTTCAACGGAAGGGCCAGCGGTGGCACGAACGTGACCCAATCGAAAGCCCGGGGCTTCCAGGGTGGGGTTTCACCCCATGGAATCCCGGGTCCCACCTCCTAGGATGCAGATCAAGGAAAGAGACGCAGCGGCCCTGCCTGCACACCCCCCAGCCCCACAATGCCGGCGATCGCCGCCAGCGTGAGGAAGGGATGCGCTCGCCACCGGGACCGTCACCCGCACCCACCGAATTCCTCCATCCCTTGTGAACGAGACGAGAAACGACCTCATGAATCCTTCAACGACCGCGATTGCACGCCCCATGGCCCGCTCGGAAGTCCAGCCCCACCCCCAGGCCGCCATGCATCGCTATCACTCCCTGGCAGGGCATGACATGCAGGCCGTACTGTCCCAACTCGCCGGTCTCGGCGGCCGCCCCATCGAACACCTCACCCCGACGGAAGCACGGCAACAACCAACCCCAGCCGACGCCGTCACCGGCCTGCTCCGCGAACGCGGGCTCGGCACCGCACCCGAACCCGTCGCCACCGTCGAAGACCGAACCATCCCCGGCTCCGGCGGCCCCATCGCCATCCGCCTCTACTCCCCCACGGGCAGCGGCCCCCTGCCCGTCCTCCTCTACATCCATGGCGGCGGCTGGGTCCTCGGCAGCCTCGACAGCTACGATTCCTCTGCCCGCGCCCTCGCCAACGCCACGGGGGCCATCGTGGTCTCCACGCATTACCGCCTCGCCCCGGAGCATCCGTTTCCCGCCTCCCACGAGGACGCCTTCGCCGCCTATCGCTGGGTGCTGGAGAATTCAGCCTCCTTCCAGGGCGACCCCCACCGCGTTGCCATCGCAGGCGAAAGCGCCGGCGGCAACATGGCCGTCGCCGTCGCCCTCATGGCCCGGGAACACGGCGTCTCTCTCCCGGTTCACCAACTGCTCATCTACCCGGTCGCAAACACCGACACCAACACCACCAGCTTCGACGAAAACGAACACGCCATGCCGCTGAACAAGGCGATGATGGAATGGTTCGCCCGTCACGAATTCGTTCATGCCGGCGACAAAAAGGATCCGCGCATCGATCTTCTCCACGCCGACCTCCAGGGACTGCCCCCGGCCACGATCATCACCGCCGCCATCGACCCGCTCCGCTCCGGCGGCAAGGCCCTCGCCGATGCCCTCGAAGCCGCTGGCGTTGCGGTGGACTACAAATGCTACGACGGCGTCACCCACGAGTTCTTCGGCATGGGCGCCGTGCTCGCCGAAAGCCGGGACGCCACACGTCTCGCCGCGAAAAACCTGCGGCACGCCTTCCGCTGATCGCGGTCGGGATCGCCATCGGAACGGAAGTGCGGCAGCCCTAGGCCGCTTTCCCAGACCCAAGCGGCGACATGTCGCCGCACTCCACACGCCCTTCTCCCCACCCCCGCGCTTTT